>PLCK01000237.1 GCA_003134755.1 Actinomycetota bacterium | reverse complement strand
ACCCGGACGCCGCGGCGCAGCGCCTCGGCATACGACGTGCGGTCGGCGTCACGTGCGGTCGGCCTCGCGACGACGTCGACAGCACCGGCAGCCAGCGCCGCGGCCGCCCGCTCGGCGTCCCCTTCGGCGGAGCACACCAGGATCGGCGTCGGAACGCTGGCCATGATCCGTTCGATGATCTCGATCGACGTCATTCCCGGCAGGTCGAGGTCGAGCACGACCGCGGAGGGCCGCATGCGTTCGACAAGGGCGAGGGCGTCGCGGCCGGTACGGGCCTCACCGACGACGCTGAGGCCCGGGTCCGCCCCGATGGCGGTGCGCAGGAAGCGACGCTCGACACCGGAGTCTTCGACAAGCACGACGGTGACGGCGGCCTGGTCCTGGGCCATGCCCGGCGCTGAGGTTTGGCTCTGGGTCGCGGTCGTGACCGCAGCAGGTGCGACGGGCCCAGCGAGGGCCGCGGACGCAGGCGTTGAGGCGCTGCGCGCAACCGTCACCTGAGCACTCCCTCGATCCGCTCGGCCCGGTGCGGGCTCGTCCAATGACTGTCTAACCTGTCGTCCCGTCGGTGCCATTTCTTGAGGCAAACGGCCCGGCGCAGCCACCCGGCCCGACCAGTGGAAGGATCGGTCCTGATGCCTCGATTCGCCCCCGCCGCGACCAATTCACCGATGGTGGAAGCACTGCTCCCTTGGTTCGCGGGCGCGGCGCGTGACCTCCCCTGGCGGCCCAACAGCGAGGCGTCCGTCACGCCTTGGGCGGTCCTGGTCAGCGAGATCATGCTGCAGCAGACCCCGGTGAATCGGGTGCTCCCCGTATTTCGCGAGTGGATCGCCCGATGGCCGACACCGGGCGGGCTGGCCGCAGCCACGCCTGGAGATGCCGTCCGGGCGTGGGGCCGCCTCGGCTACCCGCGCAGGGCGATCCGCCTGCACGCCGCCGCTGCCGCCATCACCTCGCGCCACAACGGAGACGTACCTTCGGACTATGCCCTCCTGCGAGCGCTGCCCGGCGTGGGCGACTACACGGCGGCAGCGGTCGCCTCTTTCGCATTCCGCCAGCGCCACGCCGTGCTCGACACGAACGTGCGGCGGGTGCTCTCTCGCGCCGTCTCGGGTACCGCCACGCACGGCCGTGGGTCCGTCTCTGCCGCCGAGCGCCGCATCGCGCTGGAGTTCCTCCCGGAGGACGCCGAGCGGGCGGCTACCGTCAGTGTGGCTCTCATGGAACTCGGTGCGCTCGTCTGCCAGGCCCGCGCGCCTTCGTGCGCGACGTGCCCGCTCGCGGCCAGCTGTGCGTGGCGCCGCGCCGACTACCCGGTATCGGAGCTACCCGCGCGCCCAGCGCAGACCTACGTTGGCACCGATCGGCAGGCTCGCGGTGCGATCCTCGCAGTATTGCGGTCCCGCACGGACGCAGTGCAGCGACGCGAGCTGCGGTTGGGCTGGGCCGACGTCGCCCAGTTCAACCGTGCCCTCGACGGCCTGGCCTTGGACCGGCTGATCGAGCCCGTGGACGGCGACCTGTTCCAGCTGCCCAGCTAACCCCGTCGTTGGACTGCACCGCCGCGATCCGACCGAAGGCTGTGGGAACTACGGCGCGGTAGAGAGCGCCGTTGTTCCCACAGCCTCGGCGAGAACGGCAGCGCAGCACCCGACCCACCGCCCGCGGCAGAACGCAGCGAGGGCCGGCGCCCTTGCGCGCGCCGACCCTCGCTAATTACGTCTAGAACTGACTCACTCGGCGGCGGTTCCGGCGGCCGGCTTGGTGAGCGGCACCGGCGTCGGCAGGGTCGCATCGAGCGGCGGGACGTCGGGCACCAGCGCCGGCTTGGCCTCGCCGCGGAACGTGAACGCCGCCTCCGGAGTGTCGCCACCCTCGGCGTCGACCACCACGATCTGGCCGGCCTTCATCTCGCCGAAGAGGATCTTCTCCGACAAGACGTCCTCGATCTCGCGCTGGATCGTGCGCCGCAACGGCCGCGCCCCCAGTACCGGGTCGTAGCCCTTCTTCGCCAGCAGTTGCTTGGCCGCGGGCGTGAGCTCGAGGCCCATGTCGCGGTCGCGCATCCGCACGTCGACCTTGGCGATCATGAGATCGACGATCGTGACGATCTCGGCTTCGGTGAGCTGGTGGAAAACGATCGTGTCGTCGACGCGGTTCAAGAACTCGGGCCGGAAGTGCTGCTTGAGTTCGTCTTGAACCTTGTTCTTCATGCGCTCGTAGTTGCCCTGGGCGTCGTGCTCCTTCGTGAAGCCCATGTTGAAGCCCTTGGAGATGTCCCGGGTACCGAGGTTCGTCGTCATGATGATCACGGTGTTCTTGAAGTCGACGACCCGACCCTGGGCGTCGGTGAGCCGACCGTCCTCGAGGATCTGCAACAACGAGTTGAAGATGTCGGGGTGGGCCTTCTCGACCTCGTCGAACAACACGACCGAGAACGGCTTGCGGCGGACCTTCTCCGTCAGCTGCCCGCCCTCGTCGTACCCGACGTAGCCGGGCGGCGAACCGAACAGCCGCGACACCGTGTGCTTCTCCATGAACTCGCTCATGTCGAGCTGGATCAGCGAATCCTCGTCACCGAAGAGGAACTCAGCCAGGGTCTTCGACAGCTCCGTCTTACCGACACCAGACGGGCCGGCGAAGATGAACGAGCCACCGGGACGCTTCGGGTCCTTCAAGCCGGCCCGCGTGCGGCGGATCGTCTGCGACAAGGCCTTGATCGCCGGCTCCTGGCCGATGACCCGCTTGTGCAGCTCGTCCTCCATCCGCAGCAATCGAGACGTCTCTTCCTCGGTCAGCTTGAACACCGGAATGCCGGTCGCCGTCGCCAGCACTTCGGCGATCAGCTCCTCGTCGACCTCGGCCACGACGTCCATGTCGCCGGCCTTCCATTCCTTCTCGCGCTGCGCCTTTGCGGTCAGCAGCTGCTTCTCGCGATCGCGCAGCGAGGCAGCCTTCTCGAAGTCTTGTGCGTCGATCGCGCTTTCCTTCTCGCGGCGGACGCCGGCGATCTTCTCGTCGAACTCACGAAGGTCGGGCGGCGCGGTCATCCGGCGGATGCGCATGCGGGAGCCGGCCTCGTCGATGAGGTCGATCGCCTTGTCGGGCAGGAACCGGTCGCTGATATAGCGGTCGGCCAGCTGCGCGGCGGCCACGAGAGCGCCGTCGGTGATCGACACCCGGTGGTGCGACTCGTACCGGTCGCGCAAGCCCTTGAGAATCTCGATGGTGTGCGCCAGCGACGGCTCGGCCACCTGGATCGGCTGGAATCGCCGCTCCAACGCGGCGTCCTTCTCCAGGTGCTTGCGGTACTCGTCGAGCGTGGTGGCACCGATGGTCTGCAGCTCACCGCGGGCCAGCATCGGCTTCAGGATGGACGCCGCGTCGATCGCGCCTTCGGCGGCGCCTGCACCGACCAGAGTGTGCAGCTCGTCGATGAACAAGATGATGTCGCCGCGGGTGCGGATCTCCTTCAGGACCTTCTTCAGCCGCTCCTC
>PLCK01000230.1 GCA_003134755.1 Actinomycetota bacterium | reverse complement strand
CTATGTCGTGAACTCAGACACCTCCGAGCGCGCCATACCTGACCTGCGGACTTGCCTTCCGAGACGCGCCCTTTGCGCAACTCGGCGAGCGCAGTCACATCTGGGCGCGCTTTTAGCCTCACCCGCCACCTCGCCGTGGTCACCAACCTCCCGGCTTCATGGGCACGAAACAATTCCGCCAAATGGCGCAGAAATGGCCCGAGTCAATCCGGTCTTGCGGGTTCGATCGGTGCCATGATCGACTCGCGGAGCGCGCCAAACCCCGTCCAGCCTTGCGCTCCATTGCCGCTTGAGCCTTCTTCGCGTTGGCGGTGACCCGTGCAGCACGTGCCACGTCCTGAGTCTCGAATCGCTCGTCCATCGCCGTTCCGGTCGCTGACCTCGACGGGGACCAACGTCCCGACCGCGCGAGCCCATCGGCTCTCCTTCTGGCTGCGGGCGTTCGCGAGGGTCTACTTTGTTGCCAGCTGGAGGTTGCCGTGCATCTGAGTCACGCCGTACTCGCGATCAACCTGAACCACCCCGGACGCTATGTGCACTGGGGCGTGGTGCAGATCTCGGTGGCGAACCTGGTCGTTGTCGCGCTGATGATCGCGCTGTTCGTCGCGGCGATCCTGCTGCCATTTCCCGGAACGAGGCGACGCAAGTGACCGCGGATCTCGAAACGCAGGAAGACACCGCCAGCTGGACCGGGTGGGTGCGCCGCCGCGCGCTGCGCAGCTTCCCGCCTGAGCAGTTGTTGCCGGACAAGCAGCCGATCTACGTCGCGTCGTGGATCTACGTCTTCGGCGTCGCCACCATTTCGGCATTCATGGTCGTACTGGGAACCGGCACCGTACTCGCGGTGATGGGACCGGCCTGGTGGCACACCTCGAGTCTCGGGCATTACGTGAACAGCACCCACCTGTGGAGCGTCGAGCTGTTCATGGCGTTCATGGTGATTCACCTGTGGGGCAAGTTCTTCATGGCGGCCTGGCGCGGCAAGCGCGCCATGACCTGGATCACCGGTGCCGTGTCGTTCCTCGCATCCGTCGGCGCCGCCTTCACGGGCTACCTGACTCAACAGAACCTTGCGTCGCAGTGGATTGCCACGCAGGCCAAGGACGGCTTGAACTCGGTCGGCATAGGTGCGTACTTCAACGTTCTCGACTTCGGTCAGATGTTGATGTGGCACATCGTGCTTCTCCCGTTGGGCATCGGCGCCCTGGTGCTTGTGCACGTGCTCCTAGTTCGCCGGCACGGCGTCGTGCCGCCGTTGCCCGCTCGTTCGCTGCGGATACCACCCGTTGGTGGGCCGCAAGGCGCAAGGGAAGAGTCATGAGCGTGCTCGCGCGGGCGCGCGGGCGTGCCCATGAGGACGACCACGACGCCGAACCCTGGGCCGGCCCGAAGCGCCACTACGACCTGGTCAAAGAGTTCACTGTCGCGTTGATCGTCGTAACGTTCCTGACGTTGATCCTTGCCGCCCTCTTCTCGTCGCCGGACGACAAGCAGCTGACCATCGGTGAATGGGCCAAGGGTGCGCCGAACGACTTCGTCATCACCGCGGTCGCCGAGCTCGATGGCACGAGCGGCTCAGCCAGCTATGGGGCGCCTTATACCCACGACACGAGCGCGGCGCAGAAGGTCGGCCCGATCGCTCCGCAGAACTGGCCAGGCGTGACTCTCCCGATCGACAGCGCGCAAGACTTCGTCGTGCGCCCCTTGCAGGACGCTGCCTCTACGCCGGCACTGCAAGCCGCGCTGGCCACCTGGACCGGCGCAACCGCCGATCAACGCCAAACCTGGTCATCGGCTTACGACGATGCATTGACCAACGCTCCCGACAACGACCCGACCAAGGTCGCCGCCGGCGACTACGGTCCGGTCCCGGTGATGCTGACCCAGCTACTCAGTCTTGCCGAATCGGGTGGTCTCGACGGCGCCCTGCTCGCGCAGGGCCGGTTCTATCAGACCGACTACACGAAGCCGCTGCTTTTCATGGCGGACGGGACCTATCTCGAAGACCTCGCCCGCGCGCAGCACCTCGGTGGCGACCAGTGGGGAATGATGAACGAGACGGGCAACTACCCGGGCCAGGCCTGGCTGTGGCTCTACACGTTCTGGTACCAGGTGAAGCCGTTCTCGACGTCCGGCAACGCTGACGCGCTCGTGTGGTCGCTCATGGCGCTGCTCACCGCGATATTCGTGTTCGTGCCGTTCATCCCCGGCCTGCGTTCGATTCCGAAGCTGGTCCCCGTCTACCGGCTGATCTGGCGCAACTACTATCGCGAGGTCGAGGCGCCTTCGTCCGGTCAACCGGCCGCCTAGTCGAATCACGCAGGGGCTGGGCTGTTTCGCTCGGAGTCAACTCGCATTATCTTGGACTGCCTGAACCATCGTGGTTGGGGGCAGTCATGGCGGTTGACCTCTTTCTGCCGACGGCGGCACAACACGTCCTCGGCAATGACGGCGGCGCGATGCTCGGTGGACCACCCCGGGCCGTCGAACACATCACCTGGGACGCCGCGCGGCCCGACGGGTCGCTGCCCGACTTCGCAGCGCTGCTGGCGTTCTTCACCGGCTCGGGCAAGGGATCGGCGCCGCACTTGCTCGCCGACCCGTGCTCGGGTGAGCGTGCCCAGTTCTTTCCGGCGAACGTCGCCGCTCGTGCGCTCGTCCACGATGCCGGGACCAATCCCGGGACAGGTCAGACCAACAGGTTCGGGTCGGTCTGCCTGCAGACCGAGTGGCGGTTCAGTCCGCATGGTCGCTGCCCGGTGCACGGCGTCGTCCACGCGACCCTGCACGACACCCCGATGCTCGGCCTCGCCGAGATCCGCGCGTGGCAGGCGGAGTTCGGCATCCCGCAGGCCTGGGCGATGGGTGCGCCGCCGACCTGGAAGTCGAACCGCGACCCCGATGTATGGATATCGACCGCCGGTTATTACAGCCATTCACAAGTGCCGTGGCAGGCACCGACCAATCACTCGGACCCCGGCCCGATGCCGCTCATGGTCGGCGACCCCGCTCCGGTCGCCGCCCCGGGTCCGGCTCCGCCGACCATTTCCTCTCCTGACCCGCAGCCGTTACCGCATCCTGTCGCGGAGGTCGACGTGACCGTCATCCTGATGAACTCCGAAGGTCCCGATCAGTGGATCTCAGACGGCCTCCGGCGTCGTCACATCGCCGACGTCCCGAGCCTGCAGGAATGGCAGAAGGTTCTGAGGACGCTGGTAGTCACGCCCCAGGAGCTCGCGAGCATCGTCGACGTCACTCCGACCGACGCCGCCGCGACCGTCATCAGCCTTACGGACGCCGCGAAAGTTCCGTAGCGGGTCCGGTAGCGAACGGCCCGTCGAGCGCCGCCCACTGCAACAACATGATGGTCTTCGCGTCGGCGATCTCTCCGCTGCGCACCATTGCCAGCGCCTCTTGGAATGGCAACTCCAGAACGTCGATGTCCTCGCCGTCATCGACAAGCCCGCCACCCGCGCCTGTCCTGCTCACCGCTGTGTATGGCGCGGCGTAGAAGTGGATCCGCTCGGTGACGGACCCAGGGCTCATATACACGTCGAAGACATGCTCGAGTTCGCCGACCGTCACTCCGAGTTCTTCGCTCGCCTCGCGACGGATTGCGGTCTCGGGATCGTCGTCGTCGAGCAGGCCGGCGGCAGTTTCGATCAGCATCCCGTCAGGATGGTCGTTGACGTACACGGGATACCGGAACTGCCTGCTGAGCAGGATCGTGCGACGGTCGGCGTCATACAGCAGGATTGTCGCGCCGTTTCCCCGGTCGTAGGTCTCGCGGTGCTCTGTCGTCCATCGGCCGTCGCCGTGCAGGTAGTCGAACGTCGTCTTGCGTAACACATGCCAGCCGCTGGCGAGCAGCTCGACGTCGCGAACGTGCACGCGCGGATTGCGGGTCAGGTCGAGGCCGACCCGGTCGAGCCCGATACGGCCGCGGCTGTCCGGGACGTCGAGACCAGCTGCCATCAGCTGAACCCGACCACGTTGTGCGGCTGGTAGGGCTTTTCGAGAAGTTCGATCTCATCGGCCGTGAGCTCGACGTCGACGGCCGCGACCGCATCGGCGAGGTGCTCCGGTTTCGTTGCGCCGACGATCGGGGCGGTGACACCTGCCTTTGCCAGTAGCCAGGCAAGTGCGACCTGGGCGCGCGAGATTCCACGCTGGTTCGCAACCTGTCCGACCGTATCGACCACCGAGCGGTCGCCCTCGTCGTACAGCGTCCGGCCGAACACGTCGGACTCGGATCGGTTGGTTGCCGTGTCCCACGGCCTGGTCAGCCGGCCGCGGGCCAGCGGGCTCCACGGGATGACCCCGACGCCCTGGTCGATGCACAGCGGGATCATCTCCCGCTCCTCTTCACGGTAGAGAAGGTTGTAATGGTTCTGCATGCTGACGAACCGCGGCCATCCGTGCAGATCGGAGAGGTACAGCGCCTTGGCGAACTGCCACGCGTGCATCGACGACGCTCCGATGTACCGTGCCTTTCCAGCTTTCACGACGTCGTGCAGGGCCTCGAGGGTCTCCTCGATCGGCGTCTCGTAGTCCCAGCGGTGGATCTGGTAGAGGTCGACGTAGTCGGTGCCGAGCCTGCGAAGGCTGCTGTCGATCTCGGTCAGGATCGCCTTGCGCGAAAGCCCGCCGCCGTTGGGCCCAGGACGCATCGTGCCGTGCACTTTGGTCGCGATGACGAGATCGTCGCGAGCCGCCAGCTTCAGCAGCGCTCGGCCGGTGATCTCCTCACTACTGCCGGCCGAGTAGACGTTGGCCGTGTCGAAGAAGTTGATGCCGGCGTCCAGCGCTTGGCGGAAGAACGGGAGGCTCGCATCCTCGTCGAGCGACCACGGCGAGTTGCCGCGCGCCGGCTCGCCGTAACTCATACACCCGAGCGAAATTCGCGAAACGATCAATCCGGTGTGGCCGAGCCGGGTGTACTCCACGTGGTGCCTCCTCGTGCGGGTTTCCTCCTCTCGACCCTAAGCGAGTTCGGCCGTGATCATGCAGTTGGTGTCGCGCCACGCTCGCGGGTCGAGACACCAACTGCATGATCGAGCCGGTCCCGACCGCAGCCGAGCACCGAAAGCTGACGCGATTAGGGCGCCCGGATATGGAAGGATCGCGACGTGCGCACGCTGGTAACACCCGGCAAGGACACCGATCTCATCAAGCTCGAGCTCGGCGATGTCAGCGAGGACCAGCCGCTCCAGCTGACGTCCGACGGCGAGGCGCTGATCGTCATCCTGAGCGGCGTACTCGACGTGGACGTCGATGGGCGGGCGCTCGGGCGGGCGGGCGGTCGAACCAATGTTTTCGAGGGCCCCGGCGACGCCGTCTACGTGCCGCCCGGTTCGTCCGTGCGGCTCGCAAGTGCCGGCGGTGATGCGGAGGTGGCGATCGCGTCGGCGCCGCTCGCAGACCTACCCGCGGCGTCCGCCCGGATCATCAGGCCGGCCGACCAGCGCGCTGCTGACGTCGGTCACGCGAACTGGGCGCGCGAGGTGCGGACGATCCTCGGCCCGGAACACGACGCTGGTCGCCTGCTGGTCGGTGAGACCGTGACCCCGCCCGGAAACTGGTCGTCGTACCCGCCGCACAAGCACGATGTGCACCGCCCGCCCGCCGAGGTTCAACTCGAGGAGGTCTACCTCTTCAAGGTCGATCCGGCCGGCGGATTCGGCGTCCAGCTTCGCTATGACCACGAACGCGAAGAGGTTTCCACGGTCCGCGACGGCGATGTGGCCGTCATCAGGTCGGGCTATCACCCGGTGGTGGCTGCGCCGGGGTACGCGCTGTACTACCTGTGGGTGATGGCAGGCCAGGGCCGCCAGATGATTCCCTGGCTCGAGCCACAGCATGCATGGGTGCAAGACACCCGATGACCGAACCGGGCACACCGTCGTCACGCGGGTCGCGCATCGTCGATGCCCGCGTCATCGTCACCTGCCCGGGGCGCAACTTCGTCACCTTGAAACTGACGACGGACGACGGCGTGTCGGGCATCGGTGACGCAACGCTCAACGGTCGCGAGCTGGCTGTCGCCAGCTATCTCCAGGATCACGTGTGCCCCGCGTTGATAGGCCGGGATTCTTCGCGGATCGAGGACACCTGGCACTACCTCTACAAGGGCGCGTACTGGCGCCGCGGGCCGGTGACGATGACCGCTATCGCCGCAGTCGACACCGCGTTGTGGGACATCTTGGGCAAGGTCGCCGGCCTACCCGTCTACCAACTGCTCGGGGGCCGGGCCCGCGAGGGCGTGACGGTCTACGGGCACGCGAATGGCCGGGACATACCCGAGGTCGTCGACCAAGTCGGTGTCTATCTCGAACTCGGGTACAAGGCAGTGCGCGTGCAGGTCGGCGTCCCTGGTCTGCCGGTGGTCTACGGGGTCAGCGACGACAAGTTGTTCTACGAGCCGGCTGTCGCCGGCGCCGCGCCGACAGAGGCGACCTGGTCGACCGAACGCTACTTGCACCACGTGCCCGCTCTCTTCGAGGCGGTGCGCGACAAGTACGGATTCGATGTGCGGCTGCTGCACGACGTCCATCACCGGCTCACGCCAATCGAAGCGGCCCGGCTCGGCAAGCGCGTCGAGGAGTACCAGCTGTACTGGCTCGAAGACCCGACGCCCGCTGAATCGCAGGAAGCATTTCGGCTGATCCGCCAACACACGACGACGCCGATCGCGGTAGGTGAGGTCTTCAACTCGATCTGGGACTGCCAGCAACTCATCACCGAGCAGCTCGTCGACTTCATCAGGGCGACCGTCGTACATGCGGGCGGCATCACGCACTTGCGGCGGATCTTCAACCTCGCCGAGCTCTATCAGGTGAGAAGCGGGTCGCATGGCGCCACTGACCTGTCGCCGGTATGCATGGCCGCGGCCCTGCATCTCGATCTCGCCATTCCGAACTTCGGGCTTCAGGAGTACATGCGGCATTCTGCTGCCACCGACGAAGTGTTCCCGCACGGGTATCACTTCGCCGACGGTTACCTGCACCCTGCCGAAACACCCGGCCTGGGGGTCGAGATCGATGAAGAACTCGCCGCCAGGTATCCGTACTCGGCGGCGCCGCTGCCGGTCAACCGGTTGCTCGACGGCTCGGTGCACAGCTGGTGACGCCGTCCGGCCCGGTCCTGTGAGGCAACGCCTGAGCGTTGCGCGATGGGATCAGATTCCGGCGGCAGCAAGGCCTTCCATCGATCCGCGAGACCTCACCGTCGGCATCGTCCATCTCGGTCTTGGTGCTTTTCACCGAGCCCATCAGGCCGTGTACACCCAGGGGGCAATGATCTCCTCGGGGGAACAGCACTGGGCGATTTGCGGTGTGACTCAACGCAGCCGTAATGTGCTCGACGCCCTTGAGCCCCAGGATGGCCTGTACGGCGTTCTCTCACGCGGGCAGGACACCAGCGTCGAGGTGATGGCGCCGCTGCGTGAGTTGCTGTTCGCTCGCACGCAGGCGACCGAGCTGCTCGACCGTATAGCGACCGCGTCGACCCATGTCGTGAGCCTCACCGTTACGGAGAAGGCCTACCGGCACGATCCGATATCGGGCCGGCTCAACGTCGACGACGCCGAAATCAGGGCGGACGCCGCCGGGCGGCCGCCGCTGACAGTGGTCGGGCAATTGGTGCGCGGCCTTCAGCTGCGGCAGCAGCGAGGTGGCGAACCGGTGACGGTCGTGTGCTGCGACAACCTCACCCACAATGGCGCCACGCTGCGCCAGCTCGTCGACGACTTCGCCGCCATGCTGCCGACGGTCGAGCGCGCGCCGCTCACGACCTGGATCGCGGACAGTGCGCGCTTCCCGTCGACGATGGTCGACCGCATCGTGCCGGCAACGACCGAGGCAGACCGCGCCGATGCCGGCGAGCTGCTGCAGTTCGACGACCTGGGCACGGTAGTAGCCGAGCCCTTCTCGCAGTGGGTCGTCGAGGACGACTTCGGGACACCTCGGCCGGCGTGGGAGCGTGCCGGTGCGATCTTCACCGCCGACGTCGGGCCGTACGAGACGGCGAAGCTGCGGCTTGTCAACGGTTCGCAATCGGCGCTCGCCTATCTCGGCGTCCTCGCGGGCTACGAGCACGTCGCGCAGTTCATGGCTGTCGAGGGTGTCGCCACGTACCTCGAAGCGATGATGGACGACGAGGCGGCGCTGACATTGCCGTTGCCGGACGGCTTCGATGTAGCGGCCTACATCGGGCAGCTCATGGAGCGGTTTGCCAACCCGGGGTTACGGCATCGGCTCGCGCAGATCGCCATGGACGGCAGCCAGAAACTGCCGCCGCGACTCCTCGCAACTATCCGTGACCGGCTACTGGCCGGCGGCCCGCAGCCACGGCTCAGCATGCTCGCGGTCGCGGCCTGGATGCGTTACGTCAGCGCCCGCGTCGACGACAGTGGCCGCCCGGTTGACGTCGACGACCCGCTCGGAGCGGTGTTCGCAGCTCGGCTGGCCGGTGCTTCGACGCCGGCCGCGATCGTCGACCGGCTGGTCGGCATCAGGGTGATCTTCGGTGATCTCGGTGAGGATCCGCAGTTTCGCCGGCTGCTGACCCTCGCGCTCGCCGACCTGACCAAGTCAGGAGCCCTGGCCTGCGTCCGTGACGCGGTCACCTGACCTCCCACTTCGGACCGCCCCGTTGTGGTGATCACGACCGAATTCCGTCAAATGGCGACGGAATTCGTTCGTGATGACGGAGAAGGGGGCAGAAGTGAACCAAGAGTGGGAAGTCGCGGGTTGCGCGGCCGCGGAGCGTGAGGCGGGGCGACCGAACTGATCAGGAGTTTAGGTCGTCTTCAGGTCACTGACAGGTTCGTCGGTGACGATAAGGGATGCAGGCGCGCCTTCCAGCTGCCGCGCGACCCGGTGGAGGTGACATGACGAGCGTGCTGCCCGACAGGCGCATCGAGCGCCGTCCTGCCCCGCCGCGCACCCGTGCCGCCATCCGCCCGGAGTTGCTCCTCACCCTCCTGACGGCCGGCGCCGCGGTCGTCGTACTCCTCTGGTGGAACGACACGCCGTCGATCAGGTCCTTCGGTGACTGGCTGACGAACGCNNCGAACGCCGGCCGGGTGACCGGACTACTGGCCGGCTACGTGATCATCGTTCTGCTGCTGCTCATGGCCAGGGTGCCGGCACTCGAGCGCGGTCTCGGTGCCGACCGGTTGGCCAGGTGGCACAGCATGGGGGGCCGTTACACGGTCTCGTTGTCGGTCGCCCACACGTTGCTCATCATCTGGGGCTACGCGGTGACCGCCCACGAGTCGGTCGTCCCGCAGACCGGAGCGCTGCTCACCCAGTACCCCGACGTGATGATGGCGACCGTCGCGCTCGGCCTGCTCTTGCTCGTTGCAGCGGTGTCGATGCGCGCCGCAAGGACTCGGTTGCGCTACGAGACCTGGTACTACCTGCACTTCTATACGTACGTCGCGGTCGCGTTGTCCTTCAGTCACGAGTTCTCCACCGGTGTCGACTTCAGCTCGAATCCGGCAGCGCGGTATTTGTGGAGCTCGCTCTACATCGCAGTCGGTGTGCTGCTGGTGTGGTACCGGTTCGTCGTACCGGTGCGTGCGATGTGGCGGCACCGAATGGTCGTCGACGGGGTCTTTCCCGAGGCGCCCGGGATCTTCTCGGTCCACGTCACCGGTCACCATCTCGACGACTTGCGCACCGAGGCTGGGCAGTTCTTCCGGTGGCGCTTCTTGACCCGCGACAGCTGGTGGCAGTCGCATCCGTACTCGTTGTCGGCACCTCCGACCGATACGTTGCTGCGCTTCACCGTAAAGGCCCTCGGCGATGGCTCGCACACGCTGCAGAGCCTGCACAAGGGCACCCGGGTATTCGCGGAGGGCCCGTACGGTGCGCTGACCCAGGGCCGCCGTACGCGGCGCAAGGTACTGCTGCTCGCCGGCGGCATCGGCGTCACGCCGTTGCGTGCGCTCTTCGAGACGTTGCCGGCGAAGCCCGGCGACCTCACCCTCATCTACCGCGCCAACAGGGCGGTCGACATCGTCTTCCGCCGCGAACTCGACGCGATCGCCGAGTGGCGTCAGGCTCGGGTCGTCTATCTGGTCGGTCCGTCGGGCGGCGATACCGATCCTTTCCGGGGACGCCGATTGGCCGGCGTCGTCCGCGATATCGCCCAGCACGACGTCTACGTGTGCGGCCCACCACGCATGATGGACGCCGCCCGTGCGGCGCTGCGCCGGGTCGGCGTCCCACGTAAGCACATCCATACCGAGTCGTTCGAGTTCTAGGAGGAGGAGTCATGCGCCGTTTCGTCACCGTCTTTGTTGCTACCGTCGCCGGGCTTGTCATCCTCTTGAGTTTCAAGACGACAACGAGCAAGTCCGGCCCGCCGGTCGCGTTATCCGGGACGACGCCGGGCAGCCCCGATCCGGCAAGCTCGCCCTCGGCGACTGCCGCGCAGAGCACTCCTGCGGGGAACGGCCCTGCGTCCGCACCGCCGTCGACCTCGTCAGCCAGCGCCGCGCCGTCGACATCGTCAGCCAAGGCTGCGCCGTCGAAGCCGGCGTCCGGTACCAAGACCGTCACAGGAACCGCCGTTCCGGCCAGCGAAGGCGGCCGGCGTCAGTTCGGCATCGTCACCGTGCAACTGACCGTCACCAACGGCACGATCACCACGGCCACGGTCGTCAGCTGGCCGCACAACGATCAGCATTCGTTGCAGATCAGCTCGTTCGCGATCCCGGTGCTCAACAGTGAAGTCGTCGCTGCTCAAAGTGCGCAAATCGACGCGGTGTCGGGTGCCACGATCACGAGCGACGCCTATGCGCAATCGCTCCAGGCGGCGCTCGACAAGCTCAAGGCCTGACGGGTTGACGTCGGTGCCGATGCCGGTGTTTTGGCCGGTCGGACATGTCGAGCATGTGATGGGCACGGTCGTCAGCTTCGACCTGCGGATCGCCGACGAGTCGCAGCGGCCGGCCATGCGCGCGGCCATCACGTCGGCCGTGAGCTGGCTGCATCGGGTCGACGGCGTCTTCAGCACGTACCGTGCCGACAGCCAGATTTCCCGCCTCGGCCGAGGTGAGGTGCGGCTGGCCGACTGCGACCCTGATGTAGCGGAGGTGCTCGAGCTGTGCGCGACCGTCGGCCGCGAGACGGGCGGCTTCTTCAGTTCGACCTACGCAGGCCGGCTCGACCCGACTGGGCTGGTCAAGGGCTGGGCGATACAGCGAGCCAGCGAGTTGTTGCATGCAGCAGGGTCGTCGAACCATTGCGTCAACGGCGGGGGTGACATGCAGGTCGTTGGTGAACCGCAACCTGGCGACGCATGGCAGGTCGGCATCGCACATCCACTGCACAGGAACGAGCTCGCGAGCGTCGTGTCGATCCGCGACGGCGCGGTCGCCACGTCGGGCACCGCCGAACGGGGCGCGCACGTCCTCGACCCCTTCACGGGTCGTCCCGCCGAGACATTGGCGAGTGTCACCGTCGTCGGCTCCGAACTGACCCGCGTCGATGCCTACGCGACTGCGGCACTCGCAATGGGCGACGCCGCCGCGAGTTGGCTCGAGAGCTGTCCTGGCTATGAAGCATTTGCAATCCGCGCCGACGGCTTCGGTTGGTGGACTACGGGTTACCCGCGCGTCGCAACTGTGCCGGAGAGCTAGATCCAGTCCTTTCGGCGGAAGACCCAGTACAGGCCGCCCGAGCCGAGCGCGATCATCAATGACGACGCGATGAATCCCGACGTGTGCCCGAAGCCCGGATACGGCAGGTTTTGCCCGTAGAACCCGGTGACTGCGGTGGGCACCGCGATGATCGCGGCCCAGCTGGTGACCTGCTTCATGATGAGGTTCATCCGGTTGCCTTGGATGGTCAGATTGGTCTCGAGAACCGTCGAGACGAGGTCTCGGAGCGACTCCGTCCATTCGGTGGCGCGCAGCACGTGGTCGTAGACGTCCTGGTAGTACGGCATCAGCGCATCGCTGACGACATCGAGCTCGCCGCGACGCATCAGCGAGTTGACGACCTCGCGCATCGGCAGCACGAACCGACGCAGCAGCACGACGTTCTTTCGTAATTCGAAGGAATTCCGCTGCACTTCGCGCACCCGGTCGCGGGTGTCATCGAAGAGCTCGTCTTCGAGTGTGTCGATCTTCTCGTCAAGCTCCTGCACGGCCGCGAAGTGACCATCGACGATGTAGTCGAGGAGGCCGTAGAGCAGGAAGCCGGCGCCCTCCTTGACCAGCTCGGGCGCGGCGTCCCATCGCGCCACGACCTGGTCGATATCGAACTCACGGTCTTTCCGAACCGTGATCAGAGCGCTGTGCATCACGAACATCGCGATCTCATGACTCGTCAGCTCGGAGGTGTTCGCTTCGAGTTCGACCGAGTAGGCGCTGATGAACAGGTGCGTCGCGTAGTGGTCGAGTTTTGGACGTTGGCGCTCGTGGGCGGCGTCCTCGATCGCGAGCGCGTGCAGCCCGAACTCCTCTTCGACGGCGTCGAGCCCCTCGCCGTCCGCCGTGCACAGATCGAGCCAGACGACGACGCCCGCGTCGTTGACGTAGGCGGAGATGTCCTCGACCGGAAAGTTCTCCTTCTCGAGCACACCGTTGCGGTATAGCCGGGTGCGCGCCATCAGGTCGTGGCCCGAACGTCGGTGGGTTCGGGCACAGCGGCGTCGCGGCTGCGTACATAGGCCGTCGTCTTGCGCTCGGCGATGAAAGACACGAACGGCACGAATCCCGCCGACGCCAGCGCAAGCAGCCGCAGCGGACCGAACCGGTAGCGGATCCCGAGCTCGAGGCAAGTCAGCAGGTAGACGATGTAGAGGAACCCGTGCGCCGTGCCGACGTACTTCGCGACGCCCGGTGAGTGCGCCCAGTACTTCAGCGGCACCCCGACGAACACCAGGGTCACCAATCCCACGCCGACGATGTAGGCGAGCAGCCGGTAACGGTCGAGCGGAGACTTCAGCGACACGGACACCTCGACGGCTTGGCGCGGGTTAGAGCGGCGCGACTCAACGCGCCTGCTCGGAGCGGGTGTTCAACCACGAAAGGTAGCGGTTGTAGTCGGCCAGTTCGCGGTCAGACTCGGGGTCGTCGGCTTGCGGATCGACCGCCCGCTGGTCGGGCTGGAACTGCTCGGTGGCTGCCCAGGCCGCGTCGTCCGAGGTCATGACTGCGGCGGACGCGGCTCGAGGAACCGGCCGCCCGTGGGCGTCGTCGCGAAGCAGCCGCCACCAGCCGTAGCCGACCATCAGCGCCATCGCCCACCACTGGAACGCGTAGAAGGAGTTCTGCAGGCTTCCGCGGTCGGACTCGGAAACGTTCCACTGCCAGCGGCCGAGCAGCGCGAGACCGGCGACGGCCAGCAGCGCGAGGACGTGGCGCGGCAACCACTTCGCCCGGAAAGCGGTCCTCAGCACGCGTTCCACGGTACCCGCCGTGTCACGGGTGGAAGTACTGCTCCATCGTGACCACGGTTCCGGTCGGATCGAACGTCACCCCGAAGTACTGGAATGTGGGCGTCGCCATCGCGGCCGGGAGTTCGGCAGCGGTGATCTGCTGGGCTGACGACGTCGCGACATCGGCTGGCAGCATCAGGATCTTGGCCGCCGGGTCGATCTTCGCCTGCAAGTCTTTCGTGCCGGTGGTCTCGTAGGCGCCGTCATCCTCACCGCCGCACAGTCGCGCCGCGGTCCGGTAGGTGAGCACCATGTTCCCGCCCGAGAGTGCGACGTGGGAGACGTGCACGAACACCTGCGGCGGCGGGAGGGGGCAGGGCGTCCGGCCGGCCGCATCTGTGCCAACCGGTGTGCCGCTTGCCGACTCGGTCGGGGACGCCGTGCTCGTCCGCCTCGAGCCGGCCCAGCTCCGCGGTTGGGATTTCGCCGACGAATGGGCGTGAGTGCGCTGACCGGCGCTACCGGCTGTCTCCGAGGANNACGAGCGCTCGCGGGCTGCGAGGAGGCGGCCGAGACGACTCCCGAGGCGGCGGCCGATGCGGTCCCGCCGGTTGCCTTGGTCTTAGTGGTCGTCTTGCATCCGGAAACGGCCAGCGCCACACACAGCACGAGCGCTACGACGAGCCGGTTGCCGAGTCGTGACACGTCTCAGTCCTCTTCCTTCAGCTGGCCGTTCTCGATGTGCACTCGCCGTCTCGTGGGTACTGCCTCGAGCAGTCTTCGGTCGTGGCTCACGAGCAAGAGTGTGCCTGCATACGTCGCGATCGCCTGCTCGAGTTGCTCGATGGCCGGCAGGTCGAGGTGGTT
>PLCK01000087.1 GCA_003134755.1 Actinomycetota bacterium | reverse complement strand
AAGACGAGCCCTTCGAGGAGGCTGTTCGAAGCCAGCCGGTTCGCACCGTGGACTCCGGTGCAGGCCACCTCGCCACACGCGTACAGGCCCGGGACGTTGGTCCGCCCGGCCAGGTCGGTGCGCACCCCTCCACTCGCGTGGTGGGCGCCCGGGACCACCGGAATCGGCATCGTCACCGGATCGATCCCGTTCGCCCGGCACGACGCAGTAATGGTCGGGAACCGCGCCTCGAAGTCGGACACACCGCGCGCATCGAGCAACACATGGTCGGCACCGGTCTCGCGCAGCTGACGGATGATCGCCTGAGCGACGACGTAACGGGGAGCCAGCTCGGCGAGCGGATGCTGCCCGACCATGAAGCGCTTTCCCCGGACGTCGATCAGCACAGCGCCCTCACCACGAACGGCCTCGGAAATAAGGGGTTGCTGGCCGGCCGCTCCAGGACCGAGCCACAGTACGGTCGGGTGGAACTGCACGAACNNCGCGGCCCATCGCGGCGCCGACACCGTCACGGCGTCCCTCGCCGATGACGTGGAGCGTCACACCACACGCGCGACCGTCGGCGGTCTTGAGCAGGTCGATGACGAGCGCGTGCTCGATGATCTCGATCCCGTCGGTCGCCTTCACGGCCGCGATCAGCGCCCGCTCGATCTCGGCGCCCGTCGCATCGCCTCCAGCGTGCACGATGCGGTGCCGCAGGTGNNTCCTCGCGGGTGAGCGCGAGGTCGCCCGCCTGGTCGAGGTCGAACCTGGTCCCGAGATCGACGAGTTCGCGAACCAGGTCGGGCCCTTCGGTGACCAGCACCCGCACCGCCGCTTCGTCACAAAGACCCGCTCCGGCCACGAGGGTGTCTGTCAGGTGCTGGGCGGGCGTGTCACCGGGCCCGAGGGCGGCCGCGATACCACCTTGCGCCCAGCGGGTGGAGCCGGCGTCGAGTTCGGTCTTGGTCACCAGCAGCACCCGGCCGGCTCGGCGGGCCTTCAGCGCGGTGGTGAGTCCGGCGATGCCGCTGCCGACGACGACGATGTCCGCGCGGGCGGTCCACCCGGGCGGCGGCGCGGCCAGCCGCTGGATGTTGGGAGGCTCGGACGGCACGTTCCTCAGCCCCTCACCGGTCGGACGCTTACGGAGACATTGTCGATCAACCGGGTCGAGCCCACACCGGCGGCTACCGCGAGCACCGCCGCAATCGGGGCGTCCGCGTCGGTGGCCAGTCGATCGGCAAGGTCCTCGAAGTCGTCGGGGTCGATCAGCGCAACGTAGTCGGTGCGCACGCCGTCGGCGCCGTCGAGCACCGCGCGAGCGGCGGCGGTGATCTGTATTGGACCCGCACCCGACGCCGCCGCGTCGGCACCGGCAGCCAGTGCCCGAGGCAGCGAGAGCGCCGACCGCCGCTCATCGGCAGACAGGTACCTATTGCGACTCGACAACGCCAGCCCATCGGCGTCCCGGATCAATGGCGCGCCCTCGATCGACACCGCCAGCTCAAGGTCGACGACCATCCGCCGCACCAGCGCGAGCTGCTGGGCGTCCTTGCGGCCGAATACCGCGACGTCGGGTCGAACGAGCCCGAACAGCTTCGCGACGACTGTGAGAACACCGTCGAAATGGCCGGGGCGGCTGGCGCCTTCGAGACGTGCGCCCATGCTGCCGGCGCAGACCCGTACGACCGGCTCGCGGGTATACACCTGCGCCCGGTCAGGCACGAACGCAAACGCGACCCCTTCGTCGGCGCACATCGCCAGATCGGCGTCGAGAGTGCGCGGGTAGCGATCGAGGTCCTCGGTAGGAGCGAACTGCAACGGGTTGACGAAGATGCTGACCACCACCCGGTCGCAGTCGGCGCGGGCGCGACGGAGGAGGCTGAGGTGACCGCCATGGAGCGCGCCCATGGTGGGCNNTTGACGAAGATGCTGACCACCACGTCGTCGGCGACCTCGCGTGCGCGGCGCAGCAGCGACCGGTGTCCTTCGTGCAGGGCGCCCATTGTCGGGACGAGTGCCACCGACCCGGGCAGCCCCGCGCGGGCGACAGCCAGTTCGTCACGGGTACGCGCGACGCCGGTCATGACGCGGTCCCCCGGCCGAGGACGCCGAGCAAGGCCTCGGCGTCTGCGGCGGTCAGCAGACCGGCGGCCAACGCCCGATCGGCCGTGAGCCGCGCCATCGCAAGGTAGGCGGCCGCCGTCTCCGGGGCGAGGGCGGCAAGCACGTCGAGGTGGGCCCGCACGGCGTCGGCGTCACCGCGCACTACAGGGCCCGTCAGCCCTGTGTCGCCGAAACGCAGAGCATTGTCGAGCGCCGCCGACAACAGCGGGCCAAGCAGCCGTTGCGGATCGTCGACGCCGGCCACGCGCAGCAGGTCCATCGACGACGTGACGAGCGTGACGAGATGGTTCGCGGCATGAGCCAGCGCAGCGTGATAGACCACCCGGTCCGCCTCGTCGATCCAGACCGGGTCGCCGCCCATCTCGAGCACCAACGTCTCGGCGACCGGACGCAGCATCGGCAGCGACGTGACGCCGAAACAGATGCCGGTGAG
>PLCK01000012.1:4984-10436 GCA_003134755.1 Actinomycetota bacterium | reverse complement strand
AGAACACGGTCAAGAACCACATCAGGAACATCCTGGAGAAGCTACAGCTGCACTCCAGGATGGAAGCTGTGGTGTACGCGGTCCGCGAGAAGCTGCTCGAGATCACCTGAGCGCCGCCTTGACGGCCCGCGCCGCCGACTTGGGCTCGACTCTTTCGACCGATACGGCCGTCGCCCCGACCCACGAGGCGGCTTCCGCAAGGGCGACGGCGACCGCCCGTGCTGTCGCATCGAGGTGCGCGGGCGTCGCCGAGGCAGGCGTGAGCGTGACGTGCCGGGCCACCAGCGTGCCGTTGAAGCGAGCGGGGTCGACGCGCCCGATGAGCCGGCCGCCCGCGAGCACCGGCATCGCGAAGTAACCATGCTGGCGCAGGTCCTTGGGGACGTAGGCCTCCAGCCGGTGGTCGAGGCCGAAGACGCGGGCGGTGCGTTTGCGGTCCCACACCAGCGAGTCGAAGGGCGACAGCATGGTCACGCGGTGCCGGCCGCGGGGCAGCCCGCGCGCGAGCTGATCGGGGTCGGCCCACGCCGCGGCAGCCCAACCCTCGACCGATACAGGTACTAGCCCGGTGTCGGGGAGCAGCCGCACGGTGTCGGCGTTTGCGAGCCGGAAGTAGTCCTGCAAGTCGGTGGCGGTGGCCACACCGAGCGCCCGACCGGCCGTCCGCAGCAGTTCGAGCTTGCACACGTCGTCAGCGAGATCGTCGTGCAGGATCTCGGGAGGCAGCACCCGTTCGGGTAGGTCGTAGACCCGCCGCCACCCGATACGCTGCGCGCAGATCAGCTGCCCGACGGCGAGCAGGTGTTCTGCTGCCAGCTTCACGTCGGACCAGTCCCACCAGTAGGTCGACTTCCGGGCCCCGCCCAGGTCGGTGACGGTCATGGGCCCTTCGGAACCGATGCGGGCCAGAATCTCCTTGCACACCGACGCGAGCCGCTTCCCGCGGTCGCGATACTTGATCGCGGTGCGCCGCCGCCGGAAGGCGAACAGCGGCCATTCCGAGAGCGGCAGGATGCTCGCCGCGTGCGCCCAGTACTCGAAGCAGCCGCCGCCCCAATAGGCGGTCTCGATCCGCTGCCGGCCGACCGGCCCAAGGCGCGCGTAGGCAACCAGCTCATGCGAGCGTGCGAGCACTGAGATGGTGTCGAGTTGGACGGCGCCGAGCGCGCGCACCACGCCGGCCACCTCGGCCCGCCGGTCGGGCGCACCGACCAGACGCTGCGCCGCGAGCGCCAGCCGCCGCGCATCGTCGGCCGAGAGCTGGGTGACTGGCTGGAGCACGACGGCGGCGACCATGGGTCGGATCGTAGATCGGGCCGCCGACGCTTCCGCTGCGGCTCTCGCCGCTCTCTTTGCGCCCTGCTCGCCTACGATGGCGATGCGGGGCGTGGTGTCACGCCCAGGTCAGCTCAGTCCGGGCCAGTCCGAGGAGCCAAACTCAGTGCCTGCACTCTTCGACAAGATCATGCGCGCCGGCGAAGGAAAGATCCTCCGCCAACTGCAAGCGGTCGCCGATCAGGTCAACTCGGTCGAGGCCGATTTCGAGGTCCTCTCGGACGCCGAGCTGCGCGCGCAGACCGATGAGTACAAGGAGCGTTTCGCCGGCGGCGAGAGCCTCGACGACCTCATGCCGGAGGCGTTCGCCACGGTTCGCGAAGCCGCCCGGCGCACGCTCGGGCAGCGACACTTCGACGTCCAGATCATGGGCGGTGCGGCCCTCCACATGGGCAACATCGCCGAGATGCGCACTGGCGAGGGCAAGACGCTCGTCTCTACCCTCCCCGTCTACCTGAACGCGATCGCGGGTGACGGCGTGCACGTCGTCACGACGAACGACTACCTAGCGCGCCGTGACTCCGAGTGGATGGGCCGGGTGCACCGGTTCCTCGGTCTCCACGTCGGGGTGATCCTGTCGCAGATGCCGCCCATTGAGCGCAAGGCGGCGTACGCCGCCGACATCACCTACGGCACCAACAACGAGTTCGGGTTCGACTACCTGCGCGACAACATGGCCCTGAGCGCTGAAGAACTCGTGCAGCGCGGCCACAACTTCGCGGTCGTCGACGAGGTCGACTCGATCCTGATCGACGAGGCCCGGACGCCGCTCATCATCAGCGGCCCGGTCGAGCTCAACCTGAAGTGGTACACCGACTTCGCTGCCCTCACCGCGCGGCTGCAGCGCGGTGAAGAGGGCGAGGGCGACTACGAGGCCGACGAGAAGAAGCGCACGGTCGCGATCACCGAGCGTGGCGTGGCCCGGGTCGAGGACTGGCTCGGTATCGAGAACCTCTACGAGGCGACGAACACCCCGCTCGTGGGCTACCTGAACAATGCCCTCAGGGCGAAGGAACTGTTCAAGCGGGACAAGGACTACGTCGTCATCGACGGCGAGGTTCTCATCGTCGACGAGTTCACCGGCCGGATGCTCTACGGCCGTCGTTACAACGAGGGCATGCACCAGGCGATCGAGGCCAAGGAAGGCGTCGAGATCAAGCAGGAGAACCAGACTCTTGCCACGATCACGCTGCAGAACTATTTCCGCCTGTACAAGAAGCTCGGCGGCATGACAGGTACGGCCAGCACAGAGGCAGCCGAGTTCGATCAGATCTACAAGCTCGGCGTGGTGCCGATCCCCACGAACCGTGACGCCATCCGCATCGACCAGCGTGACGTGGTCTTCAAGTCGGAGAAGGCCAAGTTCGAGTCGGTCGTCGACGACCTTGCCGAGCGTCACGAGAAGGGCCAGCCGGTACTCGTCGGCACAGTCAGCGTCGAGAAGTCGGAGCTGCTGTCGGGACTGCTGCTGCGCCGCGGCGTCCCGCACGAGGTTCTGAACGCGAAGTACCACGAGAAGGAAGCTGCGATCGTGGCGCAGGCCGGTCGCAAAGGCGCTGTCACGGTCGCCACCAACATGGCCGGCCGAGGCACCGACATCATGCTCGGCGGAAACCCGGAATTCCTTGCCCAGCTTGAACTTTCAGAGCTTGGACTGTCGCCCGTCGAGACGCCGGAAGAGTACGAGGCCGCGTGGCCCGACGCCGTCACGAAGTGGAAGGAATCCGTCGCGACCGAACACAACGAGGTCGTCGGGCTCGGCGGGCTCTATGTGCTCGGCACCGAACGCCACGACTCGCGCCGCATCGACAACCAGCTGCGCGGGCGGTCGGGACGTCAGGGCGACCCCGGTGAGTCCCGGTTCTACCTCTCACTGGGCGACGACTTGATGCGGCTGTTCAACGGTGCTGCGGTCGAGCGCATCATGGACACGCTGAACATCCCCGACGAGGTTCCGATCGAGTCGAAGATGGTGACCAGGGCGATCCGATCGGCCCAGACGCAGGTCGAGCAGCAGAACTTCGAGATCCGCAAGAACGTCCTCAAGTACGACGAGGTCCTGAACAAGCAGCGCACGGTCATCTACGCCGAGCGCCGCCGAGTCCTGCACGGCGACGACCTGCACGAGCAGGTGCGGCACATGGTCGACGACGTCATTCGCGGATACGTCGAGGCGGCCACTGCCGAGGGCTACGCCGAGGAGTGGGACCTCGAGGAGCTGTGGAAGGCACTCAAGTCGCTGTACCCGGTCGGGCTGACGATCGCCGACATCGAGACGGCCAGCGGCGGCGGTCGCGAGGGCCTGTCCGCGGATTTCCTCGTCGAGGAGCTGATCACCGACGCCCAGGCGGCGTACGACCGCCGCGAGGAGTCGCTCGGCCTGTCTCCCGACGGCGAGTCCGTGATGCGCGAACTCGAACGTCGCGTGGTGCTGTCGGTGCTCGACCGCAAGTGGCGTGAGCACCTCTACGAGATGGACTACCTCCAGGAGGGCATCCAGCTGCGTTCGTATGGCCAGCGCGATCCGCTGGTCGAGTACCAGCGCGAGGGCTTCACGATGTTCACGACGATGATGGACGCCATCAAGGAGGAGTCGGTCGCGTTCCTGTTCAACCTCGAGGTGCAGGTTGTCGAGGCCGAGGTCCCGGCCGACGAGGCGGCGGTCGAACCCGACGCCGGTGGCGAGCCGGTCGGCCTCACCAAGCCAGCCCTCGTCCCGGACGACGAGGTGCCGGCGCCCCCGCTACCTAAGGGAATTGCGGCTGCTGCCGCGGCTGCGAACGGCGCCGGAAGCGGCGCTGGTCGGGCCGGGCCGCAACTGGTCGCGCCGGGCCTCCAGGCACCGAAGCGGCCGACGCGGCTGCAGTACTCGGCGCCGACTATCGACGGCGATAACGGTGGCGGCGGGCAACCCGTCACGGCAACGGTGGCCGGCGACGCGCCGTTGATGTACGAGGGCACGCCGCGCAACGCCAAGTGCCCATGTGGCTCAGGCCGCGCGTACAAGCGCTGCCACGGAGACCCGCGCAGCGCCGGCTAGAACCGGCCCGCGCTAGACTCACCGGACAACAACGAGGCGTGCGCTACAGCGTGGTGGCCAAGCCGACGAACCCACGGCCCTACCGGGCTTTACGTCGGAGGATTGCCCACTCATGAGCAAGCCCATTGTCCTGATCGCCGAAGAACTCTCCCGCGCCGGCATTGATCTGCTCAGCGGCGACTTCGACGTCCGCGAAGTCGACGGCGCCGACCGCGCCGCCCTGCTACCTGCCCTTGCCACCGCTGATGCTGTGATCATTCGCAGTGCAACCAAGATCGACGCCGAGGCGATTGCAGCCGCGCCGAACCTGAAGGTCGTCGCGCGGGCCGGCGTCGGCCTCGACAACGTCGACGTGAAGGCTGCGACGAACGCAGGCGTGATGGTCGTCAACGCGCCGCAGTCGAACATTGTCAGCGCGGCCGAGCAGGCCATCGCGTTGCTGTTCGCCGTTGCGCGTCGTACACCGACCGCCAACGCGTCGCTGAAGTCAGGGGAGTGGAAGCGGTCGAAGTTCACCGGCGTCGAGATCCTCGACAAGACCGTCGGCGTCGTGGGCCTGGGCAAGATCGGGCAGCTTGTCGCGCAACGGCTCGCCGCGTTCGGCACCCACCTGATCGCCTACGACCCCTACGTCCAGCCGGCTCGGGCGGCGCAGTACGGCGTCCGGCTGGTAACCCTCGAGGATCTCCTCAAGGAATCCGACATCATCACGATTCACCTGCCCAGGACCCCCGAGACTCTCGACCTGATCAGCGAGCGCGAGCTCGCGATGGTGAAGCCGGGCGTGATCATCGTGAACGCGGCGCGTGGCGGCCTGATCAACGAGGACGCGCTCGCCATCGCTCTGAAGGACGGTCGGGTGGGCGGCGTCGGCCTCGACGNNGTCGTCGTGACGCCGCATCTCGGTGCGAGCACCGACGAAGCACAGGAGAAGGCCGGCACGGCCGTCGCCAGGTCCGTGAAGCTCGCCCTGAGCGGCGAGTTCGTCCCCGACGCCGTCAACGTGCAGGGCGGTGCGATCGCCGAAGATGTGCGCCCTGGGCTGCCGTTGGCCGAGAAGCTCGGTCGGGTGTTCAC
>PLCK01000012.1:0-4964 GCA_003134755.1 Actinomycetota bacterium | reverse complement strand
GTACGACGTCAAGGTGCTCGAACTCGCTGTGCTCAAGGGCATTTTCACGGACGTCGTGGAGAAGTCGGTCACGTACGTCAACGCGCCGCTGTTCGCCCAGGACCGCGGCGTCGAGGTAAGCCTGCTCACCGACGACGACAGTCCCGACTTCCGCAACTTGATCACGGTGCGGGGCACATTGCCCAACGGCCACCAGCTGTCGGTCGCCGGCACGCTGGCCCACCCGAACTTCGTCGAGAAGCTCGTGAAGGTCGACGGTTTCGACATCGATATCACGCTTTCTGAGCACCTGGCCTTCTTCCGATACGTTGATCGTCCGGGCGTCGTCGGCGTCCTGGGCCGCATTCTGGGCGAACACGGCATCAACATCGCCGGCATGCAGGTCGCCCGCGACACCCGCGGCGGTCACGCCCTCGTGGCCTTGACCGTCGACTCCGCGTTGCCGGCTCCTGTTCTCGAGACGATCATCAGCGAGATCGGAGCGGAGTCGGGGCGGGCCGTCGATCTCGTCGAGGTGTAGTCGCGAGGCGAGTGCGGGGTTCGGGTGTGTGGTGACTCCTCGGCGGCCGGACAATTCTGAATCTGTAGGGCCATTTGGGCGTACTTTCGGCCAAGCATCTTCCGCCTTGTCCGGTGTTGGCGCTAGTGTCCGCGGCCAGGGGCGGTAGATCGGCGGAGCGCGACGGCGCGCCCGCGGGTGCGTTGTGGTCCACGAGGCCACTTCGACACGATCGTGGCAGCCGTTCCGGAGGGGCAACGGCATGACGCGCTCAGCTCGACCCAGACTGCTAACCGTCCTCGGCGTCGCGATCGCGGCGACCACCGCACTGGCCACGACAACCGCCTTCGCGGCGACCGGGTCGAGCCCCTCGCCGACCGCGAGTGCGAGCGCGCCCGCGAAAGCCAACGCACCCGCCGTGCCGAAGACCGCGCACGTCGACAAGCTGCCCAAGGCCGGTCCCGTCACTGTGATGCTTGAACTCAACACGCCGCCGGCAGCGACTGTTTACAGCGACGCCGTCGACGCCGGTCAGTCCACCGTTGCCGCCGACAGCGCGTCACAGGCCCAGTCGTCCAAGGTCGAGGCGCTGGCGAAGCAGGTCGAGAGCCACCTGAGCGACCCCGCCACAAAGGCCTCCGCGATCTTCAGTACGCACGCGGCATATGCCGGCGTTGCCGTGATCACCGACGCCAGCAAGCTCACCGAGCTGGCCAAGATCCCGGGCGTGCTCGCCGTCCACATGATGCCGACCAAGACCATCAACAACTCGGTGACCCAACCGTTGATCCGCGCGCCACAGGCCTGGCAGTTCGCCGGGCAAACCGGCAAGGGCGTCAAGATCGGGATTATCGACACCGGCATCGACTACACGCACGCCGACTTCGGCGGCCCTGGCACGGTTGCGGCCTACCAGGCTGCCTTGGCCACCGACACCGGGCCGTTCACGCCTACGGCGAAGGTTGTCGGTGGCTTCGACTTCGCGGGTGACAGCTACGACGCAGACCCGAACAGTCCCACCTTCCAGCCGGTGCCGCACCCC
This sequence comes from Actinomycetota bacterium, assembly GCA_003134755.1. GTDB lineage: Bacteria > Actinomycetota > Actinomycetes > Acidothermales > Acidothermaceae > PALSA-607. The sequence goes on along the minus strand of PLCK01000012.1, from coordinate 3,423 downwards.
GACCCCAACCCGCTCGACTGCAACAGCCACGGCACGCACGTGGCCGGTACGGCCGCGGGCTATGGCGAGCACGCAGACGGTTCGACGTACAAGGGCCCCTACAACACCTCCACGCCGTTCTCGACGATGAAGATCGGCCCCGGCGTCGCTCCGGAGGCGAGCCTGTACGCGCTGCGGGTGTTCGGCTGCAGCGGTTCCACCAACGTGGTGTCCCTGGCGCTCGACTGGGCGCTCGACCCGAACGGTGACGGCAACATCTCTGACCACCTCGACGTCGTCAACATGTCTCTCGGGTCCGACTACGGGTCGTCGCAAGACCCGGACTCGGTCTCGTCGAACAATGTCTCCAAGGCCGGCGTCGTCGTAGTGGCGGCGGCTGGCAACGGCGGCGACTTGTTCGAGGTCGGCGGCTCGCCGGGCGACGCAACGCGCGTGGTTTCGGCGGCCGCGTCAGACGACAGCACCGACTGGCTCGACGGCCTTCGGGTCAACTCCCCGCCTGCACTGGCCGGCATCAAGCCGGTCGAGTACTCGATCAACTTCGACTTCGTCGGCAAGCCCGACGTCACCGGGCTCATCTACAAGCTCAAGGACCCGGCGAACCCCGACGGTTGTTCGCCTTACTCGGCAGCCGACGCGGCCGCAGCAGCGGGTAAGGTCGTGTGGGTCGAATGGACCGACAACAACATATTGCGGGCCTGCGGCTCGACGACTCGCGCGAACAACGCGACCGCGGCAGGCGCCATCGGTCTCATCGCGCACGATGACGCCGACCGGTTCTCAGCGGGCATCTCCGGCAACGCCGCGATCCCAATGGTGCTCATGCTCAAGACTCCCGGCGACCAGATGCTCGCCGCCGGCGTCGACGGCGTATCAGTCACCTTCAGCAACAGCCTGAAGCTGGCGACAACGCTGGTTAACCCGGCGTTCACCGACGAGGTAGTGCCCTTCACGTCGCGGGGCATCACCGAGGCGACGCAGGGCAAGCCTGACCTGTCCGCACCCGGTAACACGATCCTCTCGGCCGGCATGGGCACCGGTAACAACGGCCTGAATGACAGCGGGACGTCGATGGCGACGCCGCATGTCGCTGGGCTGGCCGCTCTCGTGGTCGAGGCACACAAGGACTGGAACCCCGAGCGGGTCAAGGCGGCGCTCATGAACACGGCCACCCAGGACGTCTACGAAGGGCCCGGCCAGACCGGCCAGATCGAAGGCCCCGAGCGCGTCGGCGCCGGCCGCGTGATCGCCGATGCGGCGGTGACGCAGCAGGTCCTTGCATACAACGCCGAGGACCACGGGTCGGTCGGCGTCTCGTTCGGCGAGGTCGAGGTGGTGCGCACGGCATCCGCGCACAAGACCGTGACGGTCGACAACCTCAGCAACGCGTGGGCGAGGTACCAGGTCGCGTACCAGCCGATCACGCAGATCCCCGGCGTGACGATTCGTACGTCGCGTACCGAGGTCGTCGTTGCGCCGCACTCGACGCAACAGTTCAACGTGATCCTCGAGGCGAGGGCGTCAGACATGCGTCACACGCCCGACCCGACGATCGACACAACGGCAGATCTCGGTGGGGGATTTGTACTCCCTCGTCAATTCATCCCGGAGGCGAGCGGGCGCGTCGTCCTCACGCCAGAGGCGGACACTGCCGGGTCGTCGTTGCGCGTGCCGGTGTACTCGGTGCCGCGGCCGACGTCCACCATGAACCAGCCGGGCGCGGTCACTGTGCATCGGCAGTCGGGCGGCCCGGCAACCGGCAATCTGACGCTGTCCGGCGACGGATTCGCCAACGGCTCCGGTAGCGAAGCCGAGCAGTCGCTGGTGAGCGGGTTCGAGCTGCAAGGCACCAGCCCGATGCTGCCGAACTGTTCAGCGACGGTGATCACCAGCTGCGTACCGTTCCCCGAGGAGCGGGCAGGTGACCTGAAGCAGGTGGGCGTCGCCTCTGATGGCTCAACCGCCTACTTCGCGGTGAACACCTACGGGCAGTGGCACGCTCCAGCGTCCTACGTCGAGTTCGATGTGCTGATCGACAACAATGGCGACGGCGTCCCCGATCTCGATCTCTTCAACACCCGATTGACGGGCACCGATGTCTACGTCAGCGCGCTGGTCGACTTGGCGACGGGAGCCAACCTCGACCTCGAGTTGCTGAACGTTGTCGACGGCAGCGTCGACACCGACATCTACAACAGCGACGTCATGGTGTTGCCGGTGGCCATCGCGGCCCTCGGTGGAACGCCTGACCACAGCCGGATCCAGTACCACGTGGTGTCGCAGACCATCTACGGCACAACCGACGCGATCGACGGCTGGAAGTCGTTCGACCCGTTGAAGCCGGGGTTGCAGCTGACCCAGAACGGCCAGAACAACGTGTTGTACTCCGACCTGTCCGGGCAGGTGCTGACGGTCGTCGCAGACCCGACGCAGCTCGCCCGCGACAAAGTCAACCAGATGATGATGGTGCACTTCTTCAACCGTGCTGGACTCCGGGCGCCCGACGTCAACGTGAACATCGCCGGGCACTAGCTGAGGCCGAACGGGNNTCGCTGCCACACCGCCCGTTCGCAGTTGTCCACGAGGAACCGGCCGGCGGACGGGCGTGATCTGTCCGTTCGAGACGTCGGTAGACCGACGTTTCCGACGGACAAGTTGGGCCGGGGCTACCGCGGCCGTCTCGGATTGTGAGATAGATCCGGCTCCTTTTGAGACGGCCGATAGAGTGGTCGGCATGGTTCGCAGCATCCGCCTCGCGGTCATTCCGGGTGACGGCATCGGTCCGGAGGTCGTCGACGAGGGGCTCAAGGTCCTCGACGCGGTCACTGCTGCCCACGACGTGAAAGTGGAGCGGACCGAATACGACCTGGGCGCACGGCGCTGGCACGCGACCGGCGAGACACTTCCTGACTCGGTGCTCGAAGAGCTGCGCGGCCACGACGCGATCTTGCTCGGGGCGGTCGGCGATCCAGGTGTTCCGAGCGGGGTCCTCGAGCGCGGGTTGCTACTCCGCCTGCGGTTCGAGCTCGACCACTTCGTCAATCTACGTCCGGTGAAGCTGTTTCCCGGCGTGGTAAGTCCGTTGGCCGCGGTGGGTCCCGCCGACATCGACTTCGTCGTGATCCGTGAGGGCACCGAGGGTGCCTACGCGGGTGCGGGCGGATTTCTGCGCAGGGGCACGCCCCACGAGGTCGCGACTGAGGAGAGCGTCAACACCGCATTCGGCGTGGAACGGGTGGTCCGCGATGCTTTCGCGCGCGCCGCTGCGCGACCCCGCCGCAAGCTGACGCTCGTGCACAAGAACAACGTGCTCGTGCACTCGGGCGATCTCTGGACCCGCACCGTCAAAGCGGTCGGCGCCGAGTTCCCCGAGATTTCGGTTGACTACTGCCACGTCGACGCGGCGACCATCTACTTCGTGAC
>PLCK01000145.1 GCA_003134755.1 Actinomycetota bacterium | reverse complement strand
TGTGCGGCCACCACCACGACACCGTCCACCACGACGGCTGGACCATCACCATGATCGACGGCCTGCCCTGGTTCATCCCCCCACCCTGGATCGACCCCACCCAAACACCACGCCTCAACAGCCGCTACAAACTCCGCGAACTCAAGCTGTGACGGAGCAGCCGAGCTGAGCGACAACGTGTCTCGGCGACCGCGTGTGGGGCACAGCGCTGCGTCCTAAGCAACAGCGGCGCGACGACAGAGCGACGGCCCGTTTACGCGGTGAGGACGACCTTGCCGAAAACCTCGCCGGCCGACAGGGCGGCGAGTCCGGCGCGGGCGTCGGCGAGCGGGAGCACCCGATCCATGACCGGGCGCACGCCGGTGACGACCAGGAAGTTGAGCAGCTCCACGAGTTCCTGCCGCGAGCCCATGGTCGAGCCGATCACCCGCAGCTGCTGAAAGAAAACCCGGCGAAGTTCGGCTGATGGCGCGCCACCACTGGTTGCGCCGCAGGTGACGATCGTGCCGCCGGGGCGGACGCTGCGCAGCGAGTGCGACCAGGTAGCAGCGCCGACGTTGTCGAATACCGCATCCACCCGCGCCGGCAAGCGACCGCCAGACTCGAAAGCTGCATCAGCGCCGAGCTTTAACGCGAGTGCGCCACGCTCTTCGGATCGGCTGGTCACCCACACGCGGCGTCCCGACGTCTGGCCGAGCACGATCAGGGCCGTCGAAACTCCGCCGCCGGCGCCTTGCACCAGCATGGTGTCGCCGGGCCGGGTGCCCGAGTTGGTGAACAACATCCGGAATGCGGTCAGCCATGCGGTAGGTAGGCAGGCGGCTTGCTCGAAGCTCAACGCCGCGGGCTTCGGCACGAGGTTGCGCGCCGGGACGGCGACGAACTCCGCAAGCGTGCCGTCGTACAGCTCCGACAGCAGGCTGCGGTTCGGGTCCATGGTCTCGTCGCCGCGTCCGGCGTCCGGATCGCCAATGACACCGTGGACGACGACCTCGTTCCCGTGTTCGTCGATGCCCGCCGCATCGCAACCAAGGACTCGGGGCAGTTGCGAGGCGGTCAGGCCCATGCCGCGCAATGACCAGAGGTCATGGTGGTTCAGTGCCGCTGCCTTGACCCGAACGACGGCCCAGCCGGGCGGCGGCGACGGATCCGGTACCTCGCCGACGGTCAGCCCGGCAAGCGGATCGGCAGCGTCGAGAGCGGTCGCGGTCGCGGCGAGCATGGACGCGACGCTATCGCCGGGGGTCGCCCCGCAGCGAACGGCAGCCATGCACGGCCGCCACAACGTGTCNNGATCTTTACCGCCCACCCCTCCCCCTGGGAGCGCCTCCTGCTGGAAGGATGCATCCACTATCGTGCGCCGCGACGGCCGGGCGACCCCCGACCTGACATCACCGGCTAGGACCCACGGGTCCAGCCCGTACCTGGAGGTTCTGTGAGATCGCTCCGCCTTAGCCACCCAACCCGAGCAGCCGGAGTGCTGACCGTTGCCGCCGTCCTCGCATTGACGGCATGTTCGAGCAAGAAGGCCGCGACCAGTACCTCGACGAGCCCGACGTCCGCCGCAACCAGCGCATCGACCGGCGCGACCTCCGCCGCATCCGGCTCGAGTTCGGCTGCCGGTGCCTCTGACCCGGCGTCGCTCGTCCCCGCGGCCATCAAGTCAGCCGGCACGCTGACCATCGCGGCCGACGCGACCTACCCGCCGAACGAATCGCTCGACACCGACGGTAAGACGATCATCGGGATGGACGTCGACCTCGGTGCAGGCATTGCCGCCAAGCTCGGCCTCAAGGCGACGTTCACGAATGTGACGTTCGACCAGATCATCCCCGGCCTGGCCGGCGGCAAGTACAACCTCGGCATGTCGTCGTTCACCGATACCAAAGAGCGCGAAGCCAAAGTCGACTTCGTCACCTACTACACCGCGGGTACCTCGGTGATGGTGCTGAAGGGCAACCCGGCGAAGATCGGCGGACCCGACGACCTGTGCGGTCGCAAGGTGGCGATCGAGACCGGCACTACGCAGGAACTCGTCGACATCCCGGCGAAAACGAAGGCGTGCACTGACGCCGGCAAGAAGGCCGTCACAGCGGTCGCCCTCGCCGACCAGAACGCGGCCAGCCTGGCAGTCGAGAGCGGTCGCGCGGACGCCACCCTTCTCGACTCCCCGGTGGGCGAATACGAGGCGAAGCAGCCGGGCACCAAGTTCGAGGTCGCCGGCAAGTCGTACAACGACGCGCCGTACGGCATCGCGATTCCAAAGGACGCGGGCACGCTGAAGGACGCCGTGCTGGCCGCGCTGCAGGCGATGATCGCCGACGGTTCGTACAAGCAGATCCTCGACAAGTGGGGCATCGCTGACGGGGCCATCGACAAGCCCGTCATCAACGGCGCGACGAGCTAGGAGACCGCTGCGTGACAGCCGAGGTGCCCGCGTCGGAACGGCCCGCAGATATCAGGGCGGTTCCGGCGCGGCACCCCGGCCGATGGGTTGCCACCGCCGTCGTGCTCGTGCTGCTGGCCATGCAGGTTCACCTGCTCTTTACGAACAAGAACTTCGGCTGGTCGGTCGTCAGGCGCTACCTGTTCAACCCGATCGTGCGGCGCGGGATCGTCACGACGATGGAACTCACGATCCTCGCAATGGTGATCGGGGTGTTTCTCGGCATCGTGCTCGCCGTGATGCGGTTGTCGAAGAATCCCGTCACGTCATGGGTCAGCTGGGTCTACATCTGGTTCTTCCGCGGCACGCCTGTGCTTGTCCAGATCATCTTCTGGTTCAACATCAACCTGCTCATCAAGTCCTTCTCGCTCGGCGTCCCGTTCGGCCCGACCTTCGTTTCATGGAAGGTCAACTCGCTCATCACGCCGTTCGTCGCCGCAGTGCTCGCACTCGGTCTCAACGAGGCGGCCTATATGGCCGAGATCGTGCGCGCCGGGCTACTAAGCGTCGACGAGGGCCAGACCGAGGCCGCATACGCCCTCGGCATGACCAGGCTCGGGACCCTCATCCGGATCGTGCTCCCCCAGGCGATGCGGGTCATCATCCCGCCCACAGGCAACGAAACCATCTCGATGCTAAAGACGAGCTCGCTTGCGTACACCATCAGCGTCCTTGAGTTGTTGCGTGCCACGCAGAGCATTGCGGCCCGCAACCTCGAAACGATTCCGTTGCTGCTCGTCGCGAGCATCTGGTACATCGTCATGACATCGGTCCTGACCGGCGGTCAGTTCTACGTGGAGCGCTATTTTGCGCGCGGGGCTTCGCGAACGATGCCGAGCACGCCGCTGCAGATGATCCGATCGAACTTGCGCACCCTCGGGGGGAGGCGCCGACGGTGACGACGCTGATGGTCGACGCGCAATCGATTCACAAGTCCTTCGGCATCAACGAGGTTCTGAAGGGCATCACGCTCGAGGTCGAGCCTGGCGAAGTGGTCTGCCTGTTGGGACCGTCGGGTTCGGGAAAGAGCACCTTTCTTCGGTGCATCAACCATCTTGAGAAGATCAACGCTGGCCGACTCTATGTCGACGGCGAACTCGTCGGGTACCGACAGCAGGGCGACCGGCTGCACGAACTGCACGACAAAGAGATCGCGCGCAAGCGAACCGAGATCGGCATGGTCTTCCAGAACTTCAACCTCTTCCCGCACATGACCGCGCTCGAGAACATCACCGAGGCGCCGACGCGCGTCAAGGGCGAACCTAAGCACGACGTCAACGCCCGCGCCCGCGACCTCCTGGCGAAGGTGGGCCTCTCTGAGAAGGTCGGCGCCTACCCTCGCCAACTTTCGGGTGGCCAGCAGCAGCGGGTGGCTATCGCCAGGGCACTTGCCATGCGGCCGAAGCTGATGCTCTTCGACGAGCCGACGTCGGCTCTCGACCCCGAACTCGTCGGCGACGTGCTTGCCGTCATGCGGGACCTGGCGAGGTCTGGCATGACGATGGTCGTGGTGACCCACGAGATCGGGTTCGCCCGGGAGGTCGCGGACAAGGTCGTTTTCATGGACGGCGGCGTGGTGGTCGAACAGGGATTGCCGTCCGAAGTAATCTCCAACCCCCGCCACGAACGCACGAAGGCGTTCCTGGCCCAGGTTCTCTGAGCCAGCCCACTAGGCTCACGGTCCATGGAGGTCCGCCAACTCGCCGTTCCCGGCGCCTGGGAATTCACGCCGCGCCAATATCCCGACGACCGCGGCATCTTCCTCGAATGGTTCCGCGCCGACATTGTCAGCCGGACCATTGGTCATTCCTTCGAGATCGCCCAGTCGAACCAGTCCGTGTCGCGGCGCGGCACGGTCCGCGGCATCCACTACGCCGAGGTGCCGCCGAGCCAGGCCAAGTACGTCTACTGCGCGACCGGCGCCGTGCTCGACGTCATCGTCGACATCAGAGCCGGCTCGCCGACCTTCAGCGTCGTCGACACCGTGCGGCTCGACGACGTCGACAGGCGCGCGGTCTACGTGTCCGAAGGGCTTGGCCACGCGTTCATGGCCCTCACCGACGACGCGACGGTCACCTACCTGTGCTCGACCAGCTACGCGCCCAACCGTGAACACGGCGTGAACCCGCTCGATCCCGCGCTCAACATTCCCTGGCCGAAAGACGTCAAGCCGCTGCTGTCCGAGAAAGACCTCGAGGCGCCGTTTCTGGCGGAGGCCGCCGAGGAGGGCCTGCTGCCGACCTATGCCGAGTGCCTGGCCTACTACTCGTCGCAGCAGCATCCGCACGGCTGATCCGCCAACCATGCCCGCTCCCGGGTACCTCGACGCCGTCGTGGCGAGCACGCAGCTGCGGCCGACGCCGTTCGTGCCTGAGGTCGTGCTGCACTGCGCCGACGACGCCTACTCGGTCTGGATCAACACCTCGACCACGCCGACAGGCGCGCGGGACGACTCGGCGCCGATGCCGTTCTGGTCCTTCCCGTGGGCGGGCGGCCAGGCGCTTGCACGGTACGTGCTCGACAACCCCGATCTCGTGATCGGACGTCGCGTGCTCGACCTCGCCGCCGGCTCGGGGCTCGTCGCGATCGCGGCCGCCATGGCTGGCGCGTCCGATGTCACGGCGAACGACATCGACCCGTACGCGTCGGCCGCGCAGGAGTTGAACGCCCAGGCGAACGGCGTCCGGATAACGACGCTCACCGCCGACATTCTGGACGCCGAGACCGACGCGGACGTCGTGCTTGCCGGCGATGTCTGCTACGAGCGTGAGTTCGCTGACCGCATGGTGGCGTTCCTTGTGCGCGCCCGCCGTCGCGGTGCTGACGTGCTGCTCGGCGACCCTGGTCGCGCGTACCTGCCGCGTGGAAGTCTCGACGAGGTGACCAGTTACGACGTCCCGACGAGTCTGACTCTCGAGGACCACACCACGAAGCGCACGACGATCTGGCGTCCTCAGACTTTGGACGACGCGCGACGGCGCAACGGGTAGTAGCGCAGCACGACCCGGCCGAGGACACAGGAGTCGGGCACGACGCCGAACGCCCGGCTGTCGTCCAGGCCGACCGCTTCGTTGTCGGAGAGCAGCCACCACCCGGCGTCCACGCGTCGTTCCACTCGCTTCACGAGTACCAGATCGGGCACCAGCGGATGCCGTGCGGCCACGACGTCGCCCACTCTGATCGGCGCGCGAGCGGCAACCAGCAGGCAGTCGCCGGGACGCAGTTCGGGCAGCATCGAATCGCCGGCAACCACGAAGGTGCGCCAGCTGCCGAGCTTCATCCGATGATCACCTCCCGCCGGGTTGGCGCCCACGATGCCAGGGGTAGTGTCCAGACGAACCCCGAAATCACCTCACTACGCAACGGCCGATCGATAGTCGCGGAGGACCACATGAAGCTGCTCGCCCGAATCCTTACGCCCAAGGACGTCGCACACGCACATTGCGACCTGCCGTGCGGCGTGTACGACCCGGCACAGGCACGCATCGAGGCCGAGTCGGTGAAGGCCATCATCGAGAAGTACCAGGCCAACGAAGACCCGGCGTTTCGCACCCGTGCTCTGATCATCAAGGAGCAGCGCGCCGATCTCGTGAAGCACCACCTCTGGGT
>PLCK01000015.1:11399-29095 GCA_003134755.1 Actinomycetota bacterium | reverse complement strand
GAGCACGATCGTCACGACACCGAGGACTCTGTCGACAGCAACCGTGTGCGCGCGCAGATTCGTGCCCGCGAATCCGAAGAGCGCGCCCGACGACACGAAGACCGCCGAGAAGCCGAGGACGAACAACACGCTCCCGGCCAGCACGCGACCACGATGACCGCGCTGCGCATCGTCGATGTCGGCACCGNNGGCGGCGAGCGCGACCGGCAGCGCTAACAGCAACGGCCCGCTCGTCACCGCGTGCTGGAAGGAGTTCCCGACCGACGCCGTCAACGAACCGGCGCCGTCGATCATGCCGCTTCCTTCGCTACGGCTTGGACGACAGGCATGAGCTGCGAGTACTTCATCTCGCCGAGCCCGCGCGCAGCAATGTGCCCGGAGCGGTCGATGACGAGAGTGCTCGGTGGTATCTCAGGTGGGATACCGGTATTGCGGAACGCCAAGGCGATTCGTGACGACTGGTCGGCGAAGCTCGGATAGTCGATCTTGTGCGTGCTGACGAAATTGATGCCTGCGGAGGCGCCGTCTTCTCTGACGTCGACGCCGACGAACTGCACGCCGACGTTGCGCGTATCGGTGTAGATCTGCTCGAGGGCAGGCGCCTCGCTACGGCACGGTGGGCACCAGGAAGCCCAGAAATTGAGCACGACGACCTTGCCTGCGTATGCAGCAAGATCGAGTGGCTGCCCTTGGAGATCGCGGCCAGCTACCTGTGGAGCAACCTTGCGGTGCCCCGGGTTGTAGACGGTCAGTACTCCAGTGCCGTTCGTGTCGACGTAGTTCGTCTGGGAGTTGTTGGTGCCACCCGACGATGTCGAACACGCGGCGAGGCCGAAGGCGAGCGAGAGCGCCGCGGCCGCAGCGATCAAGGCGCCCGAGCGCACCGTCGGCACGGCGCGCAAGCGCAACATCAGCACAGCGGCGTCCCATCGTCGGATTGCGAACCCATTGTGCATCGGCATTTCAAGCGCCGGCGACCTGCCCTATCCCGGCGTGACCGGACGGCTCGGTGTAATGCACCTCGACGATGACGTCGTCGTCAAAGGTGAAGCTCGTCAGGCTGCCAAGCGCACATTGCCGCCGGCGTGGGTCGTGCCACAGCCGCTTGCGCTCCACCTTTCGGCGCACCGTCCAGATCGGGAGCTGGTGGCTGACACAGATGGCTTCGCGCCCATGCGCCAGGTCACGCGCGGACGCCAGGGCGGCGAGCATCCGATCGGCCAGTTCGGCGTAGGGCTCCCCCCACGAAGGGCGCAGTGGATTGCGCAGATAACGCCAATGCGCGGGCCTGCGCAGCGATCCGTCACCGACACCGAAGGTCAGGCCTTGGAACACATTCGACGCTTCGATCAGTCGGTCGTCGGTCACGATCTTGAGGCCGTACTGTTCGGCGACTGGGGCCGCCGTCTCCATCGCCCGTTCGAGCGGCGACGAGATGACCGCGACGATGTCGCGGCCCGCGATGGCCTCAGCTGCCCGTTTGGCCATGAGCACGCCGGCCTCGGAGAGGTGGTAATGCGGGAGCCGGCCGTACAGGACGCCGTTGGGGTTCTCGACTTCGCCATGACGCAGCAGATGGACCACTGTGCGATCGCTCACTGGACGACCTCCGGCGGCACTGCCGACGCGGCCGCCTTTGCCGCGTACGGCAGCGCGTCGGCGATGCGCTCGACCGCCAGGTCGTCGTGCGCTGCCGACACGAACCACGCCTCGAACGCGGACGGCGGTGCGTAGACGCCGTGATCGAGCAACGCGTGAAAGAAGGGCGCGTAACGCCATGACTCCTGTGCGCGCGCCGCGGCATAGTCGGTCACGCCGTCGTCGGTGAAGAACACCGAGAAGAGGTTGCCGGCGACCTGCAAACGGTGCGGCACACCGACGGCTGTCAAGGCGTCAGAGGCGGCTCGGCCGACCGTTTTCGCCGTCGCGTCGAGGTGGCCGTAGACGTCGAGTGTGCAGGCCCGCAGGGTCGCGAGACCGGCCGCCGTCGCGAGCGGATTGCCGGACAGCGTGCCCGCCTGGTAGACGGGCCCGGACGGCGCCAGCCTCTGCATGATGTCGGCTCGGCCACCGAATGCAGCGGCGGGCAAACCGCCTCCCATGACCTTTCCGAACGTGAACAGGTCGGCGGCGACGCCCTCGAGCCCGAACCAACCCGAAGCGGAGACGCGGAATCCTGTCATCACCTCATCGAGAATGAGCAAGGCGCCGTGCCGGTGGGCGACGTCGCGCAGGCGGGCGTTGAAGCCTGCATTCGGAGGCACCACGCCCATGTTCGCGGCTGCCGCCTCGGTGATGATGCAGGCGATCTGGTCGCCGTAGGACGCGAACGCAGCTTCGATGGCGTCGAGATCGTTGTAGGGCAGCACGATCGTGTCGGAAGTCGCTGCACCCGTGATTCCCGGCGAGTCGGGCAGGCCGAGGGTGGCAACGCCGGAACCGGCCGCCGCGAGCAACGCATCGACGTGGCCGTGGTAGCAGCCGGCAAACTTCACCACCTTGCTGCGGCCGGTGAATCCACGCGCTAGGCGCACGGCGCTCATAGTGGCCTCAGTGCCCGAGTTCACCAGTCGCAGTTGTTCGACCGGCTCGACCCTGCGGACGATCTCCTCGGCGAGCTGAACCTCGCCGGCCGTCGGCGTCCCGAAGCTGGTGCCCTTGCTTGCTGCCCTGGCGATCGCGTCGACGACGTCGGGGTGCGCATGGCCCAACACCATCGGCCCCCACGAGCACACGAGGTCGACGTATTCGACACCATCGACGTCGACCAGATACGGGCCGCGGCCGCTGGCCATGAAACGTGGGACGCCGCCAACGGACCCAAAGGCACGTACCGGCGAGTTCACGCCTCCCGGCGTCACCGCGAGCGCGCGCTCGAACAGCGCTCGCGAAGCGGCGTCGGCGTTGGTCACGAGGACGATTGTCCCAGGTTCATCCACCATGCAATTACCAAGGTGCCGGGATAGCAAGCTGCCGGGCTCGCCGGGATACGATCTGCCCAAGCCCGATGCGGTCAGAAGTCACACGGCCTGTGGCTCACGCCCGTGAACCCGCCATCGATTTCAGATGATCGTCGATGCTCAGCTTTGCCGCCGGCGCGTTCAGCTGAACGCGCCACTTCGACGTCACCTATGGAGATTCAGAGGTGGAACGCAGTCCGCATCGAGGGTGCGGTGGCCGCTGCACCTAACGCCGGCAGCCCCAGGATCTCTTCGGTGGTGCGAAGCAGCGCGTAGTGATCAAGCCGCGCCGAGTCGACAGTGCCCGCTGCAATGCCGGGCGCGACCACGACGCCGGGAATCAGGTTCGCGGCGCCGACGCCTTCGTCCCACGTCAGCACCACGACGGTCGTTCCCGCGCGGTAGTCAGGACCGTTCACGATGCGTGGGATCCATGTCGCCAGCCACGCATCGCCGACCGCGACGGCACAGTCATGGGTGTCGCTGCACAGGTCGGGGGTGACGAACGAGAACGACGGCAGCGTCCCAGCGGCGATGTCGTGGTCGAAGTTGCCGCCGAGAGCGACGTCGTACTTGAGGCAGGACGCCCGGATAGCGGTGAAGTAGGCCGCCGGGTTGTGCTTGACCGCATATCGACCGGACGGCGAGGGGTCGCAGTTTCGCGGCATCGACTCGTCGTACGACCGCCACGAAAGGCCGGCCTGGTCGAGCTGCCCGAAGATCGACGCCGCGCCTATCTGGTGCGCCGAAGGGCCTGCGTCATCGGTAACTCCGAACGTCGAACCACCAGAAGCAGCGAGATAATTCGGCAACGACGGATGCGTGATGCCGTGGTAGTTAGTGACCGCACCGCATTGTCTTGCGAGCGCGTTCTCATAGGGCGCGGCTGAGCTGCCGATCACGGATCCGTACGGCTTGTTCTCCATCCAGATCCAGATGACATGAGTGATCTTGGCCGAGGTGCCCGGGTTGCCACACGGCGTCGCACGGATAGCCGAGGGCGTCAATGTCGCAACAGCACTCGGAGAATTGCCCCCCGGGCTCGACGTCGCCGGTGCCGACGGAGGCGCCGACGACGAAGGTGCCGACGAGGGTGCCGACGACAGACTCGGCGTCGAGGAACTGCCGGTCGCGAAACTCGTCGCACTCGTTGCAGCGTTGTGCTGGTGCGTCGTCGTACAGCCGGCCGTTACCACTGCCGCGATCGCCAGCAGAGCGCAGGCCCTCGAATGATTCACCGTGACCTCGGCTCAACCGCCCGCGATCACGACGACGTCGCCGAGGGACCGAACGTGCTCGTGATGGCCTGCCGGATATGGGCAGTCGCCAAAAGGGTCCATGTGCAGCGGCCGGACGCCAGCCGCATGGGCGCCGTCGACATCTGCCGACGCCATGTCTCCGACGTGGACAGCGTCGGCCGCGGCCACGTTCAGCTTCTCTAGAGCGAACGCGAAGATCTCAGGCTGCGGTTTCGCATATCCGACGACAGCCGAGTCGATCACGACATCGAAAGGGATGTCGCAGCGGCGAAGGGTGGCCTCCACCAGGCCGTCGGCGTTCGAGACGACGCCGATCGCCACCCCGGTCGCGGCGAGGTCGCGCAGGTGCCCGATCACGCCTTGCGGAACCACGTTCCACGTCGTCGGCACCGGGGCGGCGAACAGCTCGGCCAGTCCGGCCATCGCGTCGTCGACGCGAGCGTCGGGCACCCCGGCAAACCGCACGAGCACCCGGTGGTAGTGCTGCCAATCGGTCGTCCGTCGGCCGTCCATAGCGGCGATGCCTGCATAGTGCGCGCGGGCAACGAGCTGGGGATCGAGTGACCCGCCCGCAGAGCGTAGAACCGCCGCAACAATCGAGGGGTTCGGCAACAGCAGCACGCCACCCGCGTCGAGCAGCACCGCCTGCGGCGGGTCCGATGGCGGCCTCACGGATTGATCAATGCCGGTCACGAAGGAGGCGCGCGGCCTCCGCTGCCCAGTACGTGAGCACGATGTCGGCGCCCGCTCGCCGGATCGAGGTCAAGGTCTCGACGATGACGCTTTCTCGATCCAACCAGCCGTTGGCGGCGGCAGCCTCGACCATCGCGTACTCGCCGCTGACCTGATACGCGCCGACCGGGACATCGACAAGTTCGCTGACCCGGCGCACGACGTCGAGGTAGGCCATCGCCGGCTTGACCATCACCATGTCGGCGCCCTCNNCGCCCTCGGCGATGTCGAGCGCGACCTCGCGCAGTGCCTCATCGGTGTTCGCGACGTCCTGCTGGTAAGCCCTGCGATCACCGAACCTCGGTGCGCACTCGGCCGCGTCGCGGAACGGGCCGTAGAACGCCGACGCGTACTTCGCGGCATACGCGAGCACGGCGACGTCGGAAAACCCAGCAATATCAAGGGCTTGGCGGATCACCGCGACCTGCCCGTCCATCATGCCGCTCGGCGCGACGACGTGCGAGCCAGCGGCTGCCTGAGCGACCGCGATCGACGCATATCTGGCCAGTGTCGAATCGTTGTCGACAACCAGCTCACCCGACGCGGACTCGACAAGCAGGCCGCAATGACCGTGGTCGGTGTACTCGTCGAGGCACAGATCGGTCATCAGGACGGTCGCGTCGCCGACCTCCTTTACGAGATCGCCCAGGGCAAGCTGCACGATGCCTGCCGCGTCGTCAGCGGCGGATCCGCGCGGATCCTTTGACGCAGGAATCCCGAACAGGATCAGGCCGCCCACACCGTCGGCCACCGCCGCGGCGGCCGCCTTCCGCAACGAATCGCGGGTGTGCTGCACGACACCCGGCATCGACCGGATCGGCGCCGGCTCGCTGATTCCTTCCTTCACGAACAAAGGCAGCACGAGATCGGACGCCGACACGCGGGTCTCTGCGACAAGTCGGCGTAACGCGGGCGTACGCCGCAGCCGCCTAGGTCGGATGGGCATCAGAGATCCTTGGGCTGTGTGCCGCCCCGCCTTGTCGGCGTCCGATAGAGCACTCATCTCCGACTACTTCGCCTTGCGCCGCGAACTCGCCCTCGGGCGGCCGGGCTTGCCGGTCCACTCGCCGTTGGCCTCGGCCGCGAGTCGCTGCGCGAGTCCGTAGGCGGCCAGTGCGTCGGCCAACGACGCCACCGACGGATCATCGGCAAGCACGTCGACCCGAAGCCCGTGTTCTTCGGCAGTCTTCGCAGTCTGCGGCCCGATGCACGCGATCACCGTGGTGGCGTGTGGTTTGCCGGCAATACCGACGAGGTTGCGCACTGTCGACGACGACGTGAACACGACGGCGTCGAAACCGCCGCTCTTAATGGCCTCACGGGTCGCGGCCGGCGGCGGTGCCGCTCGCACGGTGCGGTAGGCCGTCACGTCGTCGACCTCCCAGCCGAGTTCGACGAGGCCGGCGACCAAGGTCTCGGTTGCGATATCGGCACGCGGCAGGAAGACCCGGTTGATCGGGTCGAGAACGTCGTCGTAGGGCGGGAAATCCTCGAGCAGGCCGGCCGCCGACTGCTCGCCGGTCGGCACCAGATCGGGCTTCACACCGAATGCCTGTAACGACGCAGCCGTCTGCTCGCCGACGGCTGCGACCTTGATGCCCGAGAAAGCGCGCGCGTCGAGGCCGTACTCCTCGAACTTTTCGCGCACCGCGCGAACCGCGTTGACGGACGTGAACGCGATCCATTCGTAGCGACCGGTGACCAGGCCGCGTACTGCGCGCTCCATCTGCTGCGGCGTGCGTGGGGGTTCGACCGCGATAGTCGGCACCTCGGCCGGCACCGCGCCGTACGTGCGCAACTTGTCGGAGAGCTCGCCGGCCTGCTCCTTCGTGCGCGGCACGAGCACCCGCCAGCCGAACAACGCCTTGGTCTCGAACCACGAAAGCGCGCCGCGGCTCTTGACCACGTCACCGACGACTAGCACGACGGGACCGGTCAGGCCGGCCGCCTTCGCATCGGCCGCCAACGCGCCCAGGGTGGACACGACGGTGTGCTGTTCGGTGGTGGTGCCCGCCTTCGTCGCCGCGACGGCGGTATCGGCGGATCGCCCGTTGCTCACCAACGCCTCGGCGACGGCCGCCGGCGAGTCGACGCGCAGCACGACAAGCGTCTGGTGCCCGGTCGCGGCCGCGGCCCAGTCGGGCCCGGACGCCGACGGGCGGGCGTCGACAAACCGCACCTCGCGATGCTTGGCATCGACAAGCGCGATGCCCGCGTACGTCGGGACGGCTGCCGCGACAGGGACGCCGGGAACGACTTCGACAGTGAGCTTTGCCTTCGCGCAGGCAGCGGCTTCCTCGGCACCGTCGCCGTCGAACAACGGGTCGCCCACGAGCAGCCGCACGACGGACTTGCCGCTCTTCGCTGCATCGACGACTGTCTTTGCCCGCTCCGCCTTGGTCAGCGCGCGGTCCGCCTCGATGACCGACAGGTCGACGATCGTCACGTCAGCCCTGCAATGCCTGGTCAGGTCGGTGGTCGGATGCTCGTCCGCGATCACCACATCCGCGCGACCGAGAACGTCGACCGCACGCAACGTCAGCAGGCCCGGATCGCCCGGACCTGCGCCTACGAACGCCACCGTGCCCGGGTGTTTGGGCGTTGCCCTCATCGTCGTCCTGTTCTGTCGTATATGCGTGACGTGCCTACGGTGAAGATCACCGTCGGTTCCCCATCAATGCACCGGCGCCCTGCGCGAGGAGATCGGCAGCCAGGCGGCGTCCGATCGCTTCGGCGTCAGCCGCCGGCCCTGAAACCGACCCGCGGATCGCGTCGACGCCGTCCACGCTGACGACCGCCGCGACAAGATGCAAATCGAGAGCCTGGCCGGACTCGGCAAAAGCCCCCACCGGAGCCGTGCAACCGGCCTCGAGCGCCGCGAGCAGTGCACGCTCGGCGGTGACTGCGACCCGGCTGTCCGGGTCGTCGAGGGCGGCGAGCAGTTCGTGCAACCGGCCGCCGGGTTCGGCGTCCGCCGTCCGGCACTCGACGGCCAACGCGCCCTGGCCGGGAGCCGGCAGCATGACGTCGGTCGAGAGCAGCTCGGTCGCCTCGGCGATACGGCCGAGCCGGACCAGCCCCGCGGCGGCGACCACGATCGCGTCGAGTTCGCCGCTGGCGACCTTCGCGAGCCTGGTGTCGACGTTTCCCCGCAATGGCCGGATGTCGAGGTCGGGTCGCAGCGCGAGCAACTGTGCGGCCCGCCGTGGCGAACCGGTTCCGACGGATGCGCCCGCCGGCAAGGCGGCCAGCATGAGTCCGTCGCGGGCGACGAGTGCGTCACGAGCGTCGTCGCGGGGTGGAATGGCCGCAACCCGCAGCGATGGCGCGGGCGCCGTCGGCAGATCCTTCAACGAATGGACGACGACATCGACGTCGCCGTCGAGCAGCCTGGTACGCAACTCGGTCACGAACACGCCGACCCCACCCGACTCAACAAGCGGAGCAGTACTGCGATCACCCGCGCTGGTGATGCCTACAAGTTCGACAGCTGAACCGCTGCGCCGCAAGGCAGTCGCGACCGTCGATGCCTGCGCCATCGCGAGCGCACTTCGGCGGGTGCCAAGACGCAACACGGACGTGGCGGAAGCATGCGTCAACGACGGCATCGCGCTCACCGCCCGCTGCCCGGATGGACCGCGAGGTCGGCAGGTGGGCCGAGTGGCGGATCGAGCGCCGCAAGCTCGAGATCGAAAAGCCGGCGCAACGCCTCGGGATACGACTCCGGTCCTGCGGTCTCGGCCAGTTCGCGCACCCGCACAGTCGGTGCATGCAGGAGTTTGTCGACTACCCGCCGCACGGTCGCCGCGATCTCTTCGCGCGCGCTGTCGTCCAGGCTCGGCAGCCGTCGCTCGAGACGCTCCAATTCAGCCGCCACCATCTGGGCCGCCTTGTCGCGCAACGCCATGACTGTCGGGGTCACACCTGCCGCGCGCCGGGCCGCGACGTATGCCGCCAATTCGTCGTCGACAATGCGGCGAGCTTCGCGGACGTCGTCAGCCCCGGTTGCCGTATCAACAACAGGCTTCAACGCATCGAGGTCGACGACTGTCACGCCGGCGATGTCAGCTGCCGCAGTCTCGACGTCGCGCGGCAACGCCAGGTCGAGCACGAACATCGGACCGGCAGGGCGCCCAGACATCGCGCGCTCCACCACGTCGGCAGGGAGCACCACGACGTCGGCGCCGGTGCACGTGATGACGACGTCAGCGCCGCTCAACTCGTGCTCGAGTTCGCTCATGGGCGCGGCGCGGCCGCCAACGCGAGCCGCAAGTGCCTGTGCCGTAAGCAAAGTTCGGCTCACAACAACCAGATCGGCGACGTCGGCCGCCCGGAGAGCGGCAACCGCGATCGACGCCATCGAACCCGCGCCGACGACGACCGAACGACGTCCGCTCAGGGCACCGAGTACCGGAATGGCGAGCCGCAGTCCGGCGTCGACGAGCGTCGTCCCTGCGCCATCGATGCCTGTTTCAGCGTGGGCGCGCTTGGCTGCATGCAAAGCGTGCTCGACGGCCTGATGCAGCTCAGGGCCGGCATCGCCACGTTGTTGCGCAAGACGGAACGCGGAACGCACCTGGCCGAGGATCTGATGCTCGCCCACCAGCATCGAGTCGAGGCTCGACGTCACTGCGAACAGATGCTGTGCAGCGCGTTCTTCGTAGTGGACGAAAATGTGCGGCGCAAGCTCGTCGATGCTGACGCCAGTGTGCCTGGCGAGCAATTCGGACAGCGCCGCCACACCCGCGTGGAATTTCTCGACCGACGCGTACAGCTCGACTCGGTTGCAGGTCGACAGCAGCATCGCCTCGTCGACGGCTGATGCCGCCACCACATCGTCGACCAGGGCACCCGCAGCCTCCGCCGATAGCGACGTCCGCTCGAGTAACGACAGGGAGGCACTCCGGTGCGAGAGCCCGACGACGAGGAGGCTCATACGCGCAGCCCGCTCGCGGCCGGGGCGACCGGGCCGAGTTCGGCATCGATCACGTCCCCAACGTCATCAGGGACGACGGCGTTCGCGGCGGCTTCGAAGGCGACCGCCGAGACCCTGCGCTGCTCGTGGAACGCAAGGATCTGCAGCTCTGTCGAGAGATCGACCTTGCGAAGCTCGACGCCGGGCGGGACGGTCAGCACCGCCGGTGCGAAATTCAGCACGCTGCGGACGCCCGCGGCAACCAGTCGATCTGCCACCTCCTGCGCGGCTCCAGCGGGCGTCGCGATGACGCCGATCGCCACCCGGTGCTCGGCGATCAGGGCCTCGAGGTCATCGAGATGACGGACGGCGAGCCCGCTCACGCGCTGGCCGACCTGGTTCGGGTCGGCGTCGATCAGGCAGGCAGTCCGAAAGCCCCTGGTCGCGAAGCCGCCGTAGTTGGCGAGCGCACGCCCGAGGTTGCCGATACCGATGATCGCCACGGCCCAGTCCTGGGTGAGGCCGAGCTCGCGGGAGATCTGGTAGACGAGGTAGTCGACTTCGTAGCCGACGCCACGGGTGCCGTAGGACCCGAGATGCGACAGGTCCTTGCGCAGCTTCGCCGAGTTGACGCCCGACGCACCTGCGAGTTCCTCTGAGGACACCGACGTGATGCCTCGATCAGCCATGGCGACCAGCGCCCGCAGGTAGAGCGGCAATCGCGCGATCGACGCCTCTGGGATGCCGCGAGGCGCCCCGTCGTGCTCGGCCGACCCGCGGCCGCTCGCCCGCCGCCGCCTGGGAGTGGGTACGCCGCTGCCCCGGGACGGGCGTTCGGGGCTGCTCGCGCGCACTGGGGCTCCGCACTCATCGGGTCCGGCCCAGGGTACGGGTTTGTGAACACGCGCACAAAAGCGCAAGCGGCCCGCCCGCACGCTCACCGGAGCAGCGCGGCCCGGAGGCGATCTTCGGACACCCGCCAGAAGTCGACCTGCACGCCGTCGACCAGCACGACCGGAATCGACTCGACGTAAGCCTGCAGATCATGCGGGTCAAGCGTGATGTCGCGCTCAACGTAGCGCTCGCCGAGTTCGGTCGTGACCCGTTCGACCACGAGCCGGGCGTCGTCGCACAGATGACAGCCCGGCCGGCTGAACAACACGACCCGCGCGGCGGCCTCGGTCGCGGGAGAGCCGGAACGGCGACCAGAACCCGCGCTTCGGCGGGCGCGCAGTCGGGTGAATCGCACCGGCCAAGAGTAGGCCGACCGGGTGACGTTGCCGCGTGATGCCCTATTTGTCGGGTTCTTCGTTCAAGCATCTCCGCGGGTCGGTCGACCGAATTGATGGTGGCAGAAGCCATCCGTGGACGTCGTCCTCGTGCACGCTCGACGGAGGGACCGGCACATCGTGCGTCATCTTGGGGGATCGGCCGGCCGCAAGGCGCTGGCTGCCGTGACCCTGGTCGCTGCCGCGTTCGTCGGATCGACGGCCCTCGCCGCACCTGCCTTCGCGAGCCCAAGCTCAGACCTCGCCTCGGCGACAAACGCCGCCAGGGCGAGTTCGGGCCTTCCCTCGCTCGCCACCAACGCGCAGCTGAATGCAGTCGCGCAGGCCTGGGCCAACCAGCTCGCCGCTGCCGGAGTCCTCTCGCACAACCCAGGGCTGCGCAGCCAGGTCACCGGCTGGCAGGTACTCGGGGAGAACGTCGGCATGGCAGGCGACATCCCGACGGTTCAGAGGCTCTTCATGGCCAGTCCCGCGCACCGGGCCAACATCCTCGACACCCGCTATACGCAGATGGGCGTCGGCTCGGCCACCTCGGTCGTCGCGTCGTGCACGTGCACCGTGCTCTGGGTGGTCGTCGACTTCCGGCTGCCGACCTCGGCGCCGGCCCCGAGCCCGCCGAAGCCTGCGCCTGCTCCGACCAAGGTTGCCGTCGCGCCCGTCAAGACCCCACCGAGCACGCTCACACCCGTCAAGGCCAGCACCCCGGCGACAGCGCAGGTAGCGCAGGTTGCTGCCGTTGTGCCGCCCGCGGCGTCAGTTCCCAGCAAAGAGCCGTCGGCTGCGGCGTCCGCCACTGCTCTGACCACCGAGCTTGCCGCGTCACGCAGTCCGAACGCGGCGCCTGCCGACCCCGTCGGGCGGATGCTGACCTTCGCGACGGCCGTCTCGCAGCTCGAGGGCTGACCGGCCAGCCCCTGACGAGTTGCCGGACCCCGGCCCGCTCGGCTTGGGCTACTTCTTGTTGCGTCGCTGCACGCGGGTGCGCTTGAGCAACTTGCGGTGCTTCTTCTTCGCCATCCGCTTGCGACGCTTCTTGATGACCGAACCCACAGCGAACCCACTTCCTGCAGGGCTTGCGCCCGCGCGATTTTCTGGCGAGCTCGCGGCCCGGCAGGTGTCAAGCGTAGTCCGCAGGGCCATCGGCCCGGCGGGCGGTGTGACGATGCGGATCGGGCCTGGCCGGTGTCGGCCGGCCGGTGTGTTCGCTAGCCGGCCTCGATGAACGCGTCGCGCAGGTACTCGTGGACCGCCTGCTCCGGGACGCGGAACGAACGACCGACGCGAACTGCTGGCAGCTCCGCCGAATGAACCAATCGATACACGGTCATCTTCGACACGCGCATGAGCGCGGCGACCTCCGCGACCGTGAGGAACCGCACCTCGGCCAACGCTTTGTCGCGTGGCCGCTCAACTGCACTCATGACGCACCGGACCTTCAGCACGCGACGGGTGCCGGCTTCCCCACCGACAGACGATCACGCACGTGCGTTACTGAGGGTAGCGACGTTGGGGCTAGTGGGGAAGGGCTGGTCCTGTGGGGCGCGTGCGGACGCCCGAATGGAGCGTCGGCGCGCGGATTTGGCAACCCTCAGCGACCATCGCCAAACTATCACGCTTGAGTCGAGGGTTAGCCTTCGACTACCTGAACGCCACGTTGAGGAGATACGCCGTCATCGGTTCGTACAACTGCGGCATGACGTTGTCATCGAGGGGGACGCAGACTGCGACATCGCCTTCGGCTTCACCGACGAAGAGGGCCGGATCATTGGAGTCGGCGAACCCGACGACCGTGATGCCGGCCTGCCCGGCGGCGCCGGCAAACCCGTGATCGGCCATGACGAGCTCGGGCGGCGGCTGCCCATCGGCCCGGAGTGCGTCGAGCATCAGTTCCATCGGCACCGGCGAGTGCGTGTGCAGCAGGTTGGCACCCTGGGAGGCCATGGCCACCCCGAGCACCGACCGGACGTGGCGTTCCTGCGGACGGCCTGCGACGGAGGAGTCCTGCCATCGGGCCGGTGGATCGAGCAGGGTGCAGCCGGCCTCCCGCAGGGCACGAGCGACCTCAAGTTGGATTACGAGCAGCCCGGTCGGGTGCCCGGTGGCAACCAGAACCCGCGCCTTCCTGGCGGCCGCATCGCGAAGGAGGGCCGCCATCGCTTCGAGTCGCTCGACCGTGGAGTTCGGGTCGATCGTGTCGGCGCCCGAATCGTGCAGGGGGTCCGCCGACACGCCGCACCGGCTCGCCATCAGGGCCAGCACGTCGGCGAACGTCCAGGGCGCGCGGGGTTGCAGTCCGAACAGGTATCCGCGGTCCCGGTT
Organism: Actinomycetota bacterium; assembly: GCA_003134755.1. Lineage (GTDB taxonomy): Bacteria > Actinomycetota > Actinomycetes > Acidothermales > Acidothermaceae > PALSA-607. Next base: position 15,621 of record PLCK01000015.1, on the reverse strand, counting down.
CGCCATCAACCTGAAGTTCGCCAGATTGTTCTCCCGCGTGGTCGTGACCGGGCCGGCGATGCGGGCCGCGACGAGTTGATCGATCAGCTGGTCGCGGCTCGGCGGGATCGGCAGCACCATCGTCATCGCGAGGGGCCGGCGTCCGGTATCTCAAGGCCGTGCAGCGGGAAGACAGCACGCAGAGTCGCCATGATCGCGCGATCGACGGGGTCGGCCGTTGCGCCGTCGCCGAACGGAAGGTAGGAAGCGCTGCCGCCGTCGGTCATGGACAGCGGAGGCGCAGCAGCCACCCTGGCGGCCGCCTCCGCCCGCCAGGACGCCGGCGTCGGCGTCGCCGGATCGATCGGCGCGCCGGCTGCGATGGCGAGCAGGTGAGACCAGGTGCGCGGCACCACCTCTGCGAGCGCGTACCCGCCGCCACCGGTCGCGACCCAACGACCGCCGGCCACCTCGTGCGCAAGGTCATGGACCGCGGCATGCGCGGCGCGCTGACCGTCGACAGTCAGTGCGAACTGCGCAAGGGGATCAACCAGATGGCTGTCGCAGCCGTGCTGGCTCACGACGACGTCAGGCCGGAAATCGCGCAACAACGGCGGGACGACGGCATGGAACGCCCGCAGCCAGCTGGCATCTGTGGTTCCTGGCGGCAGGGCGACGTTCACTGCGTAGCCCTGAGCGTCGGGACCGCCGACTTCGTCGGCGAAGCCGCTGCCGGGAAACAGGGTGCGGCCGTTTTGGTGCAACGAGACGGTCAGCACCCGAGGGTCGTTGTAGAAGACGGCCTGCACGCCGTCGCCGTGATGCACGTCGATGTCGACGTAGGCGATCCGCCGCACGCCCTGGCTCAGCAGCCAGGCGATGGCTATCGCCGGATCGTTGTACACACAAAACCCTGAGGCCATCGCCGGCATCGCGTGATGCAGCCCGCCAGCAACATTGACCGCATGCATCGAACGTCCGGTCTGCACGGCCCGCGCCGCTGCAAGGGTTGCACCGACCACGCGGGCAGCGGCTTCGTGCATGCCGTCGAAGATAGGCACATCGGCCGTGCCGAGCCCGAAACGCGGGTCGGCGTCCTCGGCCTTCACGGCAGCCAGGTAGTCCCGCGTGTGGACGAGCTCAAGCATCTCGTCGTCGACGTCGTCAGGAACCACCACCGCGACGTTCGGAGCATCGAGGACCCCGAGTGAACGCGCGAGGGACATGGTCAGCTGGACCCGCACGGGTGCGAGCGGGTGGTCGGGGCCGAAGTCGTACGCGGCCAGCGCGTCGTCCCAGACGACCGCGAGGTCGTGCACGGGAGGCTCGGTCACTGCCCGGCGAGCTCGCGTGAACGATCGCGCGCCGCCTCGAGAGCAGAGAGGAACGCCGCCCGCACGCCGTGATTCTCGAGCTCGCGGATCGCGGCGATCGTCGTACCGGCCGGCGACGTCACTGCTTCCCGCAACGTGACCGGATGCTCGCCGGTATCGCGGAGCATCAGCGCGGAGCCGTAGACGGTCTGGACGATCAGGTCGTGCGCGATCGCCCGCGGCAACCCGAGCAGGATTCCGGCATCGGTCATGGCTTCGACAAGGTAGAAAACGTAGGCGGGGCCACTGCCCGACAACGCGGTCACGGCATCGAGCTGTGTTTCGGGCAGCCTGATGACCTTGCCGACCGGCCGGAACAGCTCTTCGGCGTGCTCGAGATGATGCCCTGACGCATGCGCACCTGCGGCTACCACGCTCATCGCCTCACCCACGAGCGCCGGGGTGTTCGGCATCACCCACACCACCGGAACTCCTTCTGCCAAGCGCTTCTCGATAGCGGACGTCGTGATGCCGGCCGCGATCGTCACGATCAGGTGCTCGGCCGTAACGACCGGCGCAAGCTCGGCGAGCAGACCATCCATGTCCTGCGGCTTGACCGCCAGGACGAGCGTCTTCGCCTGGCGCGCGGCGTCGGAGTTGCTGACGGCCTTAACCGAATACTGCTCGGAGAACTCTCGCGCACGTTCTTCGTATCGCTCGGTGATCAGTAGATCGTCGGGACTGATGCCAGCCTTCAGCAACCCCGAGACAAGCGCCTCGCCCATCTTGCCGGCGCCGATGACGGCGATCATCGTCTGCTCACTCATCGTCTACTCGCTAGGGCTCGAAGGAAGAAGCTCACGTTGGCCGGCCGCTCTGCCAGCCTTCTCATCAGGTACGGGTACCACTCCGCGCCGTACGGGACGTACACCCGGATCTTCTCACCGCGGGTGGCAAGCCGGCGCTGTTCGTCCGGCCGGATGCCCAGCAGCATCTGATATTCGTACTCCCCCTTGCTGCGGCCGGACTGGAGCGCCATCGCGCCGGTGATGGCCACCAACCGTGGATCGTGAGTTGCCACCATCGGATAACCCTTACCGTGCATCAGAACTCGCAGGCATCGCACGTAGGAAAGATCGACTGCGGCCCGGTCCTGATGGGCGACCGAGGCGGGTTCGCGGTAGGCGCCCTTGCACAGTCGCACCCGACTTCCCTCACCCCCCAGGTCGCGGCAATCGGCCTCGGTGCGTCGCAAGTAGGCCTGCACAACCGCGCCAACAGTAGGAAAATCCCGACGGAGCTCTCGGACCGCTGACAGTGTCGCATCGGTCGTCGTGTGGTCTTCCATGTCGACGGTGACGGTCGTGCCGGCGTTGCGGGCGGCCGCACAGACCAGCTGCGCGTTCTCCAGGGCGATGCGCTCGCCGTCGGCGCCGAGACCTTGCCCGAGCGACGACAGCTTGAGTGAGACTTCCGTCGATACCGATTGCCCGGAGTCGAAAATCGCCTTGAGCAGTGCGACATAGGCGTCGGCCGTGGCTCTCGCCTGCTCGATCTCCGCCACCGACTCGCCGAGGCGATCGATGGTCGCCAACATCCCGTCGGCGACGAGTTGGCGAGCTGCGGTGATCGCCGAGTCGATGTCCTCGCCCGCGACGAACCTGTTCACGACGCTTCTGGTCACTGGTACGACTTCGATACCGCGTTTGATCCGCGGGCTCGAGGCGACCGAGAGCAGCAGCCGGCGCAGCACGTCGTCCTCCAGGAGGTTGGAGCCTTGGGTCGCAAGCGCTGATCAGGCTACGCCGTAAGGCGTGCCTGGCTCGCCGCGGAGCCCTGGCCATCGCGGAGGCGTCAGCACCAGGACGGCTTCTACAGCGCCTACGCACTGGCAACTCGATGCCGCAGGGACGCCTCAGGCCGTTCGACGCCGAAGGGTCGCGGCCCCCAGCAGCAACGCGGAGACAGCGCTCGCGGCGACGACGACAACATCGACCGCCACCGATCGGCTGACGCCGGTCGACGCCGTAACGCGCTGCATCGCATCAACCGCATAGGTGAGGGGCAGCAGGTCTGATACGACCCGCAGGGCGTGATCCATTGATGCCCGCGCCGTCAGAAGCCCGCACAGCAGCAACTGCGGAAACACGACGGCCGGCATGAACTGAACGGCTTGGAACTCGGTCCGGGCGAACGCCGACAGGAACAACCCGAGCGCCATCCCGAGCAGAGCGTCGAGGACGCCGATGGCGAACAGCAACCACGGATTACCGGCGACGTGCAGTCCCAGCGGACCGAGCGCAAGCGCCGCACACACACCGACCTGCACGATCGCGACAGCACCGAATGCCACCGCGTACCCGACGAGAAGGTCGAGTTTGTGCATCGGCATCGTCAGCAGACGCTCGAGCGTTCCCGTCGTCCGTTCGCGAAGAGTACTGACCGAAGTCACGACGAACATGACGACGAAGGGGAAGATCGCCAACACCGGCGCGCCAACCCGATCGAAGCTGCCTGGCGACTTGTCGAGCAGCCATCGCAACAGCGAGAGCAAGACGGCTGGGACGACGAGGAGGAGTGCAACCGTCCGCGGGTCGCGTCGCAATTGGGTGAGCACGCGGCGCGCCGTGCCAAGAGTGATGCGGATGCTCATGCGCGCGCGCTCGCTTCGAGTTGGCCGCCGGGGGGACCCGAATCGACCAGGCGGAGGAAGACGTCTTCGAGGTCGTCGACGCCCGTTCGCCCGCGCAGTTCGGGCGGTGAGCCCTGCGCGAGGATCGCACCATCACGCAGTAGCACCAGCTGGTCGCATCTCTTGGCTTCGTCCATGACGTGGCTCGACACGATCAGCGTCACGCCACTTGCCGACAGGTCGTGGAACAGCTGCCACAGATCACGGCGCAGCACGGGGTCGAGGCCGACCGTCGGCT
>PLCK01000015.1:0-11369 GCA_003134755.1 Actinomycetota bacterium | reverse complement strand
TCGGTGACGGTCAGATCGCCGTAGACCGACGGCGTCTGCGTTACATAGCCGACGCGATGCCGAAGCCGTACGTCACCTGCCGGAAGTCCGAGCACCTCGACGTCGCCGCCGAGCATGAGCTGAACTCCTACGATGCACCGGAGCAGAGTGGTCTTGCCCGAGCCACTTGGCCCGAGCAGACCGGTTATGCAGCTAGCTTCGACGTCCGCGTCGATTGCGTGCAGGACCTCGATCTCGCGCCGCCGTACCCGCAACTCCCGAACGCGCACCGCAATGGCCACTGGTTCGCCCTTCTTCAGTATTTCAACGCTTGTTGAATTGCAGCAGAGATCTTGGACGCCGTCAACCCGCGAACCTCGCAAATCCGGCCATTTCTCGCCCAACATGCTCGCCTGGAACCGGTTCCAGGTGAAGTTCAGGTGAACAGACCGCTCATGCCCTCCCGCCGCGGGCCGGTACATGGGCACGATCAACGCTCCAAAGCCATGCGCTCGCCGAGCGCACGGCGGTCGCTAGCGTCGACCCGGGTACTCCCCAAACCCTGGAGCACGCTCATGTCGGTCAGCCAGGAACTCCGCGGTGAGGTCCTCGATCAGCATCTCGATCGGGTGGCCGACCAACTGACGCGGAAATACGCGGATCGCAGCGATGCACGCGAGATCTACGACGCCGTTTACAGCGAGGCCAGTCGCTATCGCGAGGCGCGCATCACGCAATACATACCGGTGCTGGTGCAGCACGCGGTCCAGGAACGACTTCGGCGCAGTCCGATCACGGCCGACCAGCCTGTGGCCGGCTGATCCTGACGTCCCCCTCCTCTCCGGACGTCGAGTGGAGCGGCGTCGTCGTATTGCGAACACCGCGACTGATACTGCGGACCTACAGACCTGACGACCTTCCGCTGTACGCGGCCCTGAACGCCGATCCCGAGGTCATGCGCTACCTCGGCGGAGTCCCGCTGACTCGGGCTGAATCCGACGACATCGCCGCATGGGCGCAGCAGCGTTACGAGCGTGAGGCATTCGGCCTGCTCGCGGTCGAACGACAAGCCGACGGCCGCTTCCTCGGGATGTGCGGCCTGCACCGACCGCAGTGGTACCCCGACGACCTCGAAATCGGCTGGCGCCTGGCTCGCGAGTATTGGGGGCACGGCTACGCGACCGAAGCCGCCGCCGAATGGCTCGGGTATGCGTTCACCACGCTCGGCGCTTCAAGGGTCATCTCGATCGCAGACGTGCCCAACACCCGCAGCATCGCGGTGATGACGCGACTGGGCATGACGTTCGAACGCGAGGCCCGTCTCGAGGAGGACGGCGTCGAGTTCGACGCGGCGGTGTACGCGATCACGTCGGAACAATGGCATGGCCGGTAGTGACCGCGAGCGCTGACTAGCCGTCGATCTCGATTCGCTCGAGCGTGACCCAGATGTAGCGCGACGCCGCGTTGCAGTCGCCGGTGACCCGAGCCCGCAACGTGTGCTGCCCCGGCGGGAGCACGGGCGACTGCCAGAACATCCGGCTCTCTCGAGTCGTGCCGTATTGGTCGACGACGGATTCGGGGCCGTCGTCGACAGAGATCGCGATGATGCCGTGATTCGACTCGGCGAATCCGTAGTAGCGCACTCGGGTGCTANNCCGACGAACCGCAGCGTCGCCACCTCGCCCGGAATGCCGCAGTACGAGTCGCTACCCGAACTCTCGAGGTTGGCCTTCGAGTGCCGCCAGTTCTCGGTGTAGTCGATCTCGTTGTTACCGGAGCCGAAGACGTAGTGCTGAACCGTCGTCGTCTTGCCGGACGTGGTCACGCCCATGGCGTGGGTGTCGAGCTCAGCGGCTTTGTCGATCTCCACCCGGTTGAAGCGGTACCCGGACAGGAGCGTCTCCAGCGTGGCCTCCACCTCGGCTAGCTGGGCGGCGACGCTCCGCGCGTGCGCGCCCGCATACGCGGTCAGTCGGATGTTGCCGACGAGTGCGGCTACGTTTCCGGCGAGATCAGAGGATTGCTGAGCCGCGCTCGCGGTGTTGCGACCGATGTCGGTCGTCGTCGTCGTCTGCTGCTCGACCGCCGATGCGATCCCCTGCTGATTGTCGTTGACGCGAGCAATCGTGTCGGTCACCCGCGCCATGGCGGCCGCGGCCTGAGTCGAGCCGCCTTGGATCGAGCTGACCGACGCTCCGACGTTCGCGGTCGCCGCTCCGGTCTGCTGCGACAGCTGCTTGACTTCGCCTGCGACCACAGCGAATCCGCGGCCGGCTTCGCCGGCNNACCACCGCGAAGCCCTTGCCGGCATCGCCGGCGCGCGCCGCCTCGATCGTGGCGTTCAGGGACAACATGTGGGTTTGCGTCGCGATGTCGCCGATGAAGCCCAGGACTTCCTCGATGTGATGCGACGCGGTCGCGAGGTCGGCGACAGTCGCGTTCGCCGCGCCCACCTCCTCAGCTGCGATCGACGCAACCGAGGACGCTTCCGATGCATGCCGCGCGACTTCGTGAATCGTCGAAGCGAGCTCGTCGGTCGCAGCGGCGATCAGGTGCAGATTCTCCGAGATTCCGTCGGCGGCGCGCGCTGCCGACGACGCCTGTGCGGCCGTCGACTCGGTGGTATCGAGGGTCTTCCACGCCACGCCGTCGACCTCGTGCCAGCCGGTGTTCAGATCGGTCTTGGCGATCTCGATCTGGGTGAGCGCAAGCGAGAGGGCCGCGGTCAGATCACTCAGACGCGCGCTGACAGGACGCCACCCGGCACCCGCCGGAAGGTTATTCGGCTTTGTCAGGTCACCATCAGCAACCGCACCTAACACCGAAAGGAGCGCGCGCTGGCCGCGTCGCCGGTCCTGGACAGTCCACGCCCATCCGCAGCAGGCCACCGCCAGTGCGCTGCCGGGCACCAACCACGCCAGCCAGCTCATTGCGCCTCCCCATCTCCCATTGGTCACCCGCCGGCCCGGTACCAGAAGCTGGTGCGAGAACGGGAGCGGTCTTGCAGAACGCCGGCGAAGCGCACACGCGCTCCTGCCTAGGCATCGAACGCCGAGGGCGACGGCTTTAGAGCCGGTCAGTGCAGCACGCGCGCGTATCAGACATTCGTAATTTCTCCGGCCAAATACCGTTGGATCGTCGGTGCGTAGGCGGCGACCAGCGCCTCGGTCGATGCGCTCGCAAGCGGTGGAACCCTGACCACGTAGCGCGCCATCGCCAGGCCAATCAGCTGCGAGCCGACCAACGTCGCCCGCAGGTCGGCGTCCGGCATATCGAGCTTGCCGGCCACGGAGCCCACGACCTCCCTGCTGAGGAACGTTCGCAACATGGCCGCCGCGCGCTCGTGCTGTACCGCGGACCTGATGATCGCAAGCAGTCGGCGCCGCGACCCGGGATCGTCCCAGAGCCCGAGGAACATGCGCACGATCCGCTCGCCGGCGGTGTCGATGTTTCCGTCGAGCAGCGCGGGGAGCACGACGCGCGGCGACATCGGGAAGTCCATAGCNNACTCCATAGCGGCGACGAAGAGCTCTGACTTGGCGCCGAAGAAGTGATGCACGAGAGCGGGGTCGACGCCCGCACCGGCAGCGATCGCCCTGATCGTCGCGCCGCCGTATCCGGCCTTCGCAAAACAGTCGCGCGCCGACTCGAGGATGACCGCGCGGGTGTCCGCGCGGCCGGGACGACGACCAGCGGGCGACATCTCGACTCCTCCCGCTAACCGGGGATGCGGACGACTGCGAGCGCTGTGACGAACGGCTGGCGCAGCGGGCCGTCCGGCAACAACGTGCGCTCGCGCTCGACGAACGCCGTAGCCTCGGCCGCCCCGAGTTCTTCGACGTAAGACTTCGACCGCACCTCGTCGAGGATCACCTCTTTCGGAACGGTCCGCTCCCACCTGACGCGAACCGTGCCGACGTCGAGACCACTGAAGGCGTCGGGAATTGATCCCCATGCGGTCTCGAACCGCACACCTATTGCGCGCTGTCCCGCGCTCTGGAGTCTTGCGCGGTGCTCGTCGAGCCAACCGCCGTCACCGGTGTCCGACGTGTTCCACCAGATGGCGACCGCACCCCCCGGGCCGACGACGCGCACGACCTCGCGGGGCGCCCTTTCGAGATCGACCCAATGCCACGACTGGGCGAAGGTCACGAGGTCGAAGGAGTCGGCCGCGAAAGGCAACGCGTTGGCATCTGCCAGCACTGCCTGTGCATCGACCGTGCGGCGCCGCAACGCAGCCAGCATCAGCGCGCCATGGTCGACGGCGACGACCTGTGCGCCACGACGCCGCAGCCCACGGGTCGAGATGCCGGTGCCTGCTCCGACATCGCCCACGCGGCTACCGCGAAGGAAGGCACCCGACAGCTCCTCGATCGCGTCGTACAGCTCATCGGGATAACCCGGGCGGCCGGCGTCGTATTGCGGCGCAACGGCATCGAATCGCGACCGGCTCATGCGGCCGTCGACTCCAGGGCACGCCGGGCGAAAGCCAGTGATTCGGCGAGTTCGTTCACCCGATCTTCGTGCGAGGCGGCCCGTCTGGTGTTGACCTCGAGGACGACGGCACCGCGATAGCGCTGCGTCGCCAGCCGGTGCAGAAGTTCGGCGCACGGTTGGCTACCTCGGCCGGGGACCAGGTGTTCGTCGTTTCGCGACCCGGTTCCGTCGGCCAGATGCACGTGCGCGAGTCGCTCGCCGAATCCTTCGAGCAACTGCAACGGATCACTGCGCGACACCGCGGCGTGCGACACGTCGAGCGTCACGTGTGGGTAGTCGGCGTCGAGCAGTGACCAGGACGGCGAGTAGGTGCCGATCTCGATGCCGTTGGGGCCACGTTGGGGGAACATGTTCTCGACGGCGAAGACCACATCGGTCTCCTCGTGCATGCGGACGATTCCATCGGTGAACGCCCGCGCGTAGGCACGTTGCCAGCGAAACGGCGGATGGGTGACGACCACCTTGGCGCCGAGTCGTTCGGCTGCAATCTGTGAACGCATCAGCTTCGCCCAGGGATCGGTGCCCCACACTCGCTGGCTGATCAAGAGACACGGCGAATGCACGGAAAGCACGGGCAGCTGGTGGTAATCGACGAGTCTGCGCAACGTGTCGAGATCCTGGCTGACCGGGTCGCCCGACACCATCAGTTCGACGCCGTCGTAGCCGAGCCTCGCCGCCACCTCGAAGGCGACCGCGGTCGATTCCGGCCACACCGACGACGTGGAAAGCGTGACGGTGGGCCTGGCTGACACCGGTCCCACTGCGTCGCTCATGCTCCGAGCCTACGACGGCGGCCGGTGCCGCCGGACGGCTCGGCGGATCGACGTCCGGCACGCAACTGCGTTGGCCTACTCTTTGCGCATGCCAAGCAAGCCAGCAGCCCGCAGGTCCACTCCGACGAAACCGACAGCCGGGACGACGGCGCAGGTCGACGAATCGGCGCTGCGAACCCCGTTGCCAGAGAAGGGCCTCGATTTCGCGCGCGAGTGGGTCGAGTTCGCCGATCCCGCCAACCCGGAACAGGTGTTTCGCTGCGACCTGACCTGGCTGACCTCGAGTTGGGGCTGCATCTTCGGGAACGGATGCCACGGCATCGTGCCCGGCCGCGCCAGCGACGGCTGTTGTACTCACGGCGCCTTTTACTCCGGAAAGACCGACGAGAAGCGGGTGCGGAAGTTCGTCGACCAACTCACGCCGGAGAATTGGCAGTTCTACAAGAAGGGCCAGAAAGGGTTCACCGAACTCGAAGACGGCAAGCGCCGCACGCGAAGGGTCGACGGTGCCTGCATCTTCTTGAACCGGCCGGGGTTCGAAGGTGGCGTCGGGTGCTCCTTGCACAGCCTTGCGCTCACGATCGACCGTCATCCGCTCGAGACCAAGCCCGACGTCTGCTGGCAGCTACCGATTCGCCGCACATTCGACTGGATCGAACGCCCTGACGAGACCCAGGTGCTCATGGTCACGATCGGCGAATACGATCGCCGCGGCTGGGGCTCGGGGGGCCACGACCTGACGTGGTGGTGCACCGCCTCGCCCGAGGCGCACGGCGCGCGCGATCGCGTCTACGTGTCGTACGGCCCGGAGCTAACCGAACTGATGGGGCGCAAGGGATACGCGGCACTGGTCGAGCACTGCGAGCGCAGGTTGTCTTCTCCACAGCCGGTCGCGCCGCATCCCGCCGACCCCGAGTNNCGCGGGCCGAGTAGCGCGGGCCGCCGCAATCAGGCCGGCCACCCTGTGCGGCGTTCGCCTGCAGTGTCGGCAACGAGGACTAACCTGCCGAGCATGCCCAGATCTCCCGTACCCGCAGCCCGGCAGGCCTATCGCTGCGGCGAGTGCGGCTGGGAGTCATTGAAGTGGGTCGGCCGGTGCGGTGAGTGCCAGGCCTGGGGCGCCGTCGAGGAACTCGGAGCGGCGAAGCTGCGCAACGTCGTCGCGGCGATCGCAGTCGCTGTTGCAGCTGCGCCGATCGCCGACTTCGATCCCGAAGCGGCGCGCAGCCGGCCAACGGGCGTCGACGAACTCGACCGGGTGCTCGGTGGCGGCATCGTCCCCGGCGCGGTGGTCCTGCTCGCCGGCGAACCTGGGGTCGGCAAGTCCACGCTGCTGCTCGACGTCGCATCGACGTTCGCCGGGCCAGCCAATCGGGCGTTGTACATCACCGGCGAAGAATCCACCTCGCAGGTGCGGTTGCGGGCCGGCCGGATCAAGGCCCTGTCGCCGCACCTCTTCCTCGCCGCAGAAAACGACATCAGCGCAGTCATGAAGCACATCGACGACGTGCTCCCGAGCCTGCTCATCGTCGACTCCGTCCAGACGATGACGGTGGCCGGCGTCGACGGGTCAGCCGGCGGTGTGACTCAGGTGCGACAGGTGGCCTCGGCCTTGATCGCGGTCGCGAAAGAACGCGGCATCGCGATGATGCTCGTCGGCCATGTCACCAAAGACGGCTCGATCGCGGGCCCGCGCGCGCTCGAGCACCTGGTCGACGTCGTCCTGCAATTCGAGGGCGAGCGGCACTCGCGGCTCCGGCTGGTCAGGGCCGTCAAGAATCGCTACGGCGCGTGCGACGAAGTCGGCTGCTTCGACCTCACCGAAGTAGGCATCATCGGGCTGGCCGACCCGAGCGGCCTCTTCCTGTCGCGGCACACCGATCCGGTCTCCGGGACATGCGTCACCGTCGCTATCGAGGGCCGGCGCCCGATGGTGGCCGAGGTGCAGGCGCTGGTCGCGAAATCCACCCTGGCAAGCCCGCGACGCACGACATCGGGCCTCGACAACGCGCGCGTGTCGATGGTTCTCGCGGTCACCGAACGCCGCGCGAAGGTGCTGCTGGCCAACGCCGACGTCTTCACGGCGACGGTCGGCGGCGTGAAGCTCACCGAGCCGGCCGGCGATCTGGCCATCGCGCTCGCCGTGGCAAGCGCGGTCGCCGACAGGCCGCTGCCAGCTGGCCTGGTCGCGATCGGCGAGATCGGCCTGGCCGGCGAGGTCCGCCGCGTCGAGGGGGTCGGCCGCCGGTTGGCAGAGGCCGCGCGGTTGGGCTTCACGTATGCATTGGTGCCACCCGACTCGGGTCCGGCACCCGACGGCGTCCAGGCTGTCGAAGTCTCCGATCTCGCGCGCGCCATCGGTCATGCATTCCGCCCGACCGTCGTCCGGTAACGGTCTCGTAGCGTGCGGCCACGCCGTCACCTGCGGATCGCTGTCCGCGGATAGAATCCCCTCATACCGCCCGCGGAGCATGGGAGCCTGGTGGCCGTCAACGACCGGTTCGACCGTACTGTCGACGAGCGCCTGCGCACCACGCTCGCGACAATCGCTCCCGGCACCGACCTGCGCGATGCTCTCGAGCGCATCCTGCGCGGCAACACCGGCGGGTTGATCGTTCTCGGCTACGACAAGACTGTCGAGTCGCTGTGCACAGGTGGCTTCAATCTCGACATCGAGACGTCGGCACCGCTCATGCGCGAGATCGCGAAGATGGACGGCGCGATCGTGCTCGACAACACCGGCACCCGCATTCTCAAGGCGAATGTGCACCTGCAGCCCGACCCGTCGATCCCGACCAGCGAGTCCGGCACCCGGCACCGCAGCGCCGAACGCACGGCCAAGCAGACCGGTTACCCGGTGATCTCGGTCAGCCAGTCGATGCGCATCATCGCGCTCTACGTCGGCGGCCGTCGCTACGTGCTCGACGACTCAGGGGCGATCCTGTCGCGGGCCAACCAGGCCCTGGCCACTCTCGAGCGCTACAAGCTGCGACTCGACGAGGTCAGCGGAACCTTGTCGGCACTGGAGATCGAAGACTTGGTCACCGTTCGCGACGCGGCCGCGGTAGCCCAGCGCCTCGAGATGGTGCGCCGGATCGCGAGCGAGATCGAAGGCTACGTCGTCGAACTCGGCACCGACGGCCGACTGCTCAGCCTCCAGCTCGACGAACTCCTGGCCGGCGTCGAGCCCGAACGCGAACTCGTGGTCCGCGACTACCTGCCGGGCGCGAGCGGCCGAAAGGCACGTGGCGCCGACGACGTGCTCCGCGAGTTCGACGGATTGTCGGCTGCCGATCTGCTCGACCTCAGCACGATCGCGAGAGTAATGGGCTACGCCGCCGGGGCCGACGCGCTCGATGCGCCTGTCAGCCCACGCGGCTACCGCCTGCTCGCGAAGGTGCCGCGACTGCCCAACCTCGTCGTCGATCGCCTCGTCGATCACTTCGGTGGTCTGCAGAAGCTGCTGGCCGCAGGCATCGACGACCTGCAGGCGGTCGAGGGAGTCGGCGAGACCCGGGCGCGCAGCGTGCGCGAAGGGCTTTCCAGGCTGGCCGAGTCGTCGATCCTCGAACGCTACGTCTGAGGCCCCACGTCTGAGGCGCTACGTCCGAACGTCAGGCGACGACGGCCAGCAACTGGCGCAGATCGACCAGCAGCACGGGCGCGGGAGCGCCCCGGCGACGCAATACTTCGACCACGTAGTGCGGCAATCCCGATGGCCGCTCTTCACCGAGCGACACGAGATCGGCCTCGTCGTGGACCGCGATGACCTGATCGACGATCACACCGATGGCGTCGACACCGGTAGCCAGCACCAGGACGTCGCCGCGTGCAGCGGCCCGCGCTGCCTCGTCGCCACTCCGCAGATCGACAACGGGTAACGGGTTGCCTCGAAGCTCGAGCAGACCGCTGATGGGCGGGACGAGTCCCGGCATCACCTCGAGCCCTTCGAGCCGCACCACCTCATGCACCTCGTCGAGGCGACACGCGAGGTCGCGATCGGCAAGCCGAAACATGATGTAACCGATCATCGCTTCTCCCGGCCCTTCGTTCTCGCACTTCGTTCGGCCTGCATCGCCAGCCGGATACACAAGGCGACCAGCTCAGCGGCGTCCCGGCCCCCGAAGAAGCCGGCGACCTGCTCGGACGGCAGGTCGCCTACCGTGGCGGCAGCCGACCTGTATGCGCGTCCGGCCGCCGCCGGCTCGCCCTGACGATCGAGAGCGCCGGCCAGCAACAGCAGCGCGGGGGCGCAGTCGGGCTGGAGGTAGACCGCTTGCCGCAGTTCCTTGATGGCGTCGGCGTCGCGGCCCATGTTGACCAACGCCTCGCCGCTGACGAGGTGCGGTTGGACGAGCAGCGGGTCGGCCTTCGCCGCGCGGGCAGCGGCGACCACGGCGTCGGGATAGCGCCCGGCCGCCAACGCGGCCCGCGCGTTGAGGAGGAAGTCCTCGGTGCTGCGGGTACCTGCACGCTTCGCGTCCGCCGGCGGTCGTGCAGCCGACGGCGGCCGCTGCGACGGCATCGCCCGGCTCGGCTGTCCAGTCGGCAAGGTCATAGGCGGGACGCCGACGGGTGGCCATCCTCCGGCGAGGGGCTGGCCGGGTGGGAGCTTCACAGCGGGACCGGAGTTACGCGCCGGTGCCGACGCCGACGGCCGCGGCGCGTCACCGGGGCGGCGCCGACGTTCGGTACGGCCGCGCCGCTCCTGCAACAGAATCGGTGCGTCACCGGCTTCGGTGCGACGGTCGGGCAACATGACCCGGCCTTGCGGTCCGTCATCGCGTCGATAGACGAAGGCGTCGCCGAGCGGCACGAGCGTGAACGCGTCGCTCATCTGCCACAACGTCTCGGAATGCCCGAGGAACAGGTAGCCGCCGTCGGAGAGCGCCGTGTGGAATCGACCCATCAAGGCCTTGGTCGTCGCGCGGTTGAAGTAGATCGTGACGTTGCGGCACAGCAGCAGATCGACCTCGTCGTCATCGAACGGCGGTGCTTCGGTGATCAGGTTGTGCAGCCTCAGGTCGACCAGCTCGCGCACGTCGTCGCGTACGACGTACGACTCCTGGTCGACGTTGAACCAACGGCCGAGGTCGATCGGTTCGGCCATCTGGACCGCCCGCGGCCCGTAACGCGCGGCCTCTGCGAAGTCGAGTGCACTGGCCGACACGTCCGAGCCGATGATCCGCACGTGCTCACGGGTGGCCATTGGCAGCAGTTCGCGTACCAACATGGCCAGGGTGTAAGGCTCTTCGCCGGTCGAGCAGCCCGCGCTCCAGATCGTGAGCGGCCGATCCTGCGCAACAGATCTGCGGATCAACTCAGGCAGCACGTGCTGCCGCAAGGCGCGGATCTGCGGCGGATTGCGGAAGAAATGCGTCTCCTGGATCGTGACGACGTCGATGAGCTTCTGCCGTTCGGGCGCGCCGACCGGTCCGCCCAACAGGCTGAGATAGGCGGCGACGGAGTCCGCGCCGGTCGCTTGCATGCGCCCGGAAACCGCGAACGCGAGCGAGTCGCGTCGGCTCTCGTCGTGCACGAGGCCGGCCGTGCTCTCGAGAATGTTGCGCAGCAGGTCGAACTCGTAGTTGTTCATGGGGTACGTCATCGGTCCGCCCCGAAGGGGTCGCCGAGCAGGATCGCCACGAGCGCGGGCGCGATCTCGGTGAGCGGCAACTGACGCTGGACCGCCCCGCATGCGAAAGCTGCGGCCGGCATCCCCCACACGGCGCTGGACTCCTCGTCCTGTCCGATCGTGATGGCACCCGCGTCGCGCATCGCCTTCAGACCGATCGCACCGTCACGACCCATACCGGTGAGCAGGACGCCGATAGCGCGCGGCCCGATGCTGTGCGCGACGCTCTCGAAGGTGGCGTCGACGCCGGGGACGTGGAACTGAGTCGCCGGCGGCTTCTCGATGCTGATGCGCAGATGTTCGTTGACGATGAGATTGCGCGCACTCGGCGCGATCGTGACGGTCGCCGGCGNNCGCCCGCCGACGCAACGCCGACAGGCAGTGCACACAAGCCGTCGAGCCAGGTCGCCAGGCCTTCGATGAAGCCGTCGGCCATGTGCTGGACGACGACGACGGCTGGCGTGAAGTCGTCGGGCAACGCGCCG
>PLCK01000210.1:7997-8876 GCA_003134755.1 Actinomycetota bacterium | reverse complement strand
GGATGTTCTGCAGGTTGGGATCGTTGGACGACAACCGGCCGGTGGCTGCCACGAGTTGATTGAACGTCGTGTGCACCCGCCCGTGATCGTCGACCATCGGCATCAGCGAGTCGACGACGGTCTTCAGCCGCGAGACGTCGCGATGGTGCAAGAGATGCTCGAGCACCGGATGGCCGGACTGCACGAGCAGGCTCTGCAGCGCGTCAGCGTCGGTCGTGTAGCCCGTCTTGATGCGCTTCGTCTTTGGCAACCCGAGCTCGTCGAACAGGATCTGCTGNNTGGGCGAGCCGAGGTTGAACTCGTGACCGACGACGCTGAACGCGGCCTGCTCCGC
Source organism: Actinomycetota bacterium (assembly GCA_003134755.1). Classification (GTDB taxonomy): domain Bacteria; phylum Actinomycetota; class Actinomycetes; order Acidothermales; family Acidothermaceae; genus PALSA-607. Next base: position 8,542 of record PLCK01000210.1, on the reverse strand, counting down.
CTCCTTCACCGACCCGCCGAGCTCGCCCGACAGGTCGGCCAGCATGCCGAGGTCGGTCGCGATGCCGACCCGTTCCAGATCTGCGAGGACGCCGATCAGCGGCAGCTCGACGTCGAGCAGCAGCCGCGCGGCCCCACGCTCCTCGAGGTCGCCGTCGAGGGCGGTCGCCAGATCGAGAACGGCCCGTGCGCGCACGATCTGGTTCATCGCGTTGCCGTCTTCGTCGAGACCGTCGAGCGACAGCTGACCGGCGTCGGCAGAACCGTCGTCGGCGCGCAGCTCGCGACGCAGGTAGCGCAACGCCAGGTCGCCGAGATCGAACGAGCGCTGGCCCGGCAGTGCCAGATAGGCGGCGAGGGCGGTGTCGCTGCTCAGACCGGCCAGCTCCCAGCCGTGGGCTGCCAGCGCGAGAATCGGGCCTTTCGCGTCGTGGACGGCCTTGGGCTGGTCGGGGTCGGTCAACCAGCTCGCGAGCGCGCGTTCGTCGGCCTCGGTCAGCTGCGTCGGGTCGAGGTAGGCGCCTGACCCGTCGGGCGCGGCCAGCG
>PLCK01000210.1:0-7896 GCA_003134755.1 Actinomycetota bacterium | reverse complement strand
GAACTGCAGCGAGTCGAAGACCTTGTGGACCTCTTCGCGATCCCACTGCCCGAGATGCAGATCGTGCGGGCCGACGCTCAGCGGCACCTCGCGCACCAGCTCGGTGAGCTGACGGTTGCGAATCACGCTGGCGAGGTGGTCGCGTAGCAGCCCGCCTGCCTTGCCCGGCACCTCGTCGACGCGGTCGATGAGCGCAGTGAGACTGCCGAAGTCGCGCACCCATTTTGCTGCGGTCTTCTCGCCGACCCCAGGAATATTCGGCAGGTTGTCGCTCGGGTCACCGCGCAGCGCAGCGAAGTCGGCGTACTGGCTGGGCGTCAGGCCATACCGCTCCTCGACCGCGGCAGGGGTCATGCGTGCCATGTCTGACACGCCCTTGCGCGGATAGAGCACGGTGACGTGGTCTGTCACGAGTTGGAACGCGTCGCGGTCACCGCTGCAGATAAGGACGTCGAGGCCGTCGGCCTCAGCCTGGGTCGCGAGCGTCGCTATGACGTCGTCCGCCTCGTAGTTCTCGGCTGTGACGACGGGGATCGCCAGCGCGGCCAGAACCTCCTGGATCAGGCTCACCTGGCCCTTGAACTCGTTCGGCGTCACCGACCTGTTGGCCTTGTACTCGGCGTACGCCTCCGTGCGAAAGCTCTGGCGCGAGATGTCGAACGCGACCGCGATGTGGCTGGGCCGCTCGTCGCGCAGCAGGTTGATCAGCATCGACGTGAAGCCGTAGACCGCATTGGTCGGCTGACCGGTGGTGGTGGAGAAGTTCTCGACCGGCAGCGCGAAGAAGGCGCGGTAGGCGACCGAGTGACCGTCGATCAGGAGGAGCTGCGGGCGCTTATCGGTCGTCGACGAGGTAGCCACGCTGCGATCCTAGGCACCGCCGGAGACAGCCAACCGGCGCGGCGGCTCAGGCGTCGTGCGGCTGCTCGGCGACCGCCGAGGCGATCGCCATCCGGCGCAGGGCCGCCCGCACGCCATTGCGCGCACCGAGGGACTGTCGCGGCGAGTGATCGTGTGCGGGTGTCGCGTGCTCGAGCGTCGCGATCCGGCGGCGCAGCGCCGATGCGGGTGCGACCCGTCGTACCGACAGCGGTGTGAGGCCGAGCTGGGCGTAGAAGCGGTTCGCCTCGCGGGACATCGGCGACACGCTCACCGTGACCTGCTCGGCTCCGATGTCCTCGGCGTAGCACGCCGCAGCGCCCATCAGCGCTCGGCCGACTCCCCTGCGCCGGAACTGCTCGGCGACCACGGTGTACTCGACCTGGACGCAGGGCGCTTCGTTGAGAGCGCCGAGCGGGACCGTCGTGAGCATCGCCATGCCGACCGGCTCGCCACCGACGGACGCGATCAGCACCCGGCTGCTCGGGCGGCTGAGCAGGCGGCGGACCCGCTCTTCGATGCGCCGATCATCGGTCAATGCGGCAAGTCGCGCCGTCAGCGCACCGCAGCGTTTGAGTTCCGCCCACAGCACCACGAGGTCGGCAAGGTCGGACTCACCAGCGGCTCGGACGGTGATGTGGGAACGGGTCACGTTTGCTCCTCAGCGCGAAGCCATGGGTCGTTTCGGTACAACACCCCCGGCCAACTCGCAAACAAACACCGCAGTACATGCCCCACACCTGTACGGCTGGCCGGAGCGTAGCGAGATTTTGGGTAGATGTGCAGCCCCTCCTACAAGAAAGATCAATGACGGGGACAAGCCCGGCGTGTCGGCGATAAATGCGCTAATCGGGACAACTTTCCGGCCGGCGGGGTCGGCTTGGCGCCGGGATTGCGGGCATCCGGGGATAGTTGTCCGAATCGAGCATCACGCTTCGTTCTTGCGGTGCTACCCAAAGTTCTTGCAGATTTCGCGCTTCGGTCGCTCCGGCCACGTCCCGACGGCCCGCGCGACGATTCTTTCGGCGAATAGCGGTGAGTCTTTGCCGTGACCACGACGACGTCGCTACGGTGTCTCCCGACGAACCCGGGCACCGAGTAGAGAACGTCCAAGACCGGGGAAGGCTTGGACGGCGCCAAAGGTGCCCGGGTTCGCTGCGCCGAAGGCGCATGGGCGCGCTGCGCCGAAGGTGCTTGGGTCGCTGCGTCCGGGGCCGGCCGACCGACGTCACGATCGAGTAACGGCGCTTGTCCGCCTCCGGCCGGTGTGCCACCCTGCACGCCATCCACTCTACGGGCGCACCGCCTGCCGGCTGGGCCGGTGCTGATGCGGACGCGAGCGCATAACGATTGGCTTGCGGCTGGGCTCCGAATCCGGGTAGCCGTAGTGCGTTCGATCGTCGTGCTGCAGACTTCGACACCTGCACACCCACCTCGTAGGAGGAACTTTGATGTACAAGCGTTCGCTGGCCAGACTCGGCGTCCTAGGGCTGGTAGGCGTACTTGCTCTGACCGCCTGCAGCAGCAAGAAGAAGACAGGATCCGGACTTACGGGCGGCAGTTCAGGCTCAGCCGCCAGCGGTGCCACGATCAAGATCGGCTTCGAAGGGCCGCTATCCGGTGACAACGCCCAGTTGGGCATCAACGAGGTCAACGCCGTCCAGTTGGCCGTCGACCAGGCCAACGCGAACAACACCTATGGCTTCAAGGTCGCGCTGGTGAAGTCCGACGACGTCGGTGACCCGGCCAAGGCCCCGACCGCGGCTACCGCGTTGCAGCAGGACCCAGCCATCCTCGGCGTCATCGGGCCAAGTTTCTCCGGTGCCACGAAGGCTGTCGGTGCGTCCTACGACGCTGCCGGCCTCGTACTCATCAGCCCGTCGGCCACCAACCCGACGCTGACGACGCTCGGGTTCAAGTCCTTCCACCGGGTCGTTCCCCCGGACTCGCTCGAGGGCAAGGAAGCTGGCGACTACCTGGCCAAGAAGGCCAAGAAGGTGTTCGTCGTCGACGACCTCAGCGACTACGGCAAGGGCGCTGCTGACGCTGTCGAGGCCGAGCTCAAGGCCAAGGGCGTCGCAAGCGAGCGCCAGGGCGTTGACGCGAAGACGACCGACTACAGCGTCATCGCGCACCAGGTTCAGGCTTCGGGCGACGACGCGCTGTTCTACGGCGGATATGACACCCAGGCCGCCCAGTTCGCCAAGGCGCTGAAGGCAGCCGGCTTTACCGGACTGACGATGACCGGCAACGGCGGCAAGTCCTCGAAGTTCACCGAGGGCGCCGCCGACGCTGGAGACAACTGGCTGTTCTCGTGTGGTTGCCTCGACGCGACGGTCGCGCCGCAGGCGAAGGACTTCAGCGCTGCATACAACGCGGCGTTCAAGACCGACCCGTCGACGTACTCCCCCGAGGCCTACGACGCTACCAACGCGATGCTGACGGCGATCAAGGCCGCCGGCGCCTCGCCCACCCGGGCCAAGGTGTTCGCAGCGGTCAACGCCCTCGACTTCAAGGGCATCACCACCGAGATCAAGTTCGAACCGAGCGGTGAAGTATCGGCGCAGGTCATCAACCTGTACCAGCAGAAGGCCGGCAAGATCGGCCTGTTGGGCGACATCAACACCCAGAGCTGACCCAGATTCGACCCGAGATCCGAGTTTCACCTGATGTGACTCAAGGGGTGCCCCAGCCCAAGCCGGGGCACCCCTTGATCTTTGCCTCATGACCTTGCACGATCACGCTCGTACTCGCTCGCGCACGGTCGCGCCCGTCGTAGTGCCCTGGAGGTCGCTGCGTGCACTACATACACCAGATTCCGGCGTACGTTCTGCTCGGTCTCACCCGTGGATCGATGTATGCGCTGATCGCCCTCGGCTACACCCTCGTGTATGGCGTGCTGCAACTCCTGAACTTCGCGCACAGCGAGGTCTTCATGTCCGGCGCCTTCGGCAGCTACATCGTCGTCCACGCGGTCGTCGGTGACGGCAAGGGCACCCCGAGCTGGGCAGTGCCTTTAGTGATCGTCATCGGCCTGCTCTCGGGTGCGGTGACCGGCGCATCCGTCGCGTGGACTCTTGAACGCGTCGCGTACCGCACGTTGCGACGACGGGGGGCACCTAAGCTCGCGTTCCTCATCAGTGCGATCGGTGCGTCGTTCTTCTTGTCGCAACTGGCCGGAAAGCTCTTCAACCGGTTCCGCGGGAACGGTTTCCCGAAGTACTTTGATCAGAACCGCCAAGTGCTGCGCATCTCCACCGCGCGGGTGCAGGTGTTCGAAGTTGTCATCATCCTTACCGCCGTGATCATGATGATCTTCCTTGACAGGCTGGTCGCTCAGACGAAGCTCGGCCGAAGCATCCGCGCAGTGGCCGAGGATGCGCCGACCGCCGCGTTGATGGGCATCGACATCGACCGCACAATCTCGCGCACCTTCGTCATCGGGGGCGCACTTGCCGGTGCGGCCGGATTCCTTTTCGGCACTGCGTTCTCGTTCTCCAACACCGTCGGATTCGACCAGGGCACGAAAGCCTTTGCGGCGGCCGTGCTCGGCGGTATCGGCAACATCCGCGGCGCAATGATGGGGGGTCTGCTGCTCGGCCTGGTCGAGGCGCTCGTCCCGCCGATCCCTCATATCGGCATCCAATGGACTGACGTGGTCGCGTTCGTCGTCCTCGTTATGGTGCTCATCTTCCGGCCGACCGGCCTTCTCGGCGAACGCCTCGGGCGGGCCGCGTGAACCGCGTCATGCTCCGATCGCCAGGCTTCAAACGCCTCGTCGCCTGTCTCGCGGGTTCGCTCGTACTCGCCGTGATGATCGGCCCGCAAGAAGGAACCCAGGCCGACTACGGCTATGCGTTCCGGCAGGCCGTTTTCAAGCCTCGCGTGTTCGTGTTCCTCGGCATCGGCGTCCTGATGTTCTTACTCGTCACCTACTGGCCGCGGGTCACGCCGTACTTCACCCGACCCGGCGCTGTCGCGCTGTGCACCGGCCTAACGACTGTCATCGCAGCTCAATTCCTGTTGCGCTGGGATGACCAGGTCGGCAACGCCAAGTTCGGTGCGGTCAGCAGAGCGGTCTCGAATACGTCGGGACTGTCACCGGCTACTACGGCATTCTTCAGCTGGCTGCACTGGGTGCAATTCCTCGTCATCGCCGTTCTCGCCGCATTCGCCGTCGCGCAGCGAAATCGGATGCTCGCCTGGGTGACCGCAGCGTTCGCAGTGGTTGCCGGGGGCATCGCGTTCTACGCACACAACGACGTCATCTCGTTCTCACACGTCGCCGACCACTCGTTCGGTGCATTCACGACGTTGCTCGGGTATCTTGTCGTGGCCGTCGGATGCAGTGCCGCAGCGCTCTCACACGAGCAAGCCACCCACGCACGCGATTCGATCGACCGGGTGCTTGCCTGGCGCCCCGGCCTGCCGATCGCCGCAGTCGGTGCCGCGGCGACCATCATCGCGATGACGACAAGTGCGTGGTTCTCCCCGTTGCGGCTCAACGCCTCATTTTCCTCGACCCACGACCTTTTCGCGGGCTATGGACTCTCCCCGATCAGCTCTCAGTACCTTGCCTGGCTCGGTTGGGTGTTGCTTGCCGTGGTCGCCATCACAGCGCTCTCGTCGACGTACCTGCGGCTCCGACTCGGGGGCTGGATCGCGGCCGGCCTTGGCGTCGTCGCCGTCCTGCTCACCGTCGTCACGCTCTACGACATCAGCAAGATTGGCGCCGACAACAACGTCGACGCAGCGACCGGCCCGTGGCAGAACCTCGGGTCCGGTGGGTGGCTTGCGTGCATGGGCTTCGGGCTGATGGCAGCCGGCGGCTTCATCGCCGCAACTGCAGCACGGACGTCGACAGGCTCGGCATCGCCGTCCACCCCAGACACCGCGTTCGTGCCGTCCGAGAGCCAGGGCGGCCTGTCGTTGCGGACCGCCTCGCGGTCGTCGAAGAATCTGCTGTTCGTCGGCGTGGTGCTCGCGCTGTTCCTCCCGCCGACGATGACGGAGTTCTGGCAGAAGGTTCTGGTCAGCGAGATCGGCGTCTACGTGCTGCTCGCGATCGGCCTGAACGTCGTCGTCGGGTGGGCCGGTCTGCTCGACCTGGGCTTCATCGCGTTCTATGCGATCGGCTCGTACACGACTGCCTACCTCGTCGGTTCGCTGCCGCACAAACCGCCGGCGTGGTTGCACATGACGCCGCTGCTCGCGATTCCCTTCGCGATTACGATCTGCATCATCGCCGGCGTCGCTCTGGGTGCTCCGACGCTGCGGCTGCGCGGCGACTACCTGGCGATCGTGACTCTCGGGTTCGGCGAGATCATCCGGATCACAGCGGTCAACAACCCGGGAAACATCACGAACTCGACGCGCGGGCCTTCTCCTGCGGTTGCCCACCCCCGCGTGCACATCGGTCCCGTGCACATCACCTGGGGGCTCAACAACCTCCAGTACTGGTACCTGCTACTGGCGCTCATCGTCATCGTCGTGATCCTGTTCTATCGCCTCGAAGGTTCGCGCCTCGGGCGGGCCTGGGCAGCGATCCGGGAGGACGAAGTTGCCGCGCAGGCCAGCGGTATCAACACGCCGCGCGTCAAGCTCCTCGCCTTCGCGATCGGCGCGTCGACATCGGGCCTCGCGGGTGTGTTCTTCGCGAGTCAGATCGGCTATTTCAATCCCGACAACTTCGTACTGAACAACTCCATCCTGGTTGTCGCCTACGTGGTCTTCGGCGGCATGGGCTCGCTGCCCGGCGCCATGGCAGGCGCCGCTGTGCTCACCTGGCTGCCGGAGTTCTTGAAGGACCAGGTCCCCGCCGACGACCGTCAGATGTGGATCGGCGCTCTCGTCCTGCTGATGATGATCTTCCGACCGGCCGGGCTCATCCCCGCTCGCCGCCGAAAGGCCGAACTCGGCGGCTTGGGCTCGCCGCCATCGTCCGAGACCCGCGCTGTGCCTGCCAGCGAAGGGCTGTGAGCGCGATGACGGCTGTGACCGTGGGAAGCGAAGCCCACGAGTCCGACATCGTGTTCGACGTCGAGCACGTGACGTTGCGATTCGGCGGCGTGACCAGCCTCAACGACGTGTCGTTGCGGATGTACCGCGGCGAGATCCTGGCAATCATCGGGCCTAACGGCGCCGGCAAGACCTCGCTGTTCAACTCCCTGACGGGCGTCTACACACCGCAAGAGGGTTCGATCATGCTGTCGGGGCGGGCCGGCGATCCGCCGCAGAGCGTGCTCGGCAAGAAGACCCACGTCGTCAACCATCTCGGTGTGGGCCGCACCTTCCAGAACATCCGGTTGTTCCCCGCGCTCACGGCACTCGAGAACGTGCAGGTGGGAATCGAGGCGCGCCAGCGTTCGGGTCCGATCTCGGCAATGCTCGGTCTGCCGTGGCAGCGCCGCGAGCAGCGTGAGAGCACACACTTCGCCTACCAGCTCCTCGGCGAAGTCGGTCTGGCGCCGAAGGCCAACGAGCTCGCGGCGTCGCTGCCGTACGGCGAGCAGCGACGGCTCGAAATCGCGCGCGCGCTCGGGACCAACCCCGGCGTGCTCCTTCTCGACGAACCCGCGGCCGGCACCAACCCGGTCGAGAAGCGCGAACTAGCGCAACTGATCCAGCGCGTGAACACCGATCGGTTGGTCAGCGTGCTGCTCATCGAGCACGACATGAAGCTGGTGATGTCGGTTGCGCACCGCATCGTCGTGCTGAACTTCGGGGAGAAGATTGCCGAAGGCGCCCCCGCCGCCATTCAACGCGATCCCGCGGTCATCGCGGCCTATCTCGGGACGTCCGCCGAAGAGGCTGCCGCACAGGCGGCGGCCGCCCCCGACGTCCAACTCATCGAAGGTACGACCGAGGCACCCCTCGAGGCCACGCCGGAAGACACTCGGGACGACGGCGAGGTGAACCCGTGACCGACGCTGACGTGATGGTTGAGGTCGAGAACATCGAGGTGCGGTACGGCGCGATCCGCGCGCTCAAGGGGGTGTCCTTCTCGGCTCGAGCGGG
>PLCK01000075.1 GCA_003134755.1 Actinomycetota bacterium | reverse complement strand
CGCCGTGTGCGTGCGTATCGCGGCGGGCTCCGCATCTCAGCGATGGGACTGATCCAACAGCGCTGACGGCTGTGGCTTTGTTTGGGTCGAGCAGCTCGCCCTCTGCCCATTCGGATCGATACCCCGGCTCGCGCCACTGTTGCTCGGCGAACATCCGCAGGCCGTACCCGGCGACCCATGCGGGTTGTCCGCTGTCGAGTCCGGCGCGCCAAGCGGCGATCAGTCTGAGCACGGAGTGGTGTTCATCGAGCTGCGATTCACCATCGGCGCCTGGACGCTTGCCTCGCGGGATCATCACCCCGCAGCTCGAGTGACCGACATGCGGCTCGCCCGCTCCATAGCTGTCTGTGCATCTAGGAGGACTTCTTTAGAACCACCCTGTCGAGGTGCGATCCGATGCCCCTGTAGCCCAGCGAACAAGGGAGCTGGAGGGGTGGTTTGAAGCTTTCTCTCGGGTTTCGACGGCGGTCGCTCAAACCGGCGTGTCCCACGACGAAGCGGACAAGGTCCGCGTCGTGCTGAAGCGAGGTCATCGCCGACTCGCCAATGTGGAGGTTGATGAGCTCGTGCGACTTCGAGCCGCGGGGCTGTCACTGGCGGCTATCGCTTGCCGCTTTGGGGTGCGCCGCGAGACGGTTCGACGCCACGTCATCCGTCAGACGGCTGGCACGTGACCACTCCGCCCACGGACCGGCGATATGCCCCGAACCCGGGTGTCCGGGCTAGCGGGCCAGGCTCCGCTCCGTTGCCGTACTGATCCGGGTATTCACACCGGCCGATTCGCGCACCGGTTGCGGCTGAACCCGTCGACGGTGCACGAGGTGCTGACCCGGCGCAAGGCTCTCTGGGGGCCTGGACCAACCCGGCGACCGGGTGCGGGCTGCGGGCCAAACCAGAAGCCACTACGAGCACGCCGCACCCGGTCAGAACGAGCGCCGAGACTACTGCTGCGCTGTCACGAGGCGCAACGCGGCGCGACGTCCTCGATCCGGAAGACGGCCGGGCTGACCTTCGGCACGACGTACGTCACGTAGGTGGTCGCCCCCGCCGCGCTGGTGACCTGCCCCCGCTCGTCGCCGCTCTCGATGAATGCCGCGCCGTTTGGAAGGCCCGGCCCGTACATCGTTGCCTTGCAGTGTTCATTCCACGAAGTCACCGACCCTGACGCCACCACCACCATCACGACGCCTGGGTGGTGGTGCCAGCCGGAGCTGCCGCCCGGCGCGAAGACCACCTGCTGGACGCGGACGTCGGTGGCTTCCTTCGTCGTGAGCCTCACGCCGTCGCTGTGGACTCTCACCGGCATGCTGAGACTTGCTGTGGCCAGCACCGTTGGGGTGAACCCCGTCGAGGGCGACGCAGACGCGGTGTTGGCGAACGCCGTGAGCGCCACCATTCCGACCGTCACGCCAATGACCTGTGTGCGATTGACCTTCATGTCGTACTCCCTTCGAGTCTTAACTGCTCCCGACGCGACCACCGAGGTGGCGGGGAGTCTCCTTGGTGTGCGCTCCTCCGATGGGAGCCGATGTCGCCACCATGCGCACGTGCGGTGTCACATCCCCGCCGAGCCGGTATCACGCCGGTATCGCGCCCATTGACCGGTCGGGTGCTAGCTTCGACACTCCCAACATGGGGATCGACGTACTCGGCCCAGTACTCGTCGGTGGCAGTGACGCGCGCCTGGGCCATCGCGATCGCGTGATCCTGTCAGCGCTCGCGCTCGAGCCCGGCGAGGTGCTGTCGCCGGATCGCCTGGCCGACGCGTTATGGGGCGAGGCCCCGCCCAAGTCCTGGCCGAAGGTGGTACAGGGCTCCATGATGCGGTTGCGTCGCGCGCTCGGTGCCGACGCTATTGAAACAACGAGCACGGGTTATCGCCTGTCGGTGTCGGATGACGACGTCGACCATGTCCGCTTCGAGCGCCTGGTGGCCCGCGCGCGGGGATTCGCGGCCGTTCGCGAGCCCTATCGTGAGCACANNGTGCCCGGGTCCGGCCAGCGCGCGGTCACGACCTTCGAGCGGGCGCTTGCGTTGTGGCGCGGACCACCCTTCCCTGAGCTCGACGGATGGGATGCAGGTCGCGCGGAAGCCGCCCGGCTCACTGAGGTGCGCCACGCATCAGAGGAAGAGCTCGTGGAGGCGCGGCTGGCCGCCGGCCGGCCGGTCGAAGCGGTACCGGAGGCGCGCCGGCTCGCGACTCGCGAGCCCTATCGTGAGCACAGGTGGGCTCTGCTGGCCGTGGCCCTGTACAGGTCCGGCCGTCAGCGCGAGGCCCTCGATGTCATACGGGGTGCCGCCTCGACGTTGCGCGACGAGTTAGGTCTTGATCCCGGGCGCGAGCTCGCGGACCTCGAGCAGGCGGTACTGCAACAGGACCCCGCTCTGCTCATTGTTCCTAACACGTTCGCTGGCACTGGCGGATTGTGTCCGTACAAGGGGCTTCGGCCGTATAGCGTCGACGACGCGGAGGCGTTCTTCGGACGCGACCAGGCGGTGGCGGGATGTCTCGCCCGGCTGGTCGACTCGCCGCTCCTTGTGGTTGTCGGCCCATCCGGTAGCGGCAAGTCTTCGTTGGTCGCGGCCGGGGTCGTGCCGGCGCTGCGAACGGCGGGACGGCGGGTGGTGCAACTCAGCCCCGGGACGCAGCCTCTGGCGATGCTGACCGCGGCCATGGCGAGCGAGCCGTCAGGAGTTGCCGTGGTGGTCGACCAACTCGAGGAACTGTTCACCGCACCGGGTACCGAGGTCGACGCGGAGCCCTTTCTGTCCCGGCTCGCCGCTCATGCCGAAACGGGTGCGCTCGTGCTCGTCGCACTGCGCGCCGATTACCTGGCAGAGATTGCCGTATGCCCTGCCTTTGCCCGACTCGCGGAGCGGGGTCTGATGCTTCTGACTCCGATGACCGAGGCCGAACTGGAACGGGCAATCGAGGCGCCGGCTGCGAGGGATGGCCTGCTGCTCGCGCCGGGCCTCGTCGATTTGCTGGTGCGCGACGTCCTTGGCGAGCCGGGGGGATTGCCCTTGCTGTCGCACGCGCTCGCCGAGACGTGGGAACGTCGCGAAGGCCATGTGCTGACCGTCGAGGGGTACACACAAACAGGCGGCATCCGCGCCGCGGTTGCGCAGTCCGCGGAACGGCTCTACGACTCCCTTCCGGCCACGGATCGAGGCGCCTTGCGCACCGTGATGCTCAGATTGGTGACTCCGACTCCAAGCGGCGACCCCGTCGGCACCCGCGTGCCGGCCCGGGTGTTTGCCGGCGATGGCGAGACCGCGCGGCTGCTCGACGTCCTGGTGCGTGCTCGACTCGTCACAACCGACGCAGAAACCGTCGCCATCGCGCACGAGTCATTGACTCGCGCGTGGCCGCGCCTGCGGTCTTGGCTCGACGAGGACGTCGAGGGGCAGCGGATCTTCCAGCACCTGCAGGTCGCCGCCGACGGATGGGGGGCCCTCGGCCGACCAGAGGAAGAGCTCTACCGCGGCGCAAGACTGCAGTCGGCGCTCGAGTGGCGCGAGCGTAGCCGACCAGTGCTCGCTCATGCCGAGATCGAGTTCCTTGCCGCATCCGAGACACGCGAAGATGACGAGCGACGACACCAGGACCGCGCGCTTCGGCAGCAAATACGTCGCAACCGACAACTGCGGGCAGCCCTCACGGCCGTCATCGGCCTACTGGTGCTCGCTCTCGTAGCCGGCACATTTGCCGCGGTGAGCACTCGTCGTGCGCGAGTCGCCGCCACAGATGCGGAGGCAGCGAGGTTGGGTGCCGCGGCCCTCGTGCAGCCGCAGGCCGACACGGCTCTCTTGCTCGCACGGCAGGCAGTGGCGCTCGCCGATACACCGAACACCGAGGGCGGCCTGCTTGAGGCCCTCGGTCGCGTCGGCGGCCTAGTCGGTGTGGTCGATCCCGGCGCAGCGGAGTTCAACGGATTGCCCTTGGTGAGCGACGATCTGGTGAGCGCCGACGGCACTCGCGTGCTCATGAACGGCACCAACGGCGTCGACCTGATCGACACCAGGACTGGTCACTTCGTCGGCGGCGGGCCGTTGGAGCCCCAACCCGACGACTACGGCACCGGACCGTTTCCCGTGGGCTTCATCGACGGCGGGCGCACCGCCCTCGTCTCTGTACAGACATCGTCCGCGGTGCCCAGCCGGTCGACTCAGGCGTTCAGCGCTTTGGACGGCCACCCGATCGGTACGCCTCAACTCGTGCCCGATTCAGTGTCGGGTCGCTTCTTCGAGATGGACAGGGTCCGTATCTCGCCGGACGGCCGGAGGCTCGTGTCTGTCCTGGACCGGTCGGTGAGCGTGTGGAAACGAAGCACAACCACGAGCGCGTGGGGTTCGCCCGCCCGGTTCGCGTTGCCCTTGCTGCCCCCGTCGCTGCCGGGGGAAGACCTCTTGCTGTCGGCGACTTTCAGCACTGACGGTTCGCGGGCGACGCTCTTGCTTTCGCTGCAGGGACCACCGTTCGCGCAACCTCCGAATATCGGCATCGTGGTTGACACTGACACGCCGCAGCTCCTGTTGCCGTTGGTTATCCCGCAGCCAAATGCCACACCCGAGGCGTTCGCGATCTCGCCGGGTGGCGACCGTCTTGCGATCGGTTACGCAAACGGCTCGGTCGAGCTGCGCGGAGTGTCCGACGGTCAGTCGGTTGTCCGCATCCCTGGCACGTCTCTAGCAACGGCACTCGGCTGGACGGCGGATGGCGCCCGTCTGGTTGTGGGACACGATGACGGCAGTCTCGATGTGTTCAACACCAACCCACTTCAGGCCGTCGTCACCTACCCCGCGGGCGGGCATGGGGTGCGGCTCGCTGCATTACGTGGTGATCGGCTGATCAGCCAGGACAATTCACAAGCCATCACCGTGCGGTCACTTGCGGACACCAACGGATTTATGCGGGAAACCCCGATCGATATGGCCAACTCGATCGCGGCCGGACCCTCCGGCACGGTGGTCGCCGTCGGCGATACGGCCGGGAAGGTCGCGCTGTATTCGCAGACGACCCTCGCCGCGCTCCCGCTGCACTTGTCGCTCGGCCCTTATGCCCAGCCGGACACCACCGCGGCACCTGATGAACACGAACGTGTCACCGCGTTGGCAATCACTTCCGACGGGTCCGCCCTGATCGCGGCCGATCGCGTCGGGCATCTGCGGATGTGGTCCCTACCGGATGGCCGCCTGTTGTGGTCGCGGGACGACGTGCCGACGTCATTCCTTGCGATCTCGCCGAACGGCAGGTACCTCGCAACGTCGGGGTTCACACCGGACCCGACTGACCAGGACCCGGACTCGTATCCGATATCGACCCGCCTGACGGTGTGGGACCTGGCGACCAAGCGGCCGGTGCTCACCGACAACCTCCCGGACCTGACAGCTTACGACCAGACACCGAAGCCCAGAGCCGTGGTTTTCTCGCCCGACTCGAAACTGCTCGCCGCGGCGTTCGTCGAGGAGACAGTGGTGTTTGTGAGATTTGCTGATGATTCTCGACAGGTGGTTATCACACCACAGCCTGCTCCGACTACCTCTGCCATCGTCTTTAGCCCGGACGGGAAGGAACTGTTCGTCCAGGATATCAACGGGAAGGTTACGGGTTTCGATCCGCAGACCGGTCGGTCGGTCGCGACCTTTCCCGCCCCGGCAAGCGGCTACAGCCACCTCCTGTTCACGGTCGACGGCCAATGGTTGGTCGGAAGTGATACGACGGCGATCTACGTATGGGACGGTCGAACCCGTCAGCTCGTGGTCTCGCGGCTATCGCTGCCGTCGAACGGTGCAACCGATGCCCTTGCGCTCGCTGTCACCGATGACCGCCGCTTGTTCGTCGGTACGCAGACCAGCCTGGTCGCGATCGACATGGATCCATCCACGTGGGAAAGCCAGGCGTGCAGCATGGCTGGGCGCACTTTGACGCGCGCGGAATGGACTCAATTCTTGCCCAGTCGCGCCTACGCACCCGCGTGCCGATAGCACCTTCTCCTATGCTGCGCCACCCGACGGCCTCTAAGGCACCTTCACATCGCGAACCTCGCGGTCGACGCGTCGGTGATCGGCGACGCGACCTGCAACTCAACCGTGCGATCCGGGTGCGACCAGAAGCCGCCAGCCATCGCGTGGCCGGCGCCAAACGAGGCGTCGCCGCGACCAGACGACCTGCGCGGTCCTGGTCGAAGTCGACAAGGCACCCAGCATCGACGTGTTCGACGGCGCGACCCGCCACGCCACCATCACGTCCGGCTGCACCCACCAACCGACCCGGGTCCCCGCCGGCGGCGACCCGTCTCCGTGGCCTTCAACTCAGCCACGGACCCCGTCTACATCTCCGACACTGCCGCGGGCCAAATGACGCGGATATCAGCAAGGTCCCGACGCCGACGCGATGCCCTGGTCTGCGAGGTCCGCTGTACTCAACCCGGCGGGGCATTCAAAAATGCGGTGCATGCCGCCCGGCCCGCTGCCTCAGCACACCAGCAGATTTCGGGTCGTTTGATGGACGCGTGCATGCCGTACTCGCTTCTTGCACGCATTTGCCTGATTTGCGCTTACGAGGAGCCCCGGTCGGGTGGAGTATAAAATGCAAAAGGCCAGGTCAGACGTGGTGCGCCGCCAGGGACTTGANNATGTCTCGAGACATCACATGGTGCGCCGCCAGGGACTTGAACCCCGAACCCGCAGATTAAGAGTCTGCTGCTCTGCCAATTGAGCTAGCGGCGCGTGAGCCGAGAGCCTACCAGCCCGTTACTTAGCGCTTGGAAAGTCGCTGCTTTAAGCACTCTGGGCATGCGCGGCCTCGGGGATCGTCAGCACCACGGCGTCCGGCATCGTGGATTCGCGCGTGTACATCTCGTGCGACCGCGGTCCGTGCGGATCGATCAGATCGACGAGCAGCGTGATGGGCAGTCCGCGGCTGAGCGCTGTCATCAGCGGGTGCTCGATGCGAATCAAGACCGAGTCGTGGGTCTCCATGGTGTGCTCCCTTCGGAACCGCCCCGATGGCGAGTTACAACCATGTAGTTCGGTCGTGGGAAGCAGAACCTTTAGCCCATTCGGCCGAAACTTCGTTAGGCCGGCCGGCCCAGTGAGCTCGGGTCGGCCGAGGCGCCAGGATCGGGTCCCTCGGCTAGGGCAGGTGCGGCCGGCGTGACCGGGCGGAACGCCCCGTCGAGCGGTTGCCAGTCGGCTTCGGGGGTGAAGCTCACGCTGACCTTCACCTCTGGGCGACGCTCTTCCATCATTGCCAGCCTGGCGAACACGACCTTGTCGGCGGCGGTCAGCGGTGGCTGGGTGAGCGAGCGCGGCCAGAGCCGATACCGGCGGACGACGTTGATCTCGGCGGCCAGCAGGGTGAGCTGGGCGGCGAGGTAGATCCACGACAGCAGGCCGATCACGATCCCGAAGAAGCCGTACGTCGCGTTGGCGTGCGCGAGCGAGTGCCGCACGTAGTACCCGCCGATCGTCTGCAGGCCTTCCCAGAACACGGTCGCCAGGACGACGCCGAGCGCGACGTCTTGCCAGCCAAGGTCCTCCGCGGTCAAGACCCTGAAGATGACGTAGAACACGCCGAGGTTGATGACGCCGGCGATCCCCGTCGTCCAGAGCCAGCCGAGCGGGCCGTGCAGCCAGGCCGTGCCGAAACCCGCAAGTGTCGTGGCGGCGACCGTGGCGATGCCGAGCACGGCGAGCCAGAAGTAGCCACGCAGTCGGCGTCCGAAGAAGTTCGGCCACGACTTGTAGGGCACGTTCCACACCGAGTTCATCGCATTGACCGCGGCCTGTCCGAGGCCCTGGGCTCCGTAAAGCGTGCCGACTACTCCGATCACGATTACCCACGGGTTCCCGGTCAGCGCATGGGTGTCGGCCCGCAGCTGCGGACCGATGATCGGGAAGTTCGCGAACGCCGAGCCAAGCAGCTGCGCGCGCAACGCCTCATGCCCTGACAGCACGACGCCGAGCACGGTGGCCATCAGCAGCAAGAGCGGGAACAGCGCGAACAACCCGTAGTAGGCGATCAGAACGGCCTTGCCGCCGGCCTGGTCGTTGCCGAACTTCTGCACGACGGCAATCGGAAAGGCGAGGACGGCGTGGCGCTGCTGAAATCCGTCGAAGCGGCGCAGCCGTCGCTCGACCGGGTTCATTCGCCGTCGTCCTTTCGCGTGATCGTCATACGAGGTCTTCCCCGCAGCCTCGCACGCGATGCAGGCGCAACCGATCTTCCGCGCCAGCGCGGGACCAACGCGCGGCCAAACCTGCGAAATCGATGGGGTGAGCGACGGGGCTCGAACCCGCGACCCCCGGGACCACAACCCGGTGCTCTACCAGCTGAGCTACGCCCACCATCGAGCCGACCCGAGAAGGGGGGCCGGCCAGTACGTCCAACCGCTCGTCGCGGCTCGGCAAGTCTAGCCGGATCAGTTGGTCGGCTGGACGTCAGTCTCGATCGGCGCCGGTCCAGCAACCACCGCGGCCGGGTCGGCGCCGATCGAGGCGGCGATCATGCGAGCGGTTGCGGTGTCGGGGCCCGGCTGCGGCACGAACAGCGCCTCGCGGTAGTACCGCAGCTCCTCGATGCTCTCCCGGATGTCGGCCAGCGCCCGGTGGCCACCCTTCTTGCCAGGGCTGGCGAAGTAGACCCGCGGGTACCACCGGCGGGCCAGCTCCTTGATGCTCGACACGTCGACCATGCGGTAGTGCAGGTGGTTGTCGAGGTCGGGCATGTCGCGCGCGATGAACCCGCGGTCCGTCGCTATCGAGTTGCCGCATAACGGTGCCTTGCGCACATCGGGCACGTATTCGCGGACGGCGACGAGCAGCCGTTCCTCCGCCTCCGCAAGGGTGAGCCCGG
>PLCK01000020.1 GCA_003134755.1 Actinomycetota bacterium | reverse complement strand
AGCACCTGGGTGCGCACGAAGTCGAGACGAGTCGAGCTGTCGGTCTGCGGCATGCCCTTGTGGTTCGGCGCGAACGAGCAGCCGAGGTAAATGCCGAACAAAGCCTGGTGGACGGCGAGAAACGCCAGCGCCTTGAGCGGTGACATCGTGAGGAAGAGCAGCGTGAGATAGCCGGTGACGTGGGTGAACAACAGGACGGCTTCGACCCCGCGATTGCGTGCGCCGGTCTTAGCCACCGCGCGGATGCTGGCGATCTGCAGGTTGAGCGACTCGAGCGTCAGCAGCGGGAAGAAGAAGAACGACTGCCACCGCGCCGCGAACTTGCCGATATGGCCGCGCTTGGCGGCCTCTTCGTGACTGAAGACGAAGGCGCCGGTGCCGACGTCGGGGTCGAGTTCGGCTTGGTTGGGGTTGCGGTGGTGCCGATTGTGCTTGTCGACCCACCAGTCGTAGCTCAGGCCGATCATCAGGTTGCCGTGGAGGTAACCGGCGAGCTCGTTCGCGCGACGGCTGCGGAACATCTGCCGATGCCCGGCCTCGTGGCCGGTGAACGCAAGTTGGGTCGAAACGATGGCGAATAGCACGGCGGTGACGAGTACCCACCACGACCGGTGCGTCCACCACAGCGCGAGCCCGGCGGCGGCGACAAGGATGACGTTCACGGCGATGCGGGCCCAGTAGTAGAAGTGCCGGCGTTCCAGCAGACCCGCGTCCTTCACGATGCGCGAGAGGTTCGCGTAGTCGCTCGGACGCCGCGCGAGGCGGCGGGCCGTAGCCTCGTCGTCACCGGCGAACGCGAGTCCTTCGTCGGCGCGCAGCGGCGAGAGCGCCGAGAGGTCGGACAGGTCCGAGGGGTCATCGCTGCCGGGCGCCACGTTGCCGTGGAGCGGCGTTTCGGTGCCCGCGGAATCGCGAGTGGACTGGGCTGTCAATGCAGTTCCGTTTCCGGGCATGCCCGAGGTGAGGTCGCCACGGGGTCCGGATGGCGGGGGGTTGTCACGAAGCCACAGTCTGCTCCGTCTTCCGGAGTATCTCACGCACCCGCGGTCGTGGCGTCGTACTCTCCCGGACTTGATTCGGACGCGTGAGCAGGCTCGACCAGGGTAGGCCGTGACTACTGTCCTATCGGCCGGTGCGGCGACTAACGAAGGAGACCCTGCATGCGGATGCGACGGTTGCTGAGCTGGCGACGAGACCTGGTTATCGCCATCGCCGTGCCCGTCGCCGGGAAGTTGATCGCGGTCGTGGCCGAGCAGCTACGGGACCGGCGAGGCCCGAACCGGGCGGCAGACCGCCTCGATCAGGCGGGCAACCTCCTGCGCCGGGCCAGCCGGCTCATCTGAGCCAGCCGACTCATCTGAGCGGCGTCCGGCGCCGGCCGTGAGCCGGGACCAGGCCGCGGGCCTCGGACGCCGGATGCGGCGGCTCACGGCGTCCGTGCTAGGCTCCTGCGTGGTTGCAGTTGCAGTACTCCTCGAACGTTAATGACGCCCGCGGATTCTGGCAGCGGGCGTCTTTTGTTTTGGTCGGATCGGGCCGTGTTCGAGCCCAGGTCCACCCGGCAACGGAAGCGTTGCAGCCCGAGCGGCCGATGTGGCCGGCTCGTTGCACAACTAACGAGGAGTACCCCAGATGGCGCAAGGCACCGTGAAGTGGTTCAACGCTGAAAAGGGCTTCGGCTTCATCAGCCCCGACGGCGGCGACGCGGACGTGTTCGTCCACCACTCGCAGATTCAGACGAACGGCTACCGCAGTCTCGACGAGAACCAGCGCGTCGAGTTCGAAGTCACGCAGGGCCCGAAGGGCCCGCAGGCGGAGCAGGTTCGCCCGGTCTAGTTCGTCGACCGGCTGGATCTGAACGGATCACCGAAGAGCGGTTGTCCCGGCGTCACGCCGCGGACAGCCGCTCTTTGTGTTCGGCGCATCTTCGTGATCACGCCTCACCCGCGCACAACAGCGACCGGAAATGCGTCAGGTCGACGCGTGGTCCGTTCGCGACAACAGGAGTGCGCCGTAGCTGAGCAGGGCGGCCGCGAATCCGACGGCCATCGCGTATGACCACCAGTTGTTTTCCGTTGGAAGCGTGGCGCTGCCTGCCACGATCGTGGCGCCAATCGCAACCGCGCCGAAGGTCGCCAGCCGACGCGTGCGTCGGTCTGTCGCGCGTGCCAGCCGAAGCACCAGGACGGCGCCGACGGCGAGGCCGGCAGCGATCAGCATGTGCACGGTGAGAAGTATCGACGTCGCGGTCTTGGAGCCGTCCTTGGTTTCAGACGGCAGTCCGATGAGGTTGACGGCCATGCCAAGCAGGAACTGGGTGATGAGTCCCATCACCTGGCCGCGGGCCTGCCGGATCAGCGCGGCCGGCGCACCGACTGCGGATTCGGTGGAGGAGCTCGTCATGAACGACCGCCTTTTCGAGAGGGCTGCGGGCCCGTTGTACCGGACGTCGGGTGCTTGACGTATTCGTCGGCGAGCCGGGACGGCGCGATAGCGAGCCAGCCGTCGAGTACGGCGTCTTGCGTCGCCTTCTTGGTGGCCTGGTCCAGCTGAATGAGAACGGCGGCGAATCCGTCGAAATGCTGGATCGTGAAGAAGCCCTTTAAGTTCGCGGCGAGCACCGCTTCCTTCTCGCCCAGATCCGCGACGCGGACCGCGAGGATCGGCCCCTCGGGTGGCGTCGCGTCCCCGAACCGCCGGATGTCGGCCTTCGTGAAGGGTCGTTCCCACGCGAACGCTTTACCGGCGACAAACCAGGTGCGATAGCCGCGCCGGTCGGTCTCGGTCACCTCTGGCAACGCCATCGCCAGCTGGGCCGCGGCATCGAGCGTCACCATGGGCCGACCCTATGTGCAGGTTCGACCAGCACGTCAACGTGATTACGGCACCGGGCAGGTGAGGTCGTGGACCGTGTCGTTGGCAGCGGCGATCTGCATAGTCGTCGTGGCGTGTTGGTCTGGGTTGGCGCGTTCAGCTGAACGCGGGGGTTGGTCTGGGTTGGCGCGTTCAGCTGAACGCGGGGGTTGGTCNNTCAGCTGAACGCGGGGGTTGGTCGGGGGTTGGTCTGGGGTCGGCGCGTTCCGCTGAACGCGCGCGCCGGTCGGGTGCGGCTTCGGCATCCTTGCTGACGCCGTCCTCGAAGGCTCGATTGGACGCGGTATCTATCGGTCGCCGTTTAGAAGCGTCGAAGCGAGCGCACGTTCCGGCTCCGAACCGAATCCCATCTCGACGGATCCGATCAGCGCGTGTGCGGTGAGAACTGTTTTATCCCGGAACCACCATCGCTCCGCCCACCCCGAGTCGCGGGCGCCGGAGAGCGCAAATCCGTCCAAGGTAAGCACGGGTCCTGGTCTTGGTTGGCGCGGCCGAAAGTAGACGGTGCCGTCAGTCCGGTAAAGAAATCCTTCACGCCATCTCCCAGACCAGCCCCCTCCCAGGAGTCTGAGTTTGCAGGGGACCTCGAAGGACTGGCCCATTTGCGCCGCAACGGTTCGGCGTATGAGCATCCGTCGCTGGAGGAACGCGACGAGGCACGCGCCAAAGAGACCGCCTACTAGCAGCGCACCGGGCATCCGACCATGATGACGTGCGGAATCGCGTCCGTCAGCGGAATGCGAGACTCGCGACCGGGGTCGTGCCAATGCAGGTGGCCGAAGCCTGGGTCACGATTGTTCTTGCTGGCCGATGACCGGTCCGTCTTGTGGTGCCGTTGCTTCGAGCGAGATGCCTCGAGCCGTTAGTGCGGCGGCGATTGGTCCGCTTCGCCAGTGCTTGTCGTACAGACCGATGAGGACGCGCTGGTTAGGTCTTGGGTTTCCAGACCGTCTTGGCTGGGCTCTTCATGTCGCTCGTCACGTACTTGCGGAGAGGTTCACGAAGACGAAGTTGGTCAGTCGCGAACGGGCCGAACTGACGCCGTTCGACGCCAACGACCTCGGCCCACGACGAGAACATCTGGTTGAACCGGCTTCGCTTGATCCATAGGCCATCGTCGGTGACAGTGATAGTGGGTCGACGAACACCAAACGCCACGATGCAAGCGAAGATCACTCCCTCCGCAAGTTGAAGCCAGTCATGGCTGACAAGCCCATGCGTGCCGTAAAGCAGCGCGCCCGGCACCCAGATCAGCAGAAACAGCAACCAGCGCGGTCTCAACACGGTAGGCACACCGGACATTGTGTCGCTCGTCATCCGGCGTACACGTCGATTCGGATATCTGAGCAAGCTGTCCAGTGTTCGCCGTATGGTCACGATGTGGCGCTTGGAGTGGTGAAGTTCTGGCATGCCGAGCGCGGGTGGGGTGCGATCAGCTCGGACGAGCTGCCGCCCGGCCGCGATGCATGGGTGCACTTCTCGCACATCATGGGCATGCCGCGCTATCGCTCCCTCGAGGTCGGCCAGGCCGTTGCAAGCCCGGCCCCTGACATGTTCCGCTCCGAGCACTCCGAATTTGGGTCCTTCGACCCTGCCAGCGGCCGTCATGGCTGAGCAGCATGGCTCTCACGAGGAGGCCCCAAATGACGACCATGATGAAGGCCGATCCTGTCGAACAGCTGTACCGCGCCACGGCGACACCCCGGTTGGTGCACGTCCCCGCTATGGCGTTCCTGTGCATCGACGGTCACGGAGACCCGAACACCAGCGCGAGGTTCGCCGATGCAGTCCAAGCCTTGTACTCCGTGTCCTACGCCGCGAAGTTCGCCATCAAGAAGGCGAGTGGCCAGGACTTCAAGGTGTCTCCCCTCGAAGGCCTCTGGTGGGCCGATGACCTCGGCACGTTCCGAACGGGCGAGAAGTCCGACTGGGACTGGACGATGATCATCCGCCAGCCGGAACCCGTCACGGATGATCTCGTCGCGCGACTCGCGGCCGAAGTGAGCGCCAAGAAGTCGTTACCCGCGGTCCAGGACCTCAGGCTGGTCACGTTCGAGGAGGGTCCCGCCGCCCAGGTCCTGCACCTGGGGCCTTACGCCGCGGAGGCGCCAACCATCGAGCGGTTGCACGCCTACATCCACGACCAAGGCTTCGTCTTCGACGGACACCGCCAGAAGCACCACGAGATCTATCTCGGCGATCCGCGCCGGGCGGCGCCGGAGAAGCTGCGGACGATCATCAGACAGCCGTATTCGCCGTCGTGATCGGCCCTGGCGGCGAGCTCGCAGGCGGTGACGGTTCGCAGGGTTAGATGTCCGGCACGCCGTGCGGATGGCTGAACAGCGCAGCGGACGACGACTCACCGAACTCTTCGCGGGGAACGCCCGCTTCAACCATCTCGCGGCGCAGTCCCGGCGNNGTAGCAACCCTTCGCCGTCGCCAGTTCCTGCGCCTGCTTCCACGAATCGACGGAGCCGGCACTGCCGTCGTTCAAGCCCTCGATCCACACACTCCAGACGTCGCCGCGTTGACCGGATCGGCGGTTCTCCTGGACATGCATGACAGCGGTGTGCTCAGACATCGGTGGCCCTCTCATCTCGCCGGCGGCGAGGATCAAACCGGGTGCCGTCCGCCAAGGCGGCCGACAGTATGACTAGCAATTGCCGGAGCTCTTCAGACGGCGTCCGGTAGCTCCCCACGGTAGCCCCCGCGGACCAGTAAGCGAAACCTGGGCCTCACCTGGCAGGCTTGCTGCCGTCCGGGTTGTGATCGCGGCGGGTGAATCGGGAGGCTGCGGCGGGTGAGCGAAACGGTGGCGTACGGGTCGCGTACCGGCCGCTGGGTGCTGCTCGCCACGATCCTGGCAAGTGGGATCGCCCAACTTGACGCGACGGTCGTCAATGTCGCATTGCCAAGGATCGGCCGGAACCTGCACATCGGCCTCACCAGCCTGCAATGGACGGTCAACGCCTATGCCCTGACGCTGTCCGGTCTGCTCCTGCTGGGCGGCTCGCTTGGGGACCGATTCGGCCGCCGCCGGATCTTCGTCCTCGGCGTGATCTGGTTCACTGCCGCGTCGCTCGGGTGCGCACTCGCCCCCTCGGGCGCCTTCCTGATCGCCATGCGGGCGGTCCAGGGCGTCGGGGGCGCGATGCTGACGCCCGGCTCACTCGCGATCCTGCAGGCAGTGTTCGCACCGGACGATCGGGCGCCGGCGGTCGGTGCGTGGTCGGG
>PLCK01000227.1 GCA_003134755.1 Actinomycetota bacterium | reverse complement strand
CAGTACGTGTCCTCGGCGACCATACGCTGCAAACCACGGACCTGACCCTCGATTCGCCGCAGTCGTTTCAGAACGGCGTCCTTATTGTCAGCGTAGCCGGGCATCACAGCTCCTCGTCGCATGGCTGACCCCCGAAATCATATACCCCCCAACGGTATCGTTCGCGGATCCCCGAGTCGGTGCGTTGAACCGGATGCGCCTGGGAAACGTGCCCTCACTTGAGGAGATAGCTTCGTACCCCTGGTTGGGAGGCGGCAGAGACGATGAGACACCCAGTGACTGCGGGCACGGTTGGCGCCGGCCAGCCTTCGTCGACGTCGACGTCGACGTCGACGTCGACGTCTGCGGCACGTGTCGCGTGGACGGTGGCGATTCTCAAGCGGGGCGTATCGACGAGCGCACCGTTACCGCTGCGGGCGGCCGCCCTCGCGGGCATTGTGATCGGTGCGGCGACGGTGGCGGCGTCGGCCATCATCCATTTGCACCTGTGGCTGCAGGGCTACAAGCACATTCATACGATCGGCCCGCTGTTCCTCGCGCAGGCCATTGGCGGGATCGCGTTGGCGATCGTCATGGTGCTCTATCGCCGGTTGGTCACTGTCATCGCCGGAGCGGGGTACATGGCGTCGACCGTGATCGGCTTGCTGATCAGCGCCACCGTCGGAATCTTCGGGTTCAAGGATGGACTCACTGTTCCATGGGCGACGAGTTCCCTGGTGATCGAACTCATCGGCTTCGTGGTGCTCGCAGCGGCAGCCGCGCTGATCATCGCGCGCCGTTGATCAACACCCGCGGCTAGAGGTCGTTCCCGGCGTACGAGAGATTGAAGCTCTTGTTGACGAGGGGGAAGTCGGGCACGATCGTGTCGCGCAACGCCACCGGCACCGCCGGCCAGTTGAACCAGGACGGGTCGACGACCTTGACGCGGGTGAGCCTGCCAGCTGCGTCGGTCTCGACGCGGTGGACGATGGTGCCACGCCAGCCCTCGACGATGCCGACCCCGCTCCCTGGAGCCGAGGTGACGACGTCCGCATCATCCGCACGTACCGTGTGGGGTCGTCCGCCGTGCTCGTCGAGAAGGGAACGGATGAGTACCACGGACGCCGCGATCTCGTCGCGGCGTACCAGGTAACGGGCCAGGACGTCGCCGTCGGTGTGCACGACCGGTTCGACCGGCAAAGCTGTGAAGGGGTGATCGACGCGTGCATCGGTCGTGAGCCCGCTCGCGCGGGCAACATATCCGAGACACCCGAGATCGGCGGCCTGCTCGGCGGTAAGTGTCGCGGTGTCGGTGAACCGGTCGCGGACCGTCGAGTTCGCGAGCGTCAAGTCCGCGAGTTCGGCGACGTCCGCGCCGACTGCTTCGAGCACCCGGACGTCGGGAGCAGTGAGCAAGCTCACGGCGCCGGGCCGGATGGCGTCGCGCAGCAGCCGGTGACCCGTGACTGTCGCGTTGATGCGCAGAAGTTGCTCACGGATGCGTTGTGCATGCGCGTTAGCAACGCTGTATCCGACATCACTCGCCAGGGATCCGAGATCGGCGACGTGGTTGTAGATCCGCTCGAGCTCGACGAGGACGGCGCGCAGTCGCTGGCCACCGGTGGGCATCACGATGCCGAGAGCATCTTCGACGGCGAGGGTGTACGCCAACGCATGTGCTGCAGAAGTATCGCCGGAGATTCGCTCGGCTAACGGCGCGGCATCGAGCGCGAGCTGGCCTTCGAAGAGCCTCTCAATGCCGCGATGCACGAACCACAGCCTTGCCTTGAGCTTGACAATCGTCTCGCCCACGACGGAGAACCGGAAGTGCCCCGGCTCGATGAGGCCCGCGTGCACCGGGCCAACTGGGATCTCATACACGCCAGGGCCCTCTACGGTCACGAACGGAAAAGGCTCGGTGTCGGCGTCCATGAAGGTTGGATTGGGGTCGGCGCTTCGCCGAAGTGGGTACCACCCAGCGGGCCAATGCGAGTGTCGGACTAGCCGGCGGGGCAGCGGGTGCCCGGCTGGGACGATGCCGAATAGATCGTGCATCTCGCGTTCGAACCGGCCGGCGGGGAAAGAGATGCCGGCGAGCGACGGGATCTCCGGATTCTCGATCGGCGTGACCAGCGTTAGTTCGATCCGTCGGTCCGGCAGGCCGGCGGTGAACAAGTAGACGATCCGCAGCGTTGGTCCATCGTCATGGGCTGCGGCCAACGCGAGCCGATAGCCGTCGGCGAGTAGGCCGCGCGACACCGTCGCAAGCTCGCGGGGATCCGTCAGCGTGCCGTTCGACGCGGCGCTCATCGGGTGCCCACAAGTGCGGCCGCGGCCGCCGAGAACGCACGCGTGAGTGGTCCGGCCGTGATGCCGAGCAACCCACATGCGGCCAGCCCGGTAAGCATCGGTGCCGCGGCCGACCTGCTGAGCGTCAAGGTGGGTGCGGACCGACCGGACGCGCCGAAGAGCATGGTGCTTGCGTGCCGGACGACAGCGCCGAACGCGACGAGGACCAGCGCGAGCGCCGCGCCGAGCGCCCACCCAAGACGGGCGTCGGCAGCACCCCGCGCGATGGCGATCTCGCTGGCGAACAGCGCGAAGGGTGGGAGCCCGAGGATGGCGACAAACCCCGCGCCGAGGCTGAAGCCGAGCAACGGGCTGCGTCGAAGTACGCCAGTCACGTCGGCAATCGTGGTGGAGTCGTGGGCGAGTTGGAGCTGGCCGGCGGCGATGAACAAGACCGACTTTCCGAGGCCGTGCGCCAGCACGTGCAGCAACAGCGCAGCGATGGCCAGCCTGCTGCCGGCCGCCGCCGCGATCGCGAGGAGGCCCATGTTCTCGAGTGAGGAGTACGCGAGCATCCGTTTGTAGTCGCGCTGCAGTATCAGCAGCGACCCGGCGATGAGAAGCGTGAGCAGGCCGACGGTGATCAGGCCGACACGCAGGAAGGTCGGCCCGAGCGCGATGTCGATCACGGACTTGACGCGCAGCAGTACGGAGAAGGCCACCGAGAGCAGGACGCCGCTCATGAGCGCCGACACCGGCGCCGGCGCCTCGCTGTGCGCGTCGGCCAACCAGGTGTGGAACGGCGCGAGCCCGACCTTCGTGCCGTACCCGAGCAGGAGTAGCGCCGCCGCCAGCCGGGTCACGCCTGGGTCGAGCGACCCTGCGCGCGCGGTGAGCGCATCGATGTCGAGTGCGCCAGCGGTCGCGCCCGCATGCAGGCTCGCGTAATAGAGGAGCACGGTGCCGAGGAACGCGAGCGCGATCCCGACCGAGCAGATGATGACATATTTCCACGTCGCTTCCAGCGAGGTTCGGGTGCGACGGTGCCCGACCAGAAACGCGGTGGCAACTGTGGTTGCCTCGACGGCGACCCACATGACACCGAGGTTGTTGGCGATCACGGCCAGCGTCATCGCGGTGATGAACACATTCACCAGGACGCCGTACTGCCGGGCCCGTCGCGCGGTGGTGTGCCCGCGACCCAACTCGACGTCGAGGTAGTTGATGCTGGCCCAGATCGCGAGGCTCGAGACCGCACCGATCACGATCAGCATGACCGCGGCGAGTGCATCGGCGCGCAGCACGTGACCAGCCGCCAGGTGTCCGGTGTGGGTACGCGTGGTCAGCACGGCGCCTATGACGAGTAGCACGCAGGCGCCCGCGATGCTGGCGCAGGCAGTTGACCGCCGCCAGCCGAATAGCGCGACTGCGACCGCAGCGAGTGCGGGTGCGAGCAGCGGCGCGGTTAGGAGGAATGTCGTCATCAGTCGTGCAACTCCGTCAGCTCGTCGAGGTCGGTCCCACCGAACTTGATGCGCATCCGGCCGGTGAGGATCTGAAGCACGAGCACGGCAAGCAGCACGTCGAGCGACGCACCGAGCTCGACGATGAGAGGCACTCCGGCGGTGAGCAAGAATGCGAGCGCAGCGATGCCGTTGTCGAGCATGAGGAATCCGACAACTTGGGAGAGCGCACGCCGTCGGGTGACCAGCATGAATACACCTGTGAGGACCACCGCTATCGCCAGCGGAGCGGCGTCCGTCGCTGGTGTCGGATCAAGATCGACGATCGGTCGGCTGACCGCGTATGCGAGGATCACCAGGGCTGCAACCGAGAGCAACGACGCCGCTGTATTGAGCAATGGGCGAGTTTCCCTTGGCGCTTGTTCGCCGCGCAGTACCGTTGCGACGACTCGCGGCAAGATGACCGCACGCAGCAGCAGGACGCCGATGCCGACCGCAAGCAGCCTGCCGTCATGCCGGTGCGCCGCGAGGGTGATGGGAATCAGCGCGAGTGCGACTCCTTGGCTTGCGAGCAACCGCACGAGCGTCGCCAGGTCGCGGCGCCACACGAGGAGTACGGCGAACAGCACAAGCGCGCCGACGGCTACATCAAGGACGGTGACGTAGCTCAGGTTCGTCATCGTGGCGTCACCGGCCTGCGGCCGGCGTGGTCAGGAAGTAGGACACGGTGACCGCGAGAAGCCCGAGGACGAACGACCCGGCGAGGAGTTCTGGCACCCGGAACAGCCGCAGTTTGGCCAGGAATACTTCGGCGACGGCGAGCGCTGCGGCCAGCACGGCAACCTTGATCGCAATCGCGACAAGGCCTACGACGAGCCCACCGATGCCGGCGTGGGAGGTAGCGATACCGAATGGCAGGAACAGGTTCGCGAGGAGCGCGAGCAACACGGTGAGCCGGGTGGCGGCCGCCCATTCGAGCAGCCCGAGCTGCCCGCCCGCGTACTCCAGCGTGGACGCCTCGTGCACCATCGTCAGTTCCAGGTGTGTCGTCGGATTGTCGACCGGCAGTCGCCCGCTTTCGGCGATGACGACGATCGTCAACGACGTGAACGCGAGTGCCGCCGCCGGGGTGGCTGCGCCAACCGGGTGTAACGCTGCGGCGGTAACTATTGCGCCGAGATTCGACGAGTGAACCGGTACCGACAGCGCGAACACCGCTAGTAGCGCACTCGGCTCGACCAATGCGGCGATTGTCATCTGTCGGCTCGCACCCATGCCGCCGAACGCCGTCCCTGTGTCGATACCGGCAAGCGCTAGCGCGACGCTGCCCAGGAGCAACAAACCCACGACGGCAAACAGATCGGCAACCCGGTCCAGCGGTGAGTTCGTTGTGACGATG
>PLCK01000018.1:173-6239 GCA_003134755.1 Actinomycetota bacterium | reverse complement strand
TCCATGCTCTGCGCCCGGGAAATCCGCGGCAGCCGTTCGAGCGACATCGCGCTCACCTTGCGACGCGCGAATACCTCGATCAGCTCCGGCGCGGCCGCCGGCTGCAAGAAGCTGATCGCGATCGTGCCCTCGGCCAGTGTCGACGCGTCGACGATCGGCAACGGTTGCACCCCGAGCACGACGTCGGCGCTCTTCAAAGCGTCGCGGTCGACCAGCTCG
This sequence comes from Actinomycetota bacterium, assembly GCA_003134755.1. GTDB lineage: Bacteria > Actinomycetota > Actinomycetes > Acidothermales > Acidothermaceae > PALSA-607. The sequence continues at coordinate 6,020 of PLCK01000018.1, read as the reverse complement.
GCGCCGACGGCCACGTAGGACGCATCGGCGTACCCGGCAGCGAGGCCGGCGCCGCGTTCAATCGCCACCGTCAGGCCGGCCCCCACCAGCTTGGCCGCCGTGTCGGGCACGCACGCAACCCGACGCTCGTGCTCAACGGTCTCGCGCGGCACCACCACTTTCACGGACGAAACCTAGCCGACTCGTCGCACAAGGCCGCGCTCTACCCCTGGTTTGGACTGACGAGTCCTACAGAGGGGACGTCGAGCAGCTCGGCCACCAGCGCGCGCACCCGCGCATCGATGTCGTCGACGATGAGCCGGACCGACTCGATGTCGCGACCGGACGGGTCGTCGACCTGCCAGTCCTCGAAGCGCTTCCCGGGCGCGACCGGGCACGTCTCGCCACAGCCCATCGTGATCACGACGTCCGCACCCGCGACGGTGTCGTACTCGAGAAGTTTGGGCACCTCGGCCTGTGTCGAAAGCCCGCGTTCGGCCAGTACCTGCGCGACCTGCGGATTGATCGAGGCACCCGGCTCGGAGCCGGCAGAGATGGCCGACATCCGACCGTCGCCGTAGTGCTCGGCCAAGACGCGGGCGGCCACCGAGCGACCAGAGTTGTGAATGCAGGCGAACAAGACGACGGGTTCGGTCACGGTCAGCTCCATGTCGTAGGAAGCACGGGGGCGCCGTGAGGTTCGGCGTCCACCACGTCGGCGGCACGTGCCGCCCAGCCTGGGTACAGCGCACGTTCGGGGTATAACAACGTGATCAGGCCGAACGCGGCAACGCCGCCGACCAGTTGCATGACGACGAACATCGGCACACTTACCGGCGCGATGCCGGCAAAGGTGTTCGAGAACACCCGCGCAATCGTGACAGCCGGGTTGGCAAAACTGGTCGAACTCGTGAACCAGTAGGCAGCGGCGATGTAGGTACCGACCGCCCCGGCGACTGCGTTGGCACGACCTGTCCGCACCGCACCGAAGATGACGACGAGCAGCCCGAGCGTGGCTACCGCCTCGCCCAGCCACAGGCCGCCGCCCGACCGGTGATGCGTCGCGATTGTCACCGGGTCAAGCCCGAACATCACGTTCGCCACGATCGCGCCGACGATCCCTCCCGCCAACTGGACGCCGACGAGCGCGGCGGCGTCCGGCGTCGTGATCGTGCCGAACGCGCGTTCGACAAGCGTCACCAACGGGTTGAACGCCGCCGACACCGGCTGCAGGGCCACGATCAGTGCGAAAAGCACGAATCCGGTCGCGAGTGAATTCTCGAGCAACTGCAGGCCGACTTGACCCGGCGACAGTCGCGACGCGGCGATGCCGGAACCGATCACCGCCGCGACCAGGAACGCGGTGCCGACGAACTCTGCCGCGGCCCGCCGTACCAACGTCATCGGCTGGCGCGGAGCGGGCTTATCAACGCTGCGATCGAGTCGAGCGCGTCGTGGTCGGCGCGGTAGTAGACCCACACTCCGCGCTTCTCGCGCTCGAGCAGGCCGGCCTCGTGGAGTACCTTCAGGTGGTGGCTGATCGTCGGCTGCGAGAGCTCGAATGCGTCGTTGAGGTCGCAGACGCACGCCTCGCCGCCCTCGTGCGAAAGCACCAGCGACATCAGACGCAGGCGGACCGGATCGGCCAGGGCCTTCAGCAACGTCGACACCTGGTCGGCCTGATCGATAGACAACGGCTCCTGGATCATCGGCGAGCAGCAGGCGGCCGTCTCAACCGGCGTGAGTTCGAGAACGGACTTAGACATGCATCGATATTGACAGCTGTCGATGCCTATGGCAACCTGGGAGCTCGGATATAGACAAGCATCGATATCTAGGAGGAGACCGAGATGACCGCGACTGAGGCCGGCACACCGCTCGCATCCAGCTGTTGGTCCGCGACGGACCAGACGGCGTGCTGCGCGCCGTCCGCCAAGGAAGCCTGCTGCGGCGGAGCGGCGTCGACGGCATCTGGCTGTGAGTGCCGGTGATGGCCGGCGCAGGGGCACCGACGAGCCCAGCAGAGGCGGACGCGCTGCGTACCGAGATCCAACTGCGGTATGCGGCTGCTGCGCTAGCGGCTGGCAGCGCCGAATCGACCGGGTGCTGCGGGGACGCCAACTTCGGGTCGGGGTTGTACAGCGACACCGAGGCCGGTCAGGTGCCGTCGGCCGCACTCGCGGCCAGCCTGGGGTGCGGCAACCCGACCGCGGTCGCCGACCTGCAAGCGGGTCAGACCGTGCTCGATCTCGGGTCGGGCGGCGGGATCGACGTCATCCTGTCGGCCCGCCGGGTAGGCCCGACCGGGTTCGCGTACGGCCTCGACATGACCGACGAAATGCTCGCGTTGGCTCGACGCAATGCCAGCGACGCGGGCGTCACGAACGTCGAATTCCTGCACGGAAACATCGAGCAGATCCCGCTGCCCGACAGCAGCGTCGATGTCATCATCTCCAACTGCGTCGTCAACCTGTCCCTCGACAAGCCTGCCGTGTTCGCCGAGATGTTCAGAGTGCTGCGGCGCGGCGGCCGGGTCGGCGTCAGCGACGTCGTCGCCGAAGACCGGCTCAGCGCTACCGATCGCGCCCGCCGTGGCGACTTCGTCTGCTGCATCGCCGGAGCTCTGTCGCAGGGCGAGTACGCCGACCAACTTCGTACCGCCGGGTTCGCCGACGTCGAGATCACCTTTACTCATTCGGTTGCCGACGGCATGCACGGCGCGATCGTCCGGGCGACCAAGCAAACCTGAAATCGTCGGCGCATGCCGGTGCCTTCGCAGAGTCAGCGGGTCAGAACGAGACGGGTGGCGCTAACTGACACCAGTACGTCAGTCGGCGTGACCGTGACGCCGCTGACCTGAACGCCGGCCGGCAGCCCCGGCAGCTTCACCGAGAACGCGGCACGTGACAACACCGAGCTCGTGATCGCCGCCGGCAACGGCGTCCCGCCGGCGACCACGTCGCGTGCGGTCACAACCACCGATCCGTTCGCAACGGTGACCCGTGCGGTGATCTGGGCGTCGACCTTGGTGCCCGCCACGCTGATCGCCTCGGTGAACCGAACCTCGTTCGTGCTACCGCGCACAGCCGAGAGTTGCGAAAGGCCGACGACGTGCGCGGCGGTCTGGAGATCGGCGAACGGAATCGCCGCGACGCCGGTCACCTTGTCGACCGCGATGTGATGGACGCCGCCGTTGAGGACGTCGGTCGCCGCGATGTGGACGCCGGCAAACTCCAGCCGCAACACGGTCGATTGGCGCTGCCCGCTCTCGAAGAGATCGTTGACGGTCACCTCGATGTGGTCGTAGCGGCGCTTGACCACCTGGACGAGAAAGGGAAAACCGCCGACCGTGACACCCGGGCGATGGGACAGGTGCGCGTCGCTTTGGACAGTCGTCGCGATCCGGTCGGCCGCCGCGTGTGCCGCGAGCCGGTCAGCCCCAAAACCGACCACGCCAAGCACCCCGACTGCCACGAGCAGCCGCGCGGGACCTCCCATCAGCCGACCATGATCCTGGCGACGACGAGCACGGCCGGCGCCACGACCACGATCGGAAGGGTGGCCGCCACGGGCCAGATCGGGATGCCCTCGGGCACAGTCGCCAACGCCGCCTTGACCACGACCGCGAGGGTGACGGCCACGACGGCCACGACCGCGCCGGTGCCGGTCCCGAACGCGCCGACCTGGCTGCTGACCAGCAGACCGGCGCCGGCGCCAAGCCCAAGACCGGCCGGCATCGAGATCCAGAACGGGAGACCACGCTGCATCGGCAACACGCCGGCGGCGACAGCCGTCACAGCGACCGCGACCACGGTGGTGCCGTGCGGTCCTCCGCGCACGGCAAGCAGGACCGCGGCACAGACGGTCAACGCACCCGTCGCCACGGAAGCAGACACCGAACGGGTCAGCTGCGGACGACCGTCACGCCGCAACAACTGCATCACGAACGCCAGGATGACAAGGCCCGCCAACACGCCGGCGAGCCCATGCACACTCGTCTTGTCGTGAACGCGCAACAGCACGACATCGGCCGCAATGGCCGCCGCGACCGCGGCTAGCGCGCCGCTCGCCTCACCCCGCGTGAGCAGCGCGGAGCTGCGGAACCAACCGATCACAAGAGCGATCTGGACGACGACGAGCGCGGCCGCCAGTTCGAGCCTGCCGCCCGCCGAGGCCGCGAGCAGAGCCACCGCGACGATCGAGGTCAAGATTGCGGTCAGCACCGACTTGGCCACACCGAGCCCGGTCGGCGCGCCGCCGGCGAAGGGCGGCAACACCTCGATCGTCCCGCCGGCCGAAAGGTAGACGGTTGCCGGATCGCGCCGGCTCACCGGCGTCCCGTCTACCACGAATGCACACCGGGCGAGGACCCGATCGAGCGCGGGTCCGTGCCGAAGCCGTGCCGCGGCGAGCGCCTCGGCGAGCGTCGCGGCGGCATAAGGCTCCTCGGCCGTGCCAGCGGCCTCGCGGGCTGCGGCCCAGTAGCGAATGAGGCCGGTCGGGACGTCGGAAACGCCCCGGTTACCTGCGTTCACGCCGAAGAAACGTAATGGAAACGGTCACTCTCGTATCCTTGCCGTAGTTTCCGGTGGGGAGGGTGGTCGAGCATGAGCACGCTGCTGCTGCTGACCAACGCCCTTCAGCCGTCCGCCGAGGTGCTGCCGGCATTGGGCCTCCTTCTCCATCGTGTCCGCGTCGCCCCGGCCGAGGTGTCCGCGCTCCTCGACGCGCCGGCCGCCGACGCCGTCCTGGTCGACGGCCGTCGCGATCTGGCGCACGCCCGCTCGCTGTGCCAGTTGTTGCGGACGACGGGACTATCGTGCCCGCTCTTCCTGGTCGTCACCGAAGGCGGGCTGTCTGTCGTCACGGCCGAGTGGGGAATCGATGACGTGCTGGTCGACTCGACAAGTCCGGCGGAGGTTGAGGCCCGGCTGCGACTGGCCTCTGGTCGGCTGGAGATCGCCTCACGCGGCGACGAGGCCGACGACGAGGTCATCAGGTCGGGCGAGTTGACGATTGACGAGGCCACGTACTCGGCGCGGCTGCGCGGCCGCTCGCTCGACCTCACGTTCAAAGAGTTCGAGCTGCTCAAATACCTCGCCCAACATCCGGGCCGCGTCTTCACCCGCGCCCAGCTCCTCCAAGAAGTGTGGGGCTACGACTATTTCGGNNACCGTCGACGTCCACGTTCGGCGACTGCGCGCCAAGCTCGGGACCGAGCACGAGGCGCTCATCGGCACGGTGCGCAACGTCGGATACAAATTCGTCCTGCCTCAGCTCGATCGCGCGGGCATCCACAACAGCGACACCCAGGCGGACGACGACGCCGAAGAGGACGCCCACGCGGACGAGACCTTCTAGGCATTGACGACCCCCTAGGGTCAGCAACGTGAACGGCCTTCCGGACGGCACCCGGCTCGAAGCGGTCGGCAGGCTGACACCCGACCAGGTAGCCGCCATCACGGCGCTGGTCGAGGAAGCCACCGAAGCCGATGGCGTCGGCCCGCTGTCCGAGCATGTGATGCTGCACCTGCGCTACGGGGGCGACCAGCCGGCCCGGAATCTGCTCCTCTGGTACGACGAAGCGCACCTCGGGGCCCATGCACAGCTGGGCGCCTACGCGCACCTGGACGTCACCGACCCGGTCGACGGCCCGAGCACCGAAATGGTCGTCGCACCAACCCTTCGCCGGCGCGGGCTGGGCCGGGCACTGATCACCGCAGCCCTCGAGCAGGCCGACGGCCGGCTGCGGCTATGGGCCCACGGCGGACTCGCCGAAGCCTCCCTCATGGCCGAACACCTGGGCTTCGAGCGCGGCCGAGTGCTGCTTCAGATGCGCCGATCGCTGCTCGCACCGATTCCGGCGAT
>PLCK01000018.1:0-163 GCA_003134755.1 Actinomycetota bacterium | reverse complement strand
ACCCTGCGCGACCTGCGCCAGCGGATGTCTGAGGACTGGTTCGATCCGGCCGGCTTCTTCCTCGCCGAGCGCGACCACACGCTGGTCGGTTTCCATTGGACGAAGGTTCACGGCGAGCAGCCAGCCGCCAGTCCCCATCCGCACGAGCACGGGCACGAGCACG
>PLCK01000045.1 GCA_003134755.1 Actinomycetota bacterium | reverse complement strand
ATTGACATAGAAGGGAGCCATGTTCGCGTTCTCTAGTCGCCCGCACGGCCACGTTGGCCCTTAGATGACGGTGTGGAGCGGGCGTTTCATTGCTAGGAGATGTTGAGCGTGACTGTGATTGTTGGCACGCACGGAATCGTATGGATGTCGGAACAGAAGCCGGGTGCAGTGATCGTGGCCGTACCGGGTGTCACAGCGTCGTACAGTACGACGTCACTCCCGTTTGGATCTTTCGAGTGCTTCCCAACCGGCTTCAGCACGCGCACGTCAGAACTCACGGATTTCTTGTAGTTTGCGAACATCTCCACCGTCGTGCCGACATTGATATCGATCGGTGCGCCGTTGTACTGCAGGTAGCCCGTGGGTTTGGCCCCGACCGGGGTGTAGCTGTAGTCGTATTCACGCACCAGCAAGGTTCCAGGTTCGGCTGGAACGGGTGACACGACACCTTGAAACTGGCTGGCACTTGGCGCATGAACATTGTCCATGGGATTCGAGCACGCCGCGGCGGTAAGGCACACGCCGAGCGTCAGCACCATCCGGAGTCGAGCGTTCATCTTGTCGATTCTGTCGTGAGCCGGTCGCTGTCGGACAACGTCGCGATCGGCGATAGGCCCCGTTCATCCAGCCAGCAGCTTCCGATGAGTGGGACGAGGATGACCAGAACTGTTTCATCACCAGGGTTGGGCCTACCTCACCACGGCACGACCGAACGTGCGTCATCGCGCCAGATGATCGCGTTCGATAACGCGGTCGCACGTCCGTGGCAGGCAACCTGGCAGCCTTGGTGGACGTCAATGGGCATGTGCCAATTCCAACCTTCAGACACACGCGCTCACCGGCTAGGCCACCGACGCGCCGAGTTGAGCAATCGCTCGGCCAGGGAGGCCGCGGTCGGGCGGCGGTGTCGCTGCTAGTCGCGTTGGCGTCCCTGAGTGCGCGCACCTCGGACGCGAAACCATCCGGACCAAGTTCAGTGAGCGACACGAGTTCGCAGATCCCGAGTTCGCCACGGATTACCTCTAGCACGCCACCCTCATCAGCTCTGGCGAGCGAGCGATGCGCAGATTTGCGCATTGAGCGCTGATGTGCGCACGAGCCTTGCACCGGCTGAGCATTTAGTCAACGCGGGCCTTTGGTAAGCGGTCATTGGGCGGTAATTCCGGCACCAAGGCACATATTTGCGCAGAATCGCATTGAAATGTTGCACGTATGACCCTTCAGGCTGCACGCGCGCGCAGGTTCCTAGCTATGCACCGGAAGCAACGCTTGAGCCAGATCGTGTCGACGATCGTCGAAGCGGGCACTATCGACGTCCTGACGCTCGCCGAGCAGTTCTCCGTGTCGCACGCGACCATCCGTCGCGACCTCGAGGTTCTCGAGCAGCAGCGGTTGGTCAGCCGAACGCGCGGCGGGGCAAGCACCCATGCCTCGTTCAACGACCTGCCCCTCACCTACAAGACCGCTCGAGACGCCGGCGAGAAGCGGCGGATTGCTCAACAGGCGCTGACTCTTCTCGACGGGGCCCGAGTCATCGGCATGACCGGGGGGACCACCGTGACCGAGTTCGCTCGCCTCTTGACGGGTTTCGAGGGGCTCACGATCGTCACCAACGCGCTCAACGTCGCGACGCACCTCGTCGCCAACCCGCAGTTTCGAGTGTTCGCCGCCGGCGGAGAGGTGCGAAGCAGCAGCCAGGAGACCGTCGGCCCCAGCGCCGAGACCTTCCTGGCCAGCTACAACATCGACATCGCCTTCATCGGCGTAGACGGCGTGCACGCCACCGGATGCACTACCTACGACCCGGTGGGCGCTCGAGTCAACTCGGTTCTGCACCAACGAGCCAAGACCACGATCGTGCTGGCCGACGCGACCAAGATCCGCCGGGTAGCGCTCGCCGAGGTGTGCCCCATGTCCGTGGTGGACGTCCTCATCACCGATGCCCGTGCCCCCGAAGACGCGCTCGACGAGATTCGCGCCCAGGGCTGCCATGTGCTTGCTGTCTGACGCCAGCCGGCATCAGAACGATCACATCTTGCGCAGAAACATGCGCGTTTCGTGCTCACAGTTGTTCGATTGATGCGTGCGGTGCCATACTTCGCCTCATGAAAGAGGCTGGGTTCACCGGCACTCCGAATCCGGCCGTCGACATCACCTACTGCGGCTCCCGCTCGCGACGGCGGTCACATCGGTGAACACGCTCGTCGTCGGATTGCTCTGCGGCCTGGCTGGCGTTGTCGTCGGCGCGCTCGTCGTCGATGCCCGGCGACGCCGCAGCGATGCGTCGACCGCCGTCATCCTCGACACCCTCGCTGGTGGAGATCTCTCGGCGTCCACCGTCGCCGCCCTGAACGCACGGTATCCGGCAGCGGCTACCTCCCTCGACGCGATCGTCCGCCTGATGCGCGACCTGCTGACCGAGGTCGACGCCGTCCGCAGCGAGCTCCAGGGCCGATGGCAGCACGTCAACGACATCGCGTTGCAGATGCTCGAGACGTCCGAGGCGGGGGCAGCGCAGGCGGAGGCAATTCGCGGGTCGGCACAATCGCTCTCCGCCAGCATCCACGCCACCGCGAGCGCGACCGAGGAGCTCAGCGCGACGATCAACGACATCGCCGCCCACGCCGAACAAGCGTCGACCGTCGCCGCCGAAGGCACCGAACAGGTGGTGAGTGCCGAACGCGCGGTCGCGGCGTTGAGCGAGGCCTCGATGAGCGTCCAGGAAGTCGTGAAACTGATTGGCCGCATCGCGGGCCAGACGCACGCGCTGTCGTTGAACGCGACGCTCGAAGCCGCCCGTGCAGGGCAAGCGGGACGAGGCTTCGCCGTCGTCGCCACCGGCGTCAGGGACCTCGCCCTGCAGACGGCGAACGCGACGGACACCGTCGGCGTGACCGTGCGCGGAATCCAGACCGGCGCGCAACGTGCCGCGCAGGAGATGACCGGCGTGACGCGGACCATCTCACAGGTCAGCGCCAACCAGGTCGCGATCGCCGCGGCTGTCGAGCAGCAGAACGGTGCGACGAACGAGATAAGCAGAGGTTCCGCAGGTGTCGCGCAGAGCGCTTCCGCGCTCGTTGATCATCTCAACCTGTTGCTGACGACCGTGCGGGCCACCGCGTACGGCGGTGCGGAGGGGCGCACGGATGCTGCGGCGCTCGCGACGCTGGAGGAACGGCTCGCGCACGTGGCCGGCGGCTTCAGGTTCGAATACGTGGAGCGGGCGGCAGCTGACGCAGCCGCGAACGCGGTCGTCAGCCGGGTTGGGTCGACGACGACGGTGCCCCACGCGGCGATCGGTGACGAGCTGAATCGTTGGCGCTACAGCGAGTACTGGAGCCACTCGGCCGCGAACCTTGGCAGCGAAGGCACCGACGCCTACTCCAGCATGCCGGACGCCGTGGCGACGCTGAGATTCACCGGATCGAAGGTCCAGCTGCACGGCGACAGCGACGCCAACCACGGCATCGGCGCGGTGTCGATCGACGGCGGTCCTGAGGAGGAGTGCAACCTGTACTCGCCGTCGCGCATGAGCGTGTGCTTCTACGACAGCCCGACGCTCGCCCGCGGCGAGCACACCGTCACGGTGCGCGTCACCGATGCGAAAGACCCGCAATCGCGATACTTGTGGGTGTCGATCTCCTGGGCAGACGTCACCGATTGACGCCACGAATCCACAGACGAAACCAGCCGCGGCCTCCAACAACGGGAAGTAGCGCTTGGAATTGTGCGCTCTAACGCCTTGCGCTCTTACCCCTCGAACACAAACGGAGCATCGTGATCAATCTCCTGCTGGACACCATCCGGCGCCACAAGGCGGGCGAAGCCGTCGGTGTCACGTCGGTTTGCTCGGCCCACCCGCTCGTTCTCGAGGCTGCGGTTCTGCAGGCGCTCGACGACGGCACCGCCGTGCTCTTGGAGGCGACGTCCAATCAGGTGGACCAGTTCGGCGGATACTCCGGCATGCGACCTGCCGACTTCCGCAACCTCGCGCACGAGATCGCCGATCGCCATGGCCTCCCGCGCAACCGCGTGATCCTCGGCGGCGACCATCTCGGACCAAACGCTTGGCACAATCTCTGCCCCGACGAAGCGATGGGCAACGCGGACGCCCTGATCGAGGCGTACGTCGCCGCTGGCTTCACCAAGATCCATCTCGACTGCAGCATGTCATGCGCTGGTGATCCCTCGCCCCTGACCGACGATACCGTCGCCGAGCGGGCGGCCAGGTTGGCAAAGGTCGCCGAGGGCGCGGCGGTCCGCGACCGCGGCACCAGCGACCTCCTCTACGTCGTCGGCACGGAGGTCCCGGTCCCCGGCGGTGCTCACAAGACTATCGAGGTCCTCGCACCCACCTCACGTGACGCCGCCCGCGCCACCATCGCGCGCCACCAGAAGGCGTTCGAGGATGCGGGCGTCGGGCCGGCCTGGACGCGCGTGGTCGGCCTCGTCGTCCAGCCGGGCGTGGAGTTCGACCACGCGCACGTGTTCGACTACGAGCGCGACCGCACGACAGAGCTGCGCGGTGTTATTGACGACCACCCGCATCTCGTTTTCGAGGCGCACTCCACCGACTATCAAACGATCGAGCGCCTCACTGAACTCGTCGAAGACCACTGGGCCATCCTCAAGATCGGCCCGGGCCTAACCTTCGCGCTGCGTGAGGCATTGTTCGCGCTCGCTGCCATCGAGGACGAGCTGATCGATGCCGCCGACCGGTCGGACCTCGTCGCGGTGGTCGAGCGGCGGATGCTCGACGTGCCACAGCGATGGCGGGGCTACTACGAGGGCGATGCCCGGGCCCAACGGCTCGCGCGCCGCTATAGCTACAGCGACCGCCTCCGCTACTACTGGCCCGACCCCCAGATCAGAGCAGCCCAGTCCCGGCTGCTCGCCAACCTTGGGGCCATCGACGTCCCACTGCCCCTGCTGAGTCAGTACCTGCCGGATCAGTACACGCGCGTCCGGCACGGCGAGCTGGCGGTGGAGCCCACCGCCCTGGTCATCGACCGCGTCCGTGACGTGCTGCGCGGCTACGCGCGCGCCTGCGACCCGTCGCTACGCGCGCGCGCCGATAAGCCGGTCAGAGGTCAAACTGGGTCTGGTCGTCTTTGACCTGCTGGGTGTCAGGGCTTTCAGTTCGACGATGAGCTCGCGTAGATGTCGGCGTTGCCTACGGGAGCAATCTTCAGCAACTGTGGCCAGCACACCCGGCTCCCGAGCACGGAGGTGACCACGACCAGCGAACTGCAGACCATCTCCGCCTGACAAACGAACGGATCACGCATCAACCGTCAAACACCACGCCCAAGGACTTGACCCTGGCTTACATGCTTCCGCGCACCCGCCACGGTCTCTCCAGTGCTCGTCCACCTGTTTGATCTCAACCCCCCTGCACTGGCGACACCGAAGAAATCGCCGCGGCCATGCCCGCCTGCAGCGGCCACAAAATGAGCGACAATCGGCCTGTTGGGCGGATACGAGTGATAGAAGTTCGAGCCATGATTCTCCCGAAGGTCCGAGACTCTCGCGTCGTGACGATCCGCCGCGGTGGAACCCTCGCCGGTCCGGATCACTATCTCCTCGCTCTTTGGGCGGCGTCGTGCGCCGAGCACGTCCTTGAATTTTTCGAGTCGGCTCAGCCTGAAGACCCACGACCGGTTCAGGCGATCGAGCATGCCCGCGCCTGGGTGCGTGGGGAGGTCAAGATGATGCAGGCTCGCGCGGCGGGCGGCCATGCAATGGGCCCGGCCAGAGACCTGCGTGGAGCAGCACGGCATGCCGCATACGCGGCCGGTCAGGCCGGAGCCGTCGCGCACGTCGGCGCGCACGAACTCGGCGCGGCCGCCTACGCGATCAAGGCCGCCCGCGCTGCCGCGCCAGACGGTGAGGGCGACGCCGTAGGACGACTGGAATGTCGGTGGCAGCGTGACCAGCTCCCGGATGCGATTCGCGAGCTCGTACTTGACGACCAGCGGTTGCGGAACGACGTCTGCTGGTCAGTGTTCGACTGCTGACCGCGCGTCGGGGCGCCAGCACCGCCCACAAGCTCATCGAGCGGACGCCGTGAGCTGACTCGTCCAGCTCAACACCGGCGACCGGAACGCCCGTCCAGTAGCCGACCGGTCTACGAGACACCTCAATATGGCCCGACGCGGCCGACCACCCCTTGGTGGTGGGCGCTGCCGATTCACGTAAGACCCGCCAGACTTTCTGCCGCATCGATCTGCACGCGACGACACCCGGGACAGATCTGCGACGTGGTGGTGGGCGTGCAATACGATCGGCCCGGCCGTGCACGTGGAGGAACGTCTGACCCCGGCCGCACTGATTTGCGTGCACAATGCGTGCGAACAGTTCAGCACCGGTCACCAGCCAGTGGACAGCTCAACACGGCAGGAAGGCGCTGACCTGCGGAAACACCACCAACCGGCACCGGAGAACACCGGTCATCACGGCCCGGGTTTGTCTCTTAATCTGCGGGTNNTTCAAGTCCCTGGCGGCGCACCATGTTTGACCTGCGGAAACGTCATCGTGGGCGCTTGGATCGCTGGGGGCTTGGTCTCAGTTCTGGTCTCAATCCCCCATAGCGCGGCGTCCATGCGGGCGGCCGCCTCGGTCGCCAGTTCCGGAACGACATGGCTGTAGGTGCCAAGCGTCAGAAGGGCGCTGACCTGCGATGAGTGGACATTGAGTTGCCGACCCGGTCGCTGCGGGATTATCCGGCCTCCGCAGAGTGGAAGCATGAACGTGGAGAGTAGGCACGCGGGATGCTGGTGAAGGCGACAACGCGCCGGGGAGGCTGGGAGCGGTCGACCTATGACGACGGTCATGGGCTGTTTCGCTACGCGGTCTACGTACCGCAACGGCTGCCACGGCACCGTCGCGTTCCTGTGATGGTGGTCCTGCACGGATGCACCCAGTCTGCTGACGACGCCGCCGCAGGTACATGCATGAACGAGATGGCGGACCGGTGCGGCTTCGTGGTCGTCTACCCGGAGCAGCGCGAGGAGAACAATCGGCAGCGGTGCTGGAACTGGTACCTGCCTGAGCACCAGGTGCGCGGGTCGGGGGAGCCGGCAGCGATCGTCGGCATCGTGGCACAGGTACTCGGCTCGGACATCGCCGCAAAGCCCGACCGGAGCCGCGTCTACGTGGTGGGGCTATCCGCCGGCGGGTCCATGGCGACCATCATGGGAGCCACCTATCCCGACCTTTTCGCGGGCGTCGGCATCCATTCGGGCCTGTCGTACGGCGCCGCGCGGACCGTGCCGGGAGCGCTGGCAAGCATGAAACTTGGTGGACCGGACCCGGCGGAACGCGGCCGGCAAGCCTACGCCGCCATGGGTGAGCACGCCCGGATGGTTCCGGCGGTGGTGATCCACGGGGTCGCGGACCAGACCGTGTCTGTGAAGAACGGCGATCGGGTCGTCCGGCAGTGGCTGACGGCCAACCAGCACGCCTCGTCTAGCTCGCTCGCTCTCGACGCGGACCGACCAGACGACGTCCACGACGGCTACTCGACCGGCGGGCTGCGATACGACGCACGCACCTGGAACGACCGGTTCGGCCGGCCCCTCGTGCAGTACTGGCTCGTGGCCGGCCTGGGACACGCATGGTCGGGCGGCTCGCCGGCTGGTTCCTACACCGATCCAGCCGGCCCCGACGCGACAGCCGTGATGTGGAACTTCCTACGCGAGCACCGGTTGGCCGCCGAGCACGACGGCCGGATTGTGCCTCTCACTGCTCTCCGGCATGCGCTGATTCGGGTACGCCGACTGACGTCTCGCTGCGCACGCCGAGCTATCTCGAGAGTCGTGGTCAATCACAGCGGGCCGACTCTCGGTCATCTCGTCGCAGGATCGTCCTGCGGACGCCGAGGCTTGGCTCCGATGCGTCCGGTCATCCTCCCCCTACGGGACGCGCCCGAGAACCGTCCCGGCAGCGGCGCAGAACCTATTCGATGGCGGCCTAGCACGAATCGAGGTCCGATATCGATATCCGATCTTGGCTACAGCGTGCCTCGTGCGGGAGTTCGTTCGAGGAGCGTTCGCCGGGGCGATCGGCATCGCCCCGGCGCTCGCAGAGGCCCCCACCTGACCGGGCTTACACCTGGGCGGACAGATCGACTCGTATGGGCCAAAGGCGAAGCTGACGCATCCGGCGGCGACATGTAGCGCCTATCGAGAATGCGCTATTCATTGCTGAAGGTCACATCCTCGCAACGACGCCGCCTGATCAGCGGGGGTGTCCCAGTTAGATGATGACTACCGGTGAACGACCCGAGCACGAAGACGCCCGATCCGAGGTAATGCCGCTCGTGGGTCAAGGGGGTGCACCGAGCACCGCACCTCCTGCCGGATCGCCGCTGAGGAGCGGCACTCATTGCTGGCGTCACGCGGCGCCAGTAACGCCGCGGCCATCCGTGCTGGATGGCGGTGATCGCCGGCGCGTACAAGGTGACGTTGTGGTCGTTCCGGTCTGCGCAGGGGTTGGTCGGTGTTGGCGATCCCTTACAGTTTGGGGCCAACCGGGATGTCGGCGCCCCATCGAGTGGCGCACGCCTGGCGATACTTCGGGCCGAACACGCGCAGCAGAACGAATCGCAGGACCGGGTTGACCTTGCCGACGACTTCGTCGTACACCACGCGGTCGCCTCCGTCGATCAGCCAGTGTCCTTCTAGGCCGAGCTCCTTCTTGGACTTGGTCTTGAGGTAGTAGTCGCGCTCCCACCCATCCCACTGTCCGGCGGTCAGGGTGTCCGCGACGATCGGCATCATCTCGTCCCCGCCGTTGACACGATCGATGGCCGCGGCGGTGATTCAGATTGCACTACGATCGGCCGTTGCGTGCACAGAGGCGAAACGACTGGCCTCGCCGCCTCTATTTGCGTGCAGGATGCGTGCGAACGCTTCAGTACGGGGCGGCGGCGAGCGCACAGGTCAACACGGCAGGAAGGCGCTGACCTGCGAAGACACCACCGGCCATCACCGGAGGACACCGGCCATCACGGCCCAGGTTTGTCTCTTAATCTGCGGGTNNAAGTCCCTGGCGGCGCACCATGTCTGACCTGGCCTTATGCACTTTCTGACCCACCTGCCCCGCCCGTGTCGTAGGCCCAAATCGGGCAAATGCGTGCAAGAAGTGAGCACGGCTTGCACGCATCGACCAAACGCCGAGAAATCTGCTGGCGTGAGGGATTGAGCGGAGCGCCGCAACGCAGCGCGCGGAGAGCGTTCGACCTCCATTCACGAAGCTGCGACACCAGCAGACTTTTGCCAGCCCGCCCGGCATTCCCGGCCGCTCCGGGCTCGACCTACCGGAGGCCCGCAGGAAACACCGCCCAACAGACGACCACCGGCACGCTGGGCGCCGCCCTCCCCCGGCATGTGTGCAAACACGGTCGTATCTCCGGTGTGCTTCCCCGCGCTGCGTGCTAGCAGCGGTGCGCGTCATGAAGACAGTCGCTGGATGAGCAGCACGCCCCCGAGACCGGCGAGTGCGATCCCGGCGAGCCGTTCGGCGGTCTCCCGGAAGCGGTTGGAGAGCTGGTGCCCGATGGTGAGTCCGAGTTGGCTAAGTACGAACGCTTGCGCGGTGACCGCGATCAGGAACGGGACGACTGGCACGCGGAGCAGTCCGAGGGTGAAACCGATGGCGAGTTCGTCGAGGGAGATGCTGAGACCGAGGAGCAGTGCGCGCACACCCTTGGCGGTCGCGAGCCGGCGCACACCGTCGCTGTCGTCATCGTCGTGGACGGTCATGTAGAGGCCGAGTCCGATCAGGACGGTGATCGCGACGTACTCAGCCGCTGCGCCGAGCAGGTGGCCCAGGGGTGCGCCAAGGACCAGGCCGATGATGGGCATGCCGCCTTCGAATCCAGCGAACAGCGCACCGATGTGAACCCGCTGCCGTGCTGTTGGTTTGCTGAGACCGAGCGCGGCGGCGACGACGAAGGTGTCGACACCTAACGGGACGACGAACGCGACCAGCCTGGCGATCATCGGGTCGCCGGCGCGGGGCGGAAGATCGCGACCGCTTCGCGCAGGCCGTAGAAGACGATCACGAACCCGGCCAGCGGGTCCGCCCACCACGCGCTGCGCACGCTGTCGTTCTTGCCACTGCGCTCGACATGACGAGCGCTATGTCATGCCAGATGAAGCCGATCGGAGCATGCTCGGCTTCGCCTCGGGTGGCTGTGACCCTCGGCCGTGTAGCGGTCAGTACTGCCACGGCGCGGTGCCACGGCCCGCTTTTGCGCTGCCGCGCGCGATCACCTCGACGCGTCGCCCCGATTTGTTTCGGCGTCACGATGCGTCGGCGTTTCTCCGTGGGTCACCAGGGTATTGGTGGCGAAGACAGCCCGAAGAGGTCTGATTTTGGCGTCGATGTTTTGGAAAACCATGAGGTGGAGGACACCGTGAATGAGGCAGACAAAGATCGCGCGGAAGCCGCGAAGTTGCCGGCAGGTGACGTTGTCGCGATCTTGTACACCCAACACGCGGCCGTTCGCGACGTGATGGATACCGTCGAATCGACCTCGGGCAGCGAACGCAAACGAGCGTTCGAAGAACTCGCCACGATGCTGAAGGCTCATGAAACAGCGGAAGAGTCAGTCGTTCGGCCAGTGACCCAGCAGACAGCTGGCGCCGAAGTGGCGACGGCTCGCAACGCCGAGGAAGACGAGGCGAACCAGGTCCTCGCCACTCTCAAGACACTCCAAGTTGACAGCGCCGACTTCGACGCGAAGTTCGCTGACTTCAAAAGGGCCGTATCCGACCACGCCGAAGCCGAGGAACACGACGAGTTCCCCTCGATCCTTACAGGTCGCACCGTCGACGAACGTCACGAACTCGGTCTGAAATTTCTGGCCACCTTCGAGTCGTCGGGCGGCACGATCTAGAAAAATCGGTGACCTTTCGGTGGCGTCGCTACACGGCGACGCCGGTCAAGGCTGGTCGTCTGCTGCGCCTGCGCAGGAACGGCGCGCGGCGCCGTGGTCGCCGCGCTGCCCGCGACCCGAACGTGGCGAATGGCGCGGCCCGACGTTGGCCAGGTGCTTGAGTGCCGCCACTGAACAGCAGTCCGACCCGCGATCGGTTTGATTGCGATTCCTCGATCCCTGAAACAACCAGCACCATCAAATGGGATGGCACGGTAGGTCATGCCCAGTGTTGCGAAGTCAATCGACGTGTCGGTGCCCGTGAGCGCCGCCTACAACCAGTGGACCCAGTTCGAGTCGTTCCCGCGCTTCATGGGTGGAGTCGAGTCGATCACCAAACCGACGATACCCACGCCCATTGGGTCACCAAAATCGGCGGCGTCAGCCGCGAGTTCGACACCGAAATCACCGAACAGCATCCAGATGAGCGCATCGCATGGAAGAGCACCGACGGCACCACCCACGCCGGTGTGGTCACCTTCCACCGCCTCGGAGAAGGCGAAACGAAAGTCACCGTGCAGCTGGACTGGATGGCCGAGGGGATCGTCGAGAAAGCCGGCGCCCTGGTCGGTGTCGACGATCACCCGGTCAAAGCCGACATGGTGAGTTTCAAGACCTACATCGAAGAACACGGCCACGCGGACGGCGCGTGGCGCGGCGACGTCAACAATCCCCGGACCTGACCCGTGCCCGAACTAGACGACACCGAGTACGACTTCGCTTTTGACGCCGCCTACCGGTTCTCGGCCAAACTCTTTGGCGTCTCCCCCGCCACCGCGCACGTGACGGTGAGCGGGGAGCAACTACACGCACAGTTTGGACCCTGGCATATCCACTACCCCGCTCACGAACATCAACTCCGTGCAGGCGACCGGACCCTACCGATTCCTCCGCACCGCAGGACCGGCCAGGCTGTCGCTGTCCGACCGCGGCCTCACCTTCGCCACGAACTCACGCCAAGGCCTCCAGATCAGCTTCCGGGACCCAATCCCAGGCATCGAACCGACCGGCAGGCTGCGCCACCCCAACCTCACCGTCACCGTCACCGACTGCGCACGGCTCGCCGCCACCCTCACCCAGCACCTGCACTAGGCGACCTCCGACACGATCTCGAGATGGATTCGTTAGTGGCTGAACAGCCGTTGCCAGCTGCGTCCGGCGTTCTTGGTGCCATACAGCGCGCTCGTCGTGCCGCCCGATGTGGTGATCGTCGTAAGCAGTAGGGCGTGGGTGGCGTTGCTGGCGTGCAGGCTGGTCAGTGCGCCGAGTACGCCCGCGGTATCAAAAGTCGCCCAGCGGGTTCCAGCGTTGGTCGTGACCTGCTGACCCATTCCCGGGGGGACCGTTCGAACTGCCGATGTTGTTCATCTCACCCACCCGCGGGTTCGCGGCCACCGCGATCCCGCCCGCGGAGTTTCAGGTACCTGGCGGCATCTTCAGCACAGCCGACGGGGAGCCGATTGGACACCCGTGACCCCACCACCCGCGGAAACCGCAGCCTGTTCGGCGCCGCCAACCACCAGCCGCAGATGACCCGGTCGAAGTGCTGGACGATCGAAATCGTCGGCTGGGTCGTGGGTCATGCCTCGGTCGCAAGGCCTCGCCCCCCGATAGCCCCTGACCCAAAGTAGCCTCGCGGCTCGCTCACCCGTCCCTGCGGCCGGCAGAAGTGGAAGGGAGCCGTTGTCAGCCTGGCCGGCGCTGGCATGCCGTCTTGGTTCAGCCGGGTGTGAGCATCTCCACGACGCCGGTGTTGCCTGAGACCACGCCGGTTCGGTTGCCGAGTACGTAGAGCTCACCGGCGCCGTCTCGGGCGAAGCCAAAGACAGCGATGCCCGGTCGCGTGATCAGATTGCACACGCGGTGGGTGACGTCGGTCGACGGGCACAGGTAGAACAGACGTCCGTCGGGCTGGCCGAAGATCCGCGAGTAGTCGCCAAAGACGTACTTCCCGGCTAGTCCCGGGATCGCGGAGCCGCGGTAGACGAACCCGCCGACGATCGC
>PLCK01000171.1:3861-26570 GCA_003134755.1 Actinomycetota bacterium | reverse complement strand
GCCGTGGGCTACCAGCCCAACCTCGCCGACGAGATGGGTGTGCTCCAGGAGCGCATCACCTCGACGCGTGGCCACTCGATCACCTCATTGCAGGCGATCTACGTGCCGGCCGACGACATCACCGACCCGGCTCCGCACACCACCTTCGCCCACCTCGACGCGACCACCGTGTTGTCGCGGCCGATCTCGGAGAAGGGCATCTACCCCGCTGTCGATCCCCTCGACTCGACCTCGCGGATCCTCGACCCGCAGTACATCGGCGAGGAGCACTTCAACGTCGCGAACCGGGTCAAGCAGATCCTCCAGCGCTACAAGGATCTCCAGGACATCATCGCGATTCTCGGCATCGACGAACTCGGCGAGGAAGACAAGGTGCTGGTCGGACGGGCCCGGCGCATCGAGCGGTTCCTGTCGCAGAACATGTTCGTGGCCGAGGCGTTCACTGGTCAGAAGGGTTCGTTCGTCCCGCTCGCCGAGACGGTCGAGTCGTTCCGCAAGTTGACCGACGGCGACTACGATCACCTGCCCGAGCAGGCCTTCTTCATGGCCGGCGGCATCACCGACGTCGAGGCCAACGCCAACCGGCTCGCAGGTAAGTGAGGTCCCCGTGCCGCTGAAGGTAGAACTCGTGTCCGCCGAGCGCCAGGTCTGGTCCGGCGAGGCCGGCTTCGTCGTTGCCCGCACGCTCGACGGCGAACTCGGCATCCTGCCGGGTCACGTGCCACTTCTCGGTGTCCTGGCGGAAGGATTCACTGTTCGAATCACCGGCGGTGACGCAGGTGAAGGGGTCGAGGTCGCCACGCACGGAGGATTCCTGTCGGTGAGCGACGACGACGTGACGATTCTCGCCGAGATCGCCGAACTGTCGAGCGACGTCGACGTAGCCCGCGCCCGCGCCGCACTCGAGCGGGCGACAGGTGCCGGCGACGACGCCGAGAGCGAATCGGCGGCCGCGCGTGCTCGGGCGCGACTCGCCGCCGCCGGTCAGTCTGCCTGAATCGACGCCGGTAGAGGACAGTAGATGACACGGACGATCGGCGACATCCTCGACGGCGCCGGCTGGATCGTCGTCCTGGTTGTCGTCGGGCTCACTGCTTTTCTGTTCCGTCGGACGACGTTGCGCCGCCGTGGCGCAACCATGAACTGCGGCCTGCGCATTGGCACCGAGCTGCCAGCGCGTGGATGGCACATCGGCCTCGCCAGGTTCACCAACGAAGACCTCGAGTGGTACCGACTGCTGAGCTTGTCGTTTCAACCGAAATGGACACTTGTGCGGCGCAGCACCGAGATCAGCGCGCGGCGCTATCCGCGCGGCGCCGAGGTGCTCGGTCTCCCGCACTCGTCCGTGGTTGTTGCCTGCGATGTCATCACCCGCCAGGGCGACCCCGTCGATATCGAGCTGGCGATGAGCGAGGCCGCGCTGACGGGATTTCTCGCCTGGATTGAATCGTCGGCTCCGGGCGCCCACACCCATCCCGACACTCGGGTGACCTGACGAGTCGGCCAATCGTCGGCCAATCGCCGGACAGCCGTGGGCGACGTCGGTAAGGTAGACGGGCCGCGACCGCGGGGGAATAGTCGAGATTCATTGAGGTGCGAGCGTTGAACAGCCGTTCCAACGTCGTGATGGCGAAGAGCGCCCGGGGCGAGCACCCGTTGGCGCGGTTGTTGATCGATTCGATCGACGACTCCGTTCGAGGCACCCGGTCGGCGCTGACGTACGCCGGCGTCGACGCAGATGCGCTCGAAGCCGCGGTGTTCGTCCACAAGATCGCTCCTGCGGTGTATGTCCACCTGCGCGACGCCGGCGACGCGTCGCCTGCGCTGCTCGAGCCGATGCAGCTGCGGTATCAGTTGCAGGTTGCCCGGCAGTTGCAGCTGATGTCCGATGTCCCAGGGCTCGTTGCGGCGTTGACGCAGACCGGCGTCGCCTGGGCGGCCATGAAGGGCCCGGTCCTGGCCGAGCGGTTGTGGTCGCGGCCCGACCTGCGGACCTACATCGATCTCGACATCCTGGTCGACCGCCGCCGGTTCGGCGACGTCCTCGACGCGTTGCTCGAGTCGGGTGCACAGATGGTCGACCAGAACTGGGCGCTGATCGCGCATCAGACCCGGGCCGAGGTGTCGTTGGTCCTGCCGAACGGTACGTCGCTCGACCTGCACTGGCACGTGGTGAACGATCGCCGGCTGCGGTCGCAATTCACGTTCCCGATTGCCGACATGCTGGCCAGGACCGTCGACGCGAAGATCGGCAACACCACACTCCCAACGCTTGATCCGGCCGATACGTTGCTGCATCTCGCCTACCACACGGCCCACTCGGGCGGACATCGCCTGATGTGGCTGAAGGACATCGAGCGCGCGGCCGCCGACCCTGAACTCGACTGGGACGAGACGCTGCTGCGGGCCAAGGCTTACGGCGTCCGGCTCCCTCTCGCTATCGTGCTCGCGCGGACGGCCCGGGTCATCGGCTTCGAGGTAGCACCGCCCGACGCAGCGTTCGCGCCGGCTCGACGCACCGCCTGGGGAGCGTTCGCTGCGGCTGCCAACCGTTGGACACCGGCACCGACGTTGCCTGCCGACAAATTCTCCGGTCAGTTCGCCTTCAAGAACGCGCGCAAGTCGACGCCGCGCAGTATCGCCGCCGCTTTGGTCGCCATGAAGAATCGTCGGGCGCCCGGGTTCGACCCCACGCAGAACAAGCTGTACATCGAGGCGGGCGGCGACGCTGCTCGTGCGTCGTATCTCGCGGTCGTCCAGGGCGGGCTCGAACCCTGAGCTCGGGTAGCCGTCCGACCGGACTTGTTGGGCCGTTCGGCTGAAGTTTCCGGGTTCTCACGACGTCGACTATTACCTGGCCCTAACCTAAACGCGGGGATCTTGGACTGTCGACCGAGCCGACGACACTGCCAGTGTCGGAGGAGCCGACGACACTTTGCGGTCCGTTCGGTGCGGGAGGGCACCGTCGAGATCGCCGACTTGTCAGTCAGTTCGCGCCACCGCGCAATGTCGTGGTCGGCGACGCAAGCCTTGGGTGGGGATCAGTGGTGGGGGCTTCGTCTTCGCCGAGTTTTGGCGACCGGTTGGCTGTTGCACTGCACGAGCGGCCGCTCTGCGTCGGGATCGACCCGAGCGCTGATCTGCTCGTCGCCTGGGGGCTGTCTGTCACTCCCGCCGGCCTGGCCGCTTTCGCGTCGCGAGTGCTCGATGCGGTCGAGGGTCTGGTTGCGGTCGTCAAGCCACAGTCGGCATTCTTCGAGCGATTCGGCAGCGCTGGAATGGCGGTTCTGGAGAACCTCTGTCGCGACGCTCGAGCTCGCGAGCTGATGGTGTTGCTCGACGCCAAGCGAGGTGACATCGGATCGACCTCGCTGGCGTACGCGCAGGCCTACCTCGCCGCCGACAGTCCTTACGATCTCGACGCGATGACCGCGACACCGTATCTGGGAGTCGCGTCGCTCGCCCCGATGTTCGCGGCCGCGCAGGCCAGCGGACGCGGCGTCTTCGTCGTCGCCCGCAGTTCCAACCCTGAAGGCGTGCGTATCCAGGACGCGATCGTCGGCGGCAATGGCGATGTCGTGAGCCACGTGCTCGACGAGGTTGGCGACGTGAACCGGCTCGCGCCCGGCGACGTCCTCGGTTCTATCGGCGTCGTGTTCGGCGCCACTTGCGCGACAGACGGGTACGACCTCAAGGCCTTCGGCGGCCCGATTCTCGCGCCGGGTCTCGGGGCACAGGGCGCGAGCGTTGACGACGTGGCGCGCCGGTTCGCCGGGTACCAGGACCGGGTGCTCCCGACGGCGTCGCGCGGCGTCCTCGGTGCAGGACCCACCGTTGCTGCGATGCGGACAGCCACTGCCGAGCTCGTCGGCGCTTGCCGGACGGCGCTGGCTCATGGCTGAGACCCGGCCCTGGGCGGGCTACTTCGTGGCGTTCTGCGGCATCGACGGCAGCGGAAAGACCACCCAGGTTGCGAACGCGCATGCATACCTGGCCACGACAGCCGACGTGATGGTGACGAGGCAGCCGACCGATCTCTACCGCAACGATCCCGACGTCCGAGCGCTGCTCGATCTGCGCAGTGACGGTGCCTGTCTGACCGCGGAGCTGGCCCTGCTTGCCGCATTCGACCGGGCTCGTCACGTGCGCACGCGCATCCTGCCGGCCCTGGCTGGCGACGGCTGCGTCATCACCGACCGATATGTCTACTCGACCTACAGCTATTTCATGGCTCGTGGCGTCGCAGACCTCGGCTGGTTGATGGACATCAACCGGCTCGCGCCTGAGCCTGACCTGACGATCTATATCGATGTCCCGCCCGAGCTTGCGGCCACCCGCATCATCGCCCGCGACGGTTCGTCGCGAAAGCGCGAGGAACTCGACCTCGCGCGCATGACGACCGTCCGCAACTACTTCCTCGATCAGCCCTGGGGCAGCTCACCGCGGTTCCAGGTCGTTGACGGTTCGGCGCCCGTCGACGCGGTCGGCGCAGAGGTGTCGCTGCTGCTGAAGGAGTTCGATCCCCGATGACCCGCGCATTGGTGTCTGGTGCGCGCCCGCGCGCATTGGTGTCTGGTGCGCGCCCGCGCGCATTGGTGTTGGGGGCGCGGGGCGGGATCGGGTCAGCGGTGTGCGATGCCTTGCGCGAGCTAAGCGTGGTCGACACAGTCGACATCGCGGCTGTCGTGGACGCGGTCGCTCCTTGCGCCGACGCCGCGATCACCGGTCGTGACTTCACCCTCGATCTCACCGACGACGCGGCGCGCGACCTATGGCTGAAGGATTATCTAGCTGACGTCGGCTCGCCGGACTATGTCGTGTGGTGTGCCGGGTGGTATCCGCGGCGTGACATCCGCGAATACTCCACCAGCGATTTGCGTCACGTCGTCGACCTGAATCTGGTCGCCATGATCGCGCTGCTGCCGGCGCTTGTCAGTGCCGCACTCGACAACACGAAGTCGATGCGGCTGGTCGTCGTCGGGAGCCAGGCTGCAGTCACCGGCGGACTCGACGTCCCGTATGCAGCGGCGAAGGCCGGCTTGGTGGCAGCGGTCAAGAGCATCGCTCGCGAATACGCGCGACAGGGAATTATCGCGAACGTGGTCAGCCCGGGACCTGTCGAAACGCCGATGGCGGCGGTGATGGGTGACGAGCGACGGAGTTTCTACGAGAACGCGATTCCGCTCGGGCGTTACACGCAGCCGCAGGAGGTCGCCGACGTCATCGCCTGGCTCCTGACGAACGCGCCGGTCGCAATCAACGGTTCGGTCGTCGACGTCGACGGGGGGCTGGTCAGGCGATGAGCGTTCGCATCCTCGAGGTCAGCAAGGACGTTCCGATCCGCAACCGGATCGGCATGTTCACCTTGCGGGCCTACCTGATCGCAGAGGGCCCGCACGTCGACACGCACCTGGCGATCTTCAAAGGCCCACTGACCAATCCGGTGCCGGTGCGCATCAATTCCGCCTGCCTGACCGGCGAGGTCTTCGGTGACCGCCGCTGCGATTGCGCGTGGCAGATGTGGGAGGCGCTGCGCCGGTTCGAAGACCGCGGCCAGGGCGTCATGACGTATCACCCGTCGCACGAGGGCCGCGGCATCGGGCTGTTCCAGAAGATCCGGTCGTATGAGTTGATGGACGAACGTGGTCTCACGACAAGGGAAGCGTTTCAAGAGCTCGGCGAGACTCCCGACGTGCGCTCGTATGCGTCGGCGACCGCGATCCTGCAGGATCTCGGCGTCCGGGAGGCGCAGCTTCTCAGCAACAATCCCGAGAAGATCAAGGCGCTCTCCGATAGCGGCATAGCCGTCATCGGCTCTGAGCGGGTTGTGATGGATTTCGACAAGTCCCTTGTGGGCTACTTGCAGAGCAAGGCCGCGCAGTTCGGTCATCTCATCGAGCTGCCCACGTTCATGCTCGGTGTGCCAATGACCGAGGACGTCGCATTCTGGCCGCAGCCAACTGGTGTTCACGACGACGACACCTCGCACAAACCCACCAAGACCGCGACTGCCACCGGTGCCTGAACAGATA
The DNA here is from genome assembly GCA_003134755.1 of Actinomycetota bacterium. GTDB lineage: Bacteria > Actinomycetota > Actinomycetes > Acidothermales > Acidothermaceae > PALSA-607. The sequence continues at coordinate 20,538 of PLCK01000171.1, read as the reverse complement.
ATGCTCCGCGTGGACGACGAATCCACGGCCAAGTCAGCCGGCTACTCCGATGACAGCGTGGGGGATCGAGACGTCGATCGCGCCACCGGCTCCGCTGTTCGGTCGGGCCTCGCGTGGACCCTCGGCGGGCAATGGGCCGGGTATGCGCTGCAGATCGTCACGACGGCCGTGCTGGCAAGGCTGGTGGCACCGAAGGATTTCGGCCTGCTCAGCGAGGCGCTCACGGTGACCGCATTCGCCACGCAGATGCAGACGCTGGGTCTCAGCCAGGCTGTCGTGCAGCGGGCGAAGTTGACACATGGGCAGTTGAGCAACCTCTTCTGGGTCAATGCCGGCGCAGGCGTCGTCCTGGCACTTCTCGTTGTCGCGTCGGCGCCGCTGGTCGCCGGGTTCTACGGCAACCACGCTTTGATCGGCGTCGTGGCAGCACTCGCGGTGAGTTATGTCATTGCAGGCCTCGGTGTCCAGCACGCCGCGTTGATGTCTCGGCGGATGAAGTTCCGCGCGATCGCCGTACGGTCATTTGTTCCGCGCCTGCTCGCCGGCGTGGCCGCGATCATCGCGGCTCTGCTCGGAGCAGGCTACTGGGCGTTGGTGATCCAGCAGATCGTCGGCGTCTTCTTCTTCGTCGTCTTCGTATGGACGGCGATCGACTGGCGCCCGAGCTTGCCAACGCGACGTACCGGTGTGTGGCCGTTGCTGCGCTTCGGCGCCGGCGTCAGCATCGCGAACATCCTTTACTACTTCTCCAGCAACGCCGACAACATTCTTGTCGGCCGGGTTCTCGGCACCGGCCCGCTCGGGTTGTACGCGCGCGCCTACAACCTGTTCCTCGTTCCGCTCCGCCAGATCCACGGGCCGCTCGGCAACGTCGTCCAGCCCGTCATGTCAGCGATCTTCGGTGACCCGGAGCGGTATCGCGCGTTCTACCGCCGAATGCTCGGGGCGATCACGATCGTCGGCATGCCCGGCGTGGTGTTCCTCGCGGTCATGTCGCGCGAGATCATCATCGTCGTCCTTGGGGATCGTTGGGTCGGCGCGGCCGAACCGTTCCGATGGCTCGCCGTCGCCGGCTTTCTGCAGATGGTGTCGCGCACCTTCACCTGGTTGTTCACGACCTCCGGACGTTCGCGCGCGATGGCGATCTGGGCCGGGGTCAGTGCGCCAGTCGCCGTCGCCTCCTTCGTCGTTGGCCTGCATTGGGGAATCACCGGCGTCGCGACCGCTTACGCGATCGTTCAGACCTGTCTGATCGTGCCCGGCATCTGGTTCGCGGTAAGAGGCACGCCGGTGCGCATGAGCGACGTTGCGGACGCCGTGTGGCGCCCGGCGGTAGTCGCCGGTGTGGTCGGCGTCGCGACCGCGCTCGTTCGGTTGGCGCTCGCCGGGTCACCCGCCGTCGTAGTCCTGCTCACCGGTTTGGGAGTCGCCGCGGTGTGCTGGGCCTGCATCGTCCTGCGCTGGCCGATGCTGCGCGCCGACTTGCTGGCTGTCAAAGGCACCCTGACTCGACGCAATGCGCGCTGACCGACTCGAGGCCGGCCTGGTACTCCAAGAATTGCAAGAAGGGCCGTCACCGGCTCGCCTCATCTCTACAGTGTGATGACTACCGGCCGAGGGGATTCTGGACGATGCAAGGTCAGCGATTTCGCATCAATGCGCCTGACGTGATCAACCAGGTCATTGACGGTGAAGCCATCGTGTTGCACCTGGGCACGGGTCGGTATTTCAGTGCCCGAGGTTGTGGCGCCGAGGTTTGGTCATGGTTGTCCGCCTCCGTTCCCGTCCCAGCCGTCGTCGAGGCGCTCGCTTCGTCGTACGACGCATCGCCGGACGCAATCGCGGCCGCTGTAGACGAATTCGTCACCTACCTGTCGGGCGAGGGCTTGATCGTCGACAATTTCGATGACCAGCCCGCCGCCACACCGAGTCCGACGATATCCACGCCCAAGCCGTCATTCGAGCTGCCCGTCATGGAGGCATTCGGCGATCTGGAAGACCTGTTGCTGCTCGATCCGGTTCATGAGGTGAGCACCGAAAAAGGGTGGCCGCACGTCGCTCCTGAAGCTGGTAGCCACGGCTGATCGGGCCGCGGCCGAATCGACGTCCTTCGGCACCGCGGCGTTGACCGAGGACTTCACGCGGGCCGCCGATGTCGTCGGTGGCCTCATCGATCGTTGGTTCATGATTGCTGGCCAGCCGGTGGTGTTGCAATTCGCGGGGCCGCGATTGCTGCCGCTCACCGAGGCTTTCGAGCATCTTGCATGTTTGCCGCAACCTTCAGTCCCGGCACTGACGATCCACTTGTGGGATCGCGCCTCGACCGGCATCGGTGTCGCCGCGCCTCCGCTCGACGGCCGGATCGGTGAGGCAGCAGGCCTTCGCGTGCTGTGGCACGAGCTCCCACTGCGGGTGCTACTGCAGCCCGGCCAGGGATCGCTCAGCGCTATCGACGAGGTCTCCGGCGAGGCGTGGTACTGGTGCGACGACGCCGATGCCTTGCCCTATTGGGAGTTCGCCGCGCCCCTTCGTATGGTGTTGCACTGGTGGCTCGGCACTTGCGGCGCGTTGATGCTGCACGCGGCCGCCATCGGAAGCGACAACGGTGGAGTACTGCTCGTCGGCCGCGGCGGTTCGGGAAAGTCGACGACGTCGCTGTTGGGGCTGCGCGCTGGCCTGCAGTTCGCGAGCGACGACTACGTTGCAGTCGACCCGACGTTAGACGCGACCGGATGCCCTACCGTGCACAGCCTCTTCGGCAGCGGGAAACTCACCGCAGACCAATACGCCAACTTTCCCGAGCTGCATGCGGGCGTCGTCAATGCAGACCGCCTTGACATCGAGAAGGCGGTCCTCTTCGTCAACCGAGTGTTCCCACTCCAGCTCGTGCGGCAGTTCCCGTTGCAGGCTGTGCTTGTCCCGCGCATCACCGGCCTGCCCAAGACGATTGCGCACAAGGTGTCGCCTATCGCCGCGCTTGCCGCGCTGGCGCCGAGCACCCTCTTCCAGCTCCCCGGCACTGCGTCGGCCGACCTTGCGGCGATGGCTCAAGTGGTTCGGCAAGTGCCAACGTACGCGCTCGAATTGGGCACTGACCTCGACGCCGTCCCCATCGCTATCGCCAACCTGTTGCGGTCGCTGGACAGCGAACGCCATGAGTAGCCCGCTCGTGAGCGTGATCGTGCCCGTCTTCAACGGCGAGCGATTTGTGGCCGAGGCTATCGAGGCGATTCTCGATCAGGACTACCCGATGCTGGAGTTGATCGTCGTCGATGACGGGTCGACGGACATGACCGCCCGTATCGTGTCCGGCTATCCCCGTGCGCGGTGCATCAGCCAGGACAATGCCGGGCCCTCGGCCGCCCGCAACGCCGGTCTGGCGGCAAGCTCCGGCGAACTGCTCACCTTCTGCGATTCCGACGACCTGTATCGCAGCGGGAAGGTGTCCTCCCAGGTGAGGTACCTCACCGAGAACGAGGACACGGCGTGCGTCCTGGTTCGTCATCGGACGTTTGTCGAGCCGGGTACCGAGCCGCCGGCGTGGATGACGAAGGACGACCAGGGGGCCCAGAACCCGATGATTCGGCGCCGGGTACTCGAAGCAGTCGGTGGCTACGATCCCGAGTACCGCGTGAGCGAGACCTTCGAGTGGCTTATCCGGATGAGAGCCGCGGGTCTGCGCGTCGATGTCATCGACGAGGTGTTGGTTGATCGCCGAATACACGGCACGAATCTGAGTTACGGGCGGCAGGATCTTCAGCACGGGTTGTTGCGTTCCTTGCGCGCGCGAATCGAAGAGAGCCGGAAGGGCGGCGATGTCGCATGACGACGGCACCGCTTGTCAGCGTGCTGATCACTGCCTACAACGCCGGCGATTACCTTGCTGAGGGTATCGAGAGCGCGCTTGCTCAACGCGGTTCGATCGAGATCGTCCTTGTCGACGACGGCTCGACCGACGGCACCTCGGACATCGCGGCTAGCTATCCCACGGTGCGGGTGATGAGGCAGGATCGCGGCGGTATCGGAGCCGCGCGCAATGTCGCGGTCTCGATGGCGACCGGCGAGTTCTTGACCTTCCTCGATGCCGATGATCGCTTCCCGCCGGGCAAGCTGGATGTGCAGCTGCGCGCTTTCGAAGCCGATCCATCGCTCGAGGTCGTCTACGGCCATGTGCGGGAGTTCGTGAGTCCCGACGTGACAGCCGAGCAGGCCGCTCGGATTCGCCCTGCCGTCGGCTACCACGTGTCGCACCTGTCCGGGGTCATGCTCATTCGGCGCTCGGCGTTCGACAAGGTCGGCCCGTGGAAGGTCGGGCTCAAGGTCGGCACTGGAGTCGAGTGGTACACGCGATCCTGCGAGCAGAACCTCAAGACGACGATCCTGCCTGATGTCCTCCTCGAGCGGCGACTGCACCTTTCCAACAACGGACTCCAGCAGGCCGACCACCGATTGCAGTACGCCGCTATTGTCAAGGCCGCGCTCGACCGCCGCCGGCTGCAGGGCAGTGGCTAGATCATGACCCCAGCTACCTTCCGCAGCCTTGAAGACGCACTGCTCGAGGTGGCGTTCGGCCCGGATGACATCGCGCGTACGGCGTGGGCGAGTGTCCGTCCGACGCTCGACATTGATCAGCTACCGTTCGAGCTGCACGGCCTGTTCCCGCTCATGGCGCAAGCGTTGCGTCGACTTGGCCTGCAACCGGCTGAGCTTCCGCGGTTCGACGGTGTTCGAAAACGGCTCTGGACCTTGAATTCAGTCCGCCTGCGTACGCTCGAGGACGCCTGCGGCCTGCTCTCGGCGAGCGGCCTGCGACCCATGGTTGCGGGCGGAATGGCTGTGCTCCTGTACCGCGATGACATAGGCCTGCGCCCACTCACCGAGGTCGACGTTGGGCTGCCACCCGAACACGGCGAGCAAGCGACGCGTTGCCTCGTGAGTGCCGGGTGGATCGTCAAGGGCCGGCGCCGCGACGGCTTCCTGCTAGAGCAGCGGGCTACCGTCATGGAGAAGGCAGGTCAGGCTCTGACCTTGCGCTGGCCCGAGCCCGCATCAACGATCGGCCGCTCGTACGGCGGCGGTGACGGCGGCTCGCCGGTGCTTCGGCTTCGCCCAGCAACCGGAGCGGGGCTGCTGCTTGAGAGCCCGGCCGACGTCCTCGCCTTCACGCTCGTCGACGGGTTAAGCCTGCCCGGGTACTTTCCGCTTCGCCGCTGCACCGACGCCTTGCTGCTCGGGTCGCTCGTGGATCCCGCTGTGGATTGGGTCGCGTTTCTCGGGAGGGTTGCGCGCAAGCAGGCCCAACCCGAGGTCGCCGCGCAGGTAAGGCGGCTGGCCGATCTCTGCGGTGCGCCGCCGGCGTGGGTAGCGAACGAGCTCGCGACCGCGCGAGTGCCTATGCGTGAGCGGCTCATACCAGGCCAAGGTCGCTTTCCCGCCGTGACTGCTTCCCTGCGCAGGGGCCGACGGCGCAACGCCGTCGCAGCGTTGGCCGGCATCCGTCGCGAACTCGCGGACATCTGGGATCTGGCCGGAGCACGAACGGTCGCCAGGGCCGCGGCCGCGAGAGTTGCACGGAGGGTCGCACAACATAGGATCCGGCGCCGGCCGAGCTCGGTGAGCTCTGGCAACCCATGAGTGATTGTCCGCCTCGTCGACGGATGCAGGTACCAACCGCGTTCAGGTGAACGCGTCGTGTGCGTTGTTCGGCTACCTGAGGGCGATGACGGCCACGACGATGGAGACGATCGCCGCGATCACAGCGACCGACGCAAGCGACTCTTTGCGGCTGACGGCCCGCACAGCCAGCATCAGGGGGAAGATACCGAGAAAGACGACGTGCGTGGTCATGGCGATCAGGACGTACAACGCGGCGACGCCGATAGCAGTGAGCGAGAGCGAGTTCTCCTTAGCGGAACTGAGTTGTTGAGCCTGACCGTACGCGCTCGTCGGATAGCCGCTGGTCGGGTAGCCGCCAGCTGTCGCCGAGCCAGCATTGGGCCACGCGGCCGGAGCCGGTAAAGCGTCGTACGGCGCAGGGGGGACGGCGGCAGGCTGCTGGGTGTGGTGCGTCCAGGCGATTCTGTCCCACCATCGAAGTGCTCCGCCCGGATTGCTCGGGTCGGGATGCCAGCCCGGAGGCGCGACGTTCGTGGTCATCCAGTCACCTATCTCGGCGGAGGCGCGTTAGCAGCGTTGGCAGCTGAGTGATCGGACGGCAGGCGAGAGGACTTGATAGCCCAAGCTGGCTGCTCGACACGCGCGGGCTCTCGCCGTCCTGCGGTCAGTTGATGGCTGTGACCGGTGCTTGTGGCGTCGGACCGCTGAGTTGGCCGAGGCACGCGCTGAACCCGCGCTGAGTACCGTCCCCGTTTCGCACCAGCTTCGTTCCACCGGCGAGCGATACCGCCCAGCTTGCCGGGACGACCAGGTGGCGGGCGCACGATCCGTTCGCATCAGGACCGTCACGGACATTGGCTTGGAGTGGCAGCCGTGCGATCGAGACGCCCGCGGGGACGGCGCCCGCTGGGTCAAGCTTGGCGGTGTGTGCGGTCAGAACGAGGCCTGCCGTCACGGGGAACGTCTGTACGTTCGTGTCCTGGTGACCGGCGGCGTTTCTGCCTACGACTTCGATCGGCCCAGACAGCGTGCACGGAGTCGACGAGATGTCGCGGACGTCGAGTGTGGCGAAGTTCTGAGTCGCGCTGTAGCTGAGACCTCGGTAGTCGATCTCCAGTTGCGACACCGTGCATGCGGGTGCCGGTTGTTGGCTGAGCAGCAGGTCGATGGTGTTACCGATGATGCCGGTGCCGTCGGGTGGGTATTGCAGGACGACGGTGTCGGGTGCGATCAGGGTGTTAGTGGTGCGGCCGCCGACCGCGACGGACAGACCGGCGCTGCGAGCCGCGTCGGTGGCTTCACTGAGTGAAAGCCCGGTCAGATCGGGCGCCGGATTGCCTATGAGCCCTCCTGACACGGCGGCCGTTTCGAGATACTTCCCGACGCCTGAATCGAGCGTGCGGATCTGCCCGCCGGCTGCCGCGGTCGGAGGGTCGCAACCGAGGTAGGCAACCTCGACGTCCGAGGTGGTGCCGTCGGCATAGTTGAACGGCTCGTTGCCGCAGGACTATCTCGACGCGCTCGACCCTGCGCGGCGAGTGCCTTCGTGGGAGCGAACGCTGGCCGCAACGGAGTGGCCCCGCGCCGGCACATTCGTCGCTGAGGTGAATGACGAAGTCATCGGGTTCGCCAACGTGTGTCCCACCCGCGATGACGACGCCGACCCGTTGACAACCGGAGAACTCGCGTCCATCTACCTGGACCCGACCGCATGGGGCAGAGGGATTGGTCGCGAGTTGATGATCGCCTCACTTGGAACCCTCAGCGAGGCTGGGTTTGCAGAGGCCACGCTGTGGGTGCTCGACAGCAACAGTCGTGCGGTCGGCTTCTATGAAGGAGGCGGATGGCGACCTGACGGTGCGACCAAGTCTGAGCGGCTCGGCGACGTCCTGCTCAACGAGGTGCGCTACAGGCGGACGGCGCCCGACCATCGACCCAGGACGTAGCGGCGCATGTCGGACTTGCCTCAACGCTTTGAGCGCGGTTTGTGATGCTGGAAGTGACGTTGCGTTGTCTTCTCACAGCTTGAGTTCGCGGAGTTTTGAGCGGCTGTTGAGGCGTGGTGTTTGGGTGGGGTCGATCCAGGGTGGGGGGATGAACCAGGGCTGGCCGTCGCGCATCACGATGGTCCAGCCGTGGTGGTGGATGGTGTCGTGGTGGTGGCCGCACAGTAGGCACAGGTTGCAGAGGGCTGTTTTGCCGCCGTCGGCCCAGAAGATGATGTGGTGGGCGTCGCACCAGCTGGGTGGGCGGTCGCAGCCGGGGAAGGCGCAGCCGCCGTCGCGGGTGGTCAGGGCGCGGCGGATGGGGGTGGGGATCAGTCGGGTGATGCGGCCGATGTCGAGGGGTTCGCTGATGGCGCCGAGCACGATCGGGATGAGTTTGGCGTCACAGGCCAGCCGGCGGGTGGCTTCGATGCTGAGCGGGGTGCCGTTGTGCAGGGTCGCGGGTGGGCTGCCGGGGGCGCCTTGCAGCGCCGTCAGCTCGACCCCGACGGCGATGTGGGCGGGTTCGCCGCGCACNNACGGCGAGGGCGAGCGCGCCGCCTTCTTTGTCGAGTAACCCGCGGACCGCGACGGTGCCGTCGTGGCGCTGTGTCAGGCTGAGCCAGCGCGCTTCGCGCGCCTTCTGCTCGTCGGCTTCCAGCACCTCTGGGGCGAACCGGTGGGTGATGTCCGCCGCCCGGTGCACCACCGCCCGGGTGCCCTCATCACGGGCCGTCTCGACCAGCAACTGTTCGATGGTGGTGGTCAGTGCGGCCGGCACCGCCGCCGGCAGCTGGGCCATCGCGGTCACCACTGCGGTGGCGGCGTCCATGGTGATCTCACCGGCGCGAAAGGCTTCGCGGGTGATGTCGCGGTCGGCCAGGTCGTGGTGCAGCCGGAGCCGGGCTTTGCCGGCCCAGATCGGCACGTCGGCGACCTGGTGCAACCATTTCGCGGTCGAGACAGCGCCGGTCTGGGCGGCGACCTGCGAGGTGTCGGCTTGGGCTAACACGACAAGTTTCGCCGCATCGACGCGGCGTGACATCTTCTCCAACGCCACCACCAGCCGGGCCAGGTCGGCGGCGGGCATCGACCACAACGAGGCGTCGAACAACCCGTCCAGGTGCGCACCGATCGCGGTGACCGCCTGCTCGGCCAGATGCGCGTGCCCGGTCAACGTCGAACTCATGCCAGCACGCTAGCGACCGCCACCGACACTTTCCGAAGCCGAGAGCAAAGTGTGGAAACCCCGGAAACCCTTGTGGATAAAGAAGAACTCGTCCACAGATAGATGTCGCAGAGATTCACGGTCCGGCGTCCGGCGGAGCCGTCTTTGGCGTCTGACGTGCCTTGAGGAGTGTCAGGATGCTGATGACGATCGCCGCGACTCCAGGTATTCGGTCCGCGCGCGGACATGATCAGCCATCGGCCGACTAGTTGACGATCACGGCGACGAGCAGCACCAGCGCAATCGCGATCACAGACACCGACACGAGGGTCGGTGCGAAGCCGGCACGGGGCAATCGTCCGTGCCGGATTGCGCGGTCGGCGCGGTGGTAGCGAACCGTCCCGGCCGACGCGGCGAACACTCCGAACAGGATGAGGGCGACGGCTATCCATCGGCGTCCACCGACATGTCCAAACTGTTGGACGCCGACGCCGCCGGCGATGATGGTCAACGACGTGCGCACCCACGCAAGCAATGTTCGCTCGTTCGCCAGAATGAAACGCGCATCGACTTCGGGCTCTCGCGGCGCGAGTTCGGTCACCAGATCACCGGCTACCGGCCGGTTTCCACAGCACATCGCCGTCCCCGCCCGCGATTGGAGTGTTCGCGTAACGGGCCAGCACGAAGAGCAGGTCCGAGAGCCGGTTCAGGTATTGAGCCGGCAGCGTGTTGACCGACGCCCCGTGCTCGGCGATCGCCGCCCAGGTGTGCCGCTCGGCGCGTCGCACGATGGTGCGGGCAACATGCAGCAACGCGGCCCCGGCGCTCCCGCCCGGAAGGACGAAGCTGGCGAGTTCTGACGACAGGGCGTTGTAGTAATCGATCGCCGCCTCGAGGCGCTCGATGTCGCCCGAGACGACGCGCAGCGGCTCGTGACGCGGATTCTCGACGACCGGAGTCGCGAGGTCGGCGCCGACGTCGAACAGGTCGTTCTGCACGTGCAGGAGGAGTTCTCGCACATCGGCGGGTAGCCCGCCCAAAGCCAACGCCACACCTAGAGCAGAGTTCGCCTCGTCGCAGTCACCGAATGCCATCAGGCGGGCATCGGCCTTCGACGTCCGCGTGCTGTCGACCAGCGCGGTGGTGCCGTCATCGCCAGTCTTCGTGTAGATGCGGGTGAGGTGCACGGCCATGGTTTCGAGCCTAGTCGGAGGGAAAGTGGACGCCGCCCCGGCTCGCCCGGCTAGCATGCCGCGATGGAGCGGATAAGGGTTGCGGGGAGCGCGCGCCTGGCCGGCGAGGTGACCGTCACGGGGGCGAAGAACAGCGTCCTGAAGCTGATGGCCGCGGCATTGCTCGCACCTGGGCGGACGACGATCACCGAGGTTCCGGCGATCCTCGACGTCGACGTCATGGCCGAACTCCTACGCCGGCTGGGCTGCGACGTCGACCACGCGCCGGGCCGGCTGGCTATCGACGTCCCGCAGGAGATCGGTGACGAGGCCGACTACGACCTGGTCCGGCGACTGCGCGCATCGATCGCCGTCCTCGGGCCGTTGCTCGCGCGTTGTGGCGAAGCCCGCGTCGCGTTGCCCGGCGGCGACAACATCGGGTCACGTGGCCTCGACCTGCATGTCGCGGGCTTACAGAAGCTCGGGGCCGAACTCGACAGCGAGCACGGGTTCCTCATCGCTCGCGCACCACACGGATTGGTCGGCGCGGCGGTGTGGCTCGACTTCCCGAGCGTCGGCGCGACCGAAAACCTGATGATGGCCGGCGTGCTGGCACGCGGCACGACCGTCATCGACAACGCGGCACGCGAGCCCGAGATCGTCGACCTGTCACGCATGCTCCAGGGCATGGGCGCGAAAGTCGACGGCGCGGGCAGTTCGACGATCGAGATCCAAGGCGTCACAGCGCTCTCGCCGACCACTCACGCCACCGTCCCCGACCGGATCGTTGCCGGTACGTTCGCGATGGCGGCCGTGATGACACGAGGCGATATCGAGATCCACAATGCGCGCCCCGAGCATCTCGAACTCGTGCTCGACCGTCTCGTCGGATGTGGTGCTGCGGTGAGCGAACTCGACGACGGCTTCCACGTCGAGATGAACGGCCGCCCATCCGCGGTCGACGTCGTGACGTTGCCGTACCCCGGATTCTCTACAGACTTCCTCCCGATGATCATCGGCATGAACGCGGTCGCCGAGGGCGCCGCGATGGTCACCGAGAACGTGTTCGAAGGACGGTTCCGCTTCATCCAAGAACTCGTTCGCCTCGGCGCCGACATCCGCACCGACGGACACCACGCCGTAATTCGCGGCCGCGAAAGACTTTCAGGGGCGCCTGTCGAGGCCACCGACATCAGGGCGGGCGCCGGGCTCGTGCTCGCGGGTCTGGTCGCCGAGGGCGTCACGACGGTCAGCGAACTCCACCACATCGACCGTGGATACGCCGGGTTCGTCGAGCAGCTGCAGGCTCTTGGTGCGGACGTCGTCCGCGAGCCCGACCCGAACGCCGCGGTGTTCGGGGCGTAGCGCGCCTCGTGATCTGGACGCTCGATCCGTGGCGGCGCGCCCCCTTCCTGTTGTGGCGCCGCCGGCCTGTTGCGATCGTGCTTGCTGCGGCCGCGGGAGTGTTGTCGGCGGCCGCCGCGGCCGGTCCACTGTTCGTCTCGTCAGCCGCGAACGAAACATTTCGGCAGCAGCTGACCAAGCAGTGCCAGCCAGGCGGGGCCCTGCACGCCGACGGGTTCGATCTGTTCAGTGGCAACAGCAGTGGTGCCGACCCGATCGCGGCGCAGCTGTTCGACATCCACGGGACGACGCGGACTGCCACCGTCGGTGCGGTGCCGCACGTCTTGCCGCCGCTGCGAGAACTCTCATCCGCACACGTGCGGGTCATCGCGCCAGGCGCCGCGGCCGGCGCCAGCGAGGTTTACGTCACGGTGATGTCGAAGACCGGTTCGCTCGCGCACGTTGATCGCGTCAACTCGCCGCTACCAGCACGTACAGACCCGGCGCCAGACGACGTCTGGCTGGCCGACACCGCGGCCGACGGGCTGCATGTCCGCACCGGCGACACGGTTGACTTCGCGGCCGCTGACCCGGCGCTGCCGCTGGTTCCGTTGCGTGTCGGGGGCGTGTTCAAGGACCTCAATCGCGAAGCGACGCCACCCTTCTGGTGTAACGACGAGACGCTGATCCACACCGAGGGCAACTCGCCGGTGTTCCCTTTCGCGCTGGTCGACACGGCGACAGCAGCGAAGGTCGCCAGCGACATCCACCTCGACCTCGCCGACCACACGCTGTGGCCCGTCGACCTCCATGCCTTCAACGTCGAGGACGCGCCCGCGCTCGTGCGCCGGCTGGACCAGCTGTCGCGCGAGGTGCCCGCCGCGGTCAACGCCGCCAGGGACACCGCGTTGCAGACCTACCTGACTGGTCACCCGGCGCAGGACCCGGGCTTCTTGGGGTTCCGTTCAAGAGACACCGCGGCGACTACATTCCACTTGCCGGCCGAACGCGCGCGGTTCGTCGCATCGATCCTGCCGTCGACCGTCACCCCGATCACGCNNTGGCGCTGCTGCTCGTCGGCGGCTCCGGAAGCTTCTGGTTCGAACGCCGCAAGCGGGAGGTCGACGTGCTGCTCGCGCACGGCGTCGGTCCGATAGCGCTTGGTGCCAAGGCGATTCTCGAGTCCGTACTGCCGTTCGGGGTAGGCGGTGTGGCCGGCTGGTTCGCGAGCAGCGCCCTGGTGCGGGCGGTTGGGCCGAGTTCGCTGCTGTCGTCGCGGTCGCAGTTGGAGGGTGTCTTGTTCGCGGCGATCGCAGTTGCGGCCGGGTTCGGCTGCATCGGCGTGGTGGCGTCCCTGCGGTGCCGCCAGCGCGAACGCGCATCCTTTGTGCGCCCGACGACCATCTCGCGTGTTCCTTGGGAACTCTTCGTGCTGGCCGGCGCCGCTGTCGGTGCGGTCGTGCTGTCGGCCGCAAGCGGGGGTGCGACCAGCATCGGAGGCGGTGCCGTTGCGCGCGTTGACCCGGTCGTTCTTGTCGCCCCGTTGCTTGGCTTCGTCGCGGCCTCCGCCGCCGCGGCTCGTCTCATGATGTTCGTGCTGCGGCGCGCGCGCAGGGGTGGTGACCGGCTGGGCAACAGCAGCTGGCTGGCCTGGCGCCGGCTCACCGGCATCCCCGGCGCAGCCGCTTTGCTCATGGCAGCCGTCGCGTTGCCGACCGCAGTCGGCGTGTACGGCGCGACTGTCAACGCCTCGGTGCATCGCACGTTGAACGACCAGAACAGGATGCTGATCGGAGCCGACGTCGTCGTCGACCTCCCGCAGCGCGAGAAGGTGCCTGCTGCGCTGAAGAATCGGGCCAGCCTGGTGTTGCGCCGCGATCATCCGACGTTCGGCGGGGACCCTTTCAGCGTGATCGGTGTCGACCCCGCGGCGTTCGCCAAGACCGCCTTCTGGGACGGCGCGATGCCGGCGCCATCGATGCCGTCGCTGGTCCGAAAGCTGCACGACGACGGGCCGGGCGCGCCCATCGAGGCAGTGCTTTCGGGCAGTGCGGCTAACGGCAGCACGCTCGACATGGTCGATCCCAAGGGCGACGTGCACGTGTCAGTGAATGTCATCGCGTCGGCGACCAACCTGCCGGGCAAGCAAGGTGGCTATCCGGCGCTGTTCGTCGATCGCGCAGCCCTCGAACGCCTGAGCACGGCTGGTACGTACCAGTTCTGGATTCACGGCGACGTGACCAGCGCCCTCGGCGCGCTGGCCGCGGCAGGCATCGCGCCGACCTTCGTCCGCACGGCCGATTCGGTCACCGACGGGTCGTACGTCCAGCCGGTCGCGTATACGTTCTCCTTTCTGAACGCGCTCGTAACCCTGATCGGAGCGGTCGCGGGTGGCGCATTGCTGCTCTACCTCGATGCGCGATCACGTGCACGCCGCGTCGGATACGTGTTGGCACGGCGGATGGGTTTGAGTCGCCTCGCGCACCTCGCTTCGATAGCGATCGAACTCGGCGTTGCGATGCTGGCAGGGCTGGCCGCCGGCGTGGCATTCTCCGTCGGTGCGACCGCACTGCTGTCCAGCCGCTTCAGCGTCGATCCACAGATTCCACCGCACACTGTGCTCTCCTACCCGTGGCGTGCAGCGGCCATTGACGCGGGCGTGCTGCTCGTCGTCATCGTGGTGGCAACGATCGCCGCGCAGTTCGCGAGCGAGCGCACGCCGGCGGCGGAGGTGCTGCGTGAAGCCTGACCGCCTCATAGGTGTCGAGGTCGCCGGCGCACCCGGTGTCGAACTCCGTGGGATCGTCCGCCGTTACGCAGGCGCGAACGGCGACGTCGTCGCGCTCGACGGCGTCGACGCGGTGTTCCCAGCCGGCACGTTCACCGTGGTGGCGGGACCTTCAGGCTCAGGCAAGACGACGTTGTTGCGACTGGTGGCGCTGCTCGATCGACCGGTTCGTGGCCACGTGCTGCTCGGTGGCGTCGACGTGACGATCGTGAGCCCACGTGAGCGCCGCCTACTGCGCCGGCGCTACGTCGGCTACATGTTCCAGCAACCCGGCGACAACCTGCTCGAATATCTGAGCGCCGACGAGCACGTGCGACTCGGCCACCGGCTGCGAGCCGCCGAAGCATCAACCAATACCGAACTGCTCGACGTCCTCGGACTGACCGATCGGGTCTCGCATCGTCCGGCCCACCTGTCCGGCGGCGAACAGCAACGCCTCGCCTTCGCATTCGCTGCCGCGGGTTCGCCGCGGTTGCTGGTTGCTGACGAGCCCACCGCGGCGCTCGATCACGCGGCGGGAGCGCGAGTGGTCGAAGCGCTGCGCGCCTTGGCCGACCGCGGCGTGACCGTCGTCGCGAGTTCGCACGACCCAGCCGTGGTGGCCGCAGCCGGCAGCGTGATCCGCATCGTCCACGGCCGGATCGCAGCAGAACCCGAGCCGTCATGAGCGCGCGCATTCGATTGGTTGGCGCTCGACGCAGCTACCGTCGCGGCGACGAAGAAGTCCACGCCCTGCGCGGCGTCGACCTCGAACTCGATGCCGGTGGTCTTTACGCGCTCACCGGCCCATCAGGCTCCGGCAAGTCGACGCTCTTGCTGGTGATGGCCGGCTGGGAACACCTCGACGAGGGAGTCGTCGAGGTCGCCGACGAGGCCGATGGTGTCGGGGCCGCGAGCTCACAAGCACCCGCGCGGTTGCATTGGAACCAGCTCAGCGTCGTCCCGCAGGCTCTTGGTCTTCTCGACGATCTGACCGTCGCCGAGAACGTGCTGCTGCCGGCCCGGCTTGGGCGTCGGTCACGCGACGCATATCCGGCAAACGACGATCACGTGTCGTCGTTGTTCGAGTCTCTCGATATCGAGAGACTGCGGTTCGCGCGCGGAAACGAGCTTTCACTGGGCGAGCAGCAACGGGTCGCGGTCGCCCGCGCTCTCGTACTGCACCCGGTCGTCGTTCTCGCCGACGAACCCTCGACGCATCAGGACGCCGACCATGGGCGGGCCGTCTTCGAGGCGCTGCGGGCCGCGGCCGACCGCGGCGCCATCGTGGTGGTCGCTAGTCACGATCCCGAGGGCCTGCGGTACGCCGACCGGGTGCTCGCGATGTCCGACGGCGAGCTGTCGGAGATCGCGCGGCACTGAGTTGCCGCCTAGGCTCACACGTTGACCGATCGACGAAGGAGTCAGGGTGGCGGTTCGGGTTGCGGTCATAGGCGCCGGGTTCATGGGCTCGGGGATAGCGCAGGTCGCCGCGCAGGCCGGCTATGACGTCGTCATGCGCGACACGACCTCTGCGGCGCTCGAAAAGGCGATGGCCGCGATTGTCTCGTCGCAGTCGCGGTTCGTGACGAAAGGCACCATCACCGCGGCGGACGCCGAGGCCGCCCGAGCTCGCATCGTGACCACGACCGAACTCGAGGACGTCGCCGGCGCCGCGATCGTGGTCGAGGCCGTCTTCGAGCAGCTCGAGGTCAAGCGTGAGGTCCTTCGTGCGATCGACGACATCGTCGGAGCAGACGCGATCCTCGCGACGAACACNNCGGCACGCACTTCTTCTCGCCGGCGCCCGTCATGACGTTGTGTGAGCTCGTTCGCGGCGACCACACGTCGGACGGCACGCTGGCCCGGGCGCGGGCGTTCGCCGAGTCGCTCGGCAAGACGTGCATCGTCGTCGAGCGGGACATTCCCGGCTTTGTCACCTCGCGACTGCTGGTCTCCTTGCTCAACGAGGCGGTCGCATTGGTCGCGGCCGGCGTCGCGACCCCCGCCGACGTNNACCGGCGACGAGAAATTCGCCCCGCCACCCCTGCTGCGTCAGATGGTCGCCGAGGGGCGCCTCGGGCGTAAGTCCGGGCGTGGTTTCTTCGACTACTGACGGTGACTCGGCCGGCCCGGGCGGTTGTCCGGGCCGGTTGCCCGAGCGTCGGTAGGTCTCGATCTGGCCGCAATTCGCGTGTCGAGCTAGCGCCGCGATGTCGGATTTGTGACGCTGCCGGGGCAACCGGATGCGCCGCTGGCGCGTCTTAGAGGCGACGGCGTTCCCTGTCGGGCGCTCGATCGGCACGATTCGCGGACGATTCGAGGAGGCCTGATGCCGGCGTTTCGGGTGCTGGGCGCCCTCGATGTGNNCCCTCGATGTGACCACGGCGGCCGCCGTCCGAGCCGAACTTACCGACCTGCTGGCCGTCGAGACCACCGACGACCTTGTCGTCGATCTGGCCGGCATGGGCCCGTTCGACACCGTCGGTCTCGGCCTGCTGGTCGGAATCCATCGCCAAGCACAGCGCCGTGGACGTCGATTGGTACTGACGGGCGTGCAGCCGCGGGTGATGCGGGTGCTGGCGATCACGAAGTTGCGGCGGGTGCTCACGATCGACCGGGCGA
>PLCK01000171.1:0-3825 GCA_003134755.1 Actinomycetota bacterium | reverse complement strand
TGACGCTGCGCCGGCTGACGCTGTGCCCGCGCACCCCGGCTGAACCTCGACGGGCATCGATCCTCAGAACCTCCGGCGTGCGGCCGATGGGGTCGGGACTGCCGACCGCCCGGAGGACTGCATGACCGGCCAAATGCTCAGCGAGGCCTGGGTCGCCGATAACGCCGCCCCGGCGTCTGACGCGACGTCTCGCGTCGACGCGGTCGCGCTCGGCGCGCGCCTCATGGCCAACGTCGAACAGGTCGTCCACGGTCGCCGTGCGGCTGTCGAGCTGGTGGTAGCGGGCCTGTTGTCAGGCGGGCACGTCCTCGTGCAGGACGTTCCTGGAAGCGGCAAGACCACCCTCGCCCGCGCGGTCGCGCGTTCGATCGGCGGCGACTTCCGTCGCATTCAAGGCACCGCCGACCTGCTGCCCGGCGACATCACCGGTTCGTCGATGTGGGACCCGGCCCGGCACGAGTTCATCTTCGTACCGGGACCTGTCTTCACGAACGTGCTGCTCATGGATGAGCTGAACCGGGCCACGCCGCGCGCGCAGTCGGCACTTCTCGAGGCGATGGACGAGGCGACGGTAACCGTCGACGGCATCAGGCACCTGCTGCCGGAGCCGTTCTTCGTGATGGCCACCCAGAACCCCACCGACCAGTACGGCACGTTCCCGTTGCCGGAAGGACAGCTCGACCGGTTCGCGGTCGCGCTGACACTCGGGCCGAACGACATCGCGACCGAGCGTCAGGTGATGCGCGAGCAGTTGCTGCGCGCGACAGTCGACGAACTCCAGCCGGTCCTCGCCCCCGAGGAGTTGCGCTGGATGCAGCTCGAGGTACGGCGCACGCATGTCGCCGACGCCGTGCTCGATTTCTCCCTGCAGGTTCTCGGTGGCACTCGCACCCACAAGCACCTGCGGGTCGGCGCAAGCTCGCGCGCGGGCCTGTCGCTCATCCGCTGTGCGCAGGCGCACGCACTCCTCTCGGGTCGCGACTACGTCCTGCCCGACGACATCAAGCTGCTGGCGCCGAATGTGCTCGGCCACCGGCTTGTGCTGGCGGACGGGGTGGCGAGTCAGCACGGCAATCACGGCAGCGGTGTGGGCGTCGGCGCCGACGTCGTCGCCCAGGTGCTGGCTTCGGTGCCGGTGCCCTTGCGTGGGTGAAGCGAACCGCAGTGTCGAGATCTGGTGACGGCCGGCTGTGTGTGTTGCCCACCTTGTGGCCGCCAGTCCTCTCCGCACTGTCGCTCTTCGCGTTCGCGTTCGTCACCAACGCCGTCTGGCCGCAGCTTGTCGGGTGTGCGCTCGCCGGGCTCGTCGCATCGTCGCTGATCGGCGTCGCGCGGCCGCCGCGAATCGACGTCCGGATCGATCTTCCCGACCGGGTGCTCGTTGGAGAACCGTTCGAGACCACGTTGCACATCAGGCAGGTAGGGGCGGGGCCGAGCCGGCCACTTGTCGTGCGTCACCGGATGTTGTCGACGCGCCGGCTGGTCGCTGACTACGCGACGCTCGTCGGCACGCTGCCTGGCCACGACGAGGTCGTACTCCGTATCGGGCGGACGCCGATCGCGCGCGGGGCGATCGAGCGCAGTCAGGTTGAACTCGACGCCGTGGCGCCGTTCGGATTCTTCGCCCGCCGCACGATTGTGCCTGTGCCGCAGGCACTTCTGGTGCTGCCCGCCCTCACGCCGGCGTTGCCGCTTCCGATCGCGACCGGTGCGCGATCGGGAGTGGCGGGTCGCACGAACGGCTTGGACGCCGCGGCGGTCCGCGACTGGCGTCCCGGCGATCAGGTACGCAATGTGCAATGGCGATCGACAGCACGCACCGGACGACTGACGGTCCTCGAACGCGAGGATGTCTCTGCCGGATCTCTCGTCGTTCTCGTACTCGGCCAGACCGGCGATCGCGATTTCGAGTTCGCGTTGGCGAAGGCGGCCGCGACCGGCGTTGCCGCGTTGCGCCAAGGCATGGCCACGGTCGTCATGACGTCCGACGGTGAGATTTCCTGCTTGCACCCGCGCACCGAACGTGCGTTGCTCGAGTTCTTCGCCCGGATCGATCGGGCAACGACCATCGACGACCCTTTCCTTGCACGTGCGCTGGCGATCGCGGGTCGCGAGGGCAGTCTCGTGCTGGCGGCGAGTTCGGCAACTCCTGCCGCCTGGCGGACGAACCTTCAGACGCTGTCGTCTCGCGCCGGCGTTCGGCTGATCGACCTCGCCGATCGCGCACCGGTTCGGACCACCCAGCCACACCGGACCACCCGGGCACATCGGGCGAGCCAACCGTGATCGCGCGCAAGCGGCCCGTCGGTGTCGCGACCGCGCAACCCACACCCACCGAGCGGGACGTCGTGTTGCGCAGGTTCGACCTCGCCGCGCGAGCCGCCGTGCTCGCCGCGGGCCTCTACGCGCAGGCCGGGATGTGGGTGCTGGGGCACTCGCGGCTCTATGCCGTCGCCGCGGTCGTGTTGATAGGCGTCAGCATCGAGTCCGCCCGTCGCCCGCTCGCCACGTTCGTCGCGCCGCGTCACGGGTGGCGAGACTTCAGTCAGCGTCAGCTTCTCGCCGCTCGTGTCGTTGCGGGTGTCGTCGTTGTCGAGATCTGTCTCGCCGTGATCGGTTCGATGCAGGTCACCGACGTTCACGCGATGGCGACACCGCTCGGCGTCCTGCTGGTCACTGTGCAGGCAGCGCAGGCGATGGCGGTCGAGTCGCGCCGCGACCTCAAGCTCGCTTGTGTGCTGATCATGGCGATGCTCGTGCAGGTCGGTGCGCTCACGACAACCGCCTCGGTGCAGTTGCCGATGGTGTTCTGTCTCGTGCTGGTGGCCGTTGCGTCGGGGCTGCTGCAGCGGGGGAGCGCCATTGCAGACGTCGACGCGATCGCGCTGCCTGGCCACGCGCCGCTGACCCGCGCCGCGGTGTTCCCGGCCGCCGCGGCTGCGGTGATCGGCTTGTTGGTGTTCGTCGTGCTTCCGAACTCGGCCACCCTCGGCGTTCAGGCGCACGTCCGTCAGTTCGGTGCCCACCCGCGGCCGTCTGCAACCTCGGCCGCGGCAGGCTCGGCTGCGGCGTCGGATTCGGCTGCCCTGGGCTCGGCGTCCGCTTCGGCGGCTTCTGGTTCGGCGGTTGCCGGGACTGGCTCGGGCGGCCGGGGACGCCCGATCTCCGATGCGGGAACTGCCCAACTCGACCTGAGGGTTCGCGGCCCGCTGTCCGATGCCCCGGTGTTCGTGGTGGCCGCCGATACGCCGCTCTACTGGCAGGGGGCCGTGTTCGACAGTTTCGACGGGACGACGTGGACGACCGCCAGCCGCTCGACGTCGCGTTGGAGCGTGGACCCAGGCTCGGGATCGTCCCCGACGCAGGCCGCGCCGCCCGGAACCTCCACCGCCTCTGGCGGCACCGCCCGCACGGACACCGTCCGGGTTGTCGCGCCCAACGCTCTCGACGTCGTGCTCGCGCCTGGCGACCCCATCACGTACCGGGGTCGCGGTCTGGTGACCGCCGACGCCAACGGCACCGCGCATCTCAGCGGAGCTGGCCCCGCCATGGGCGACAGCTACGTCGTGAGTTCGGTGCAGGCGACCTCGCCGGCTGCCCAGTTGCGGGTAGCCACCGGTCCCGACATGACCGATCCGCGGTTCACTGTGCTACCCGCCGGCCTGCCGGAACGCGTGAAGGGCCTCGCCCGCGATCTCGCGGGTGCCACCACCAATCGGTATGACGCCGTCACCGCCGTGGAGGACTACCTCAGGACGCACGAGACCTACGACCTGGCCTCACCGCTGCCGGCTGCGGGACAGGACGCGGTCGACGACTTCGTGT
>PLCK01000083.1 GCA_003134755.1 Actinomycetota bacterium | reverse complement strand
GCGCAGTGGATCCTCGAGATCGACCGCGGCCACACCTACCCGTACGAGGGCAACTACACGACGTACCTCGAGGCCAAGGCCGCTCGCGTCAAAGTCGAGGGCGCCAAGGACCAGAAACTGCGCAAGCGCCTCGAAGACGAACTCGAGTGGGTGCGCTCGAACCCGAAGGCGCGCCAGGCCAAGAGCAAGGCCAGGCTCGACCGTTACGAGGAGATGGCCACCGAGGCCGACAAGTACAAGAAACTCGACTTCGACGAGATCCAGATCCCGCCCGGCCCACGCCTGGGCAACATCGTCGTCGAGACGAACGGACTGACCAAGGGCTTCGACGACAAGCTCCTGATGGAGAATTTGAGCTTTTCGCTGCCGCGTAACGGAATTGTCGGCGTCATCGGTCCGAACGGCACCGGCAAGACGACGTTGTTCAAGATGCTCATCGGCGAGGAGCAGCCCAACGGCGGCACGATCAAGATCGGCGAGACGGTCAGCATCTCTTACGTCGACCAGAACCGTTCCGGTCTCGACCCCAAGAAGAACCTCTGGGAGGTCGTGTCCGACGGCCTCGACTACATCAAGGTCGGCCACGTCGAGATGCCGAGCCGGGCCTACGTGTCCGCGTTCGGGTTCAAGGGACCGGATCAGCAGAAGCCGACCGGCGTCCTGTCCGGTGGCGAGCGCAACCGGCTAAACCTTGCGCTGACCCTGAAGCAGGGCGGCAACCTGTTGCTGCTCGACGAGCCCACCAACGACCTCGACGTTGAGACATTGGGCTCACTGGAGAATGCGCTGCTCGAGTTCCCGGGGTGTGCCGTCATCACCAGCCACGACAGGTGGTTCCTCGACCGCGTCGCGACGCACATCTTGGCGTACGAGGGCGACTCGAACTGGTTCTGGTTCGAGGGAAACTTCGAGTCCTACGAGAAGAACAAGGTCGAACGTCTCGGCGCCGAGGCCGCGCGACCGCACCGCGCGACCTATCGCAAGCTCACTCGAGGCTAGCCGAACGTGCGGTTCACCTTCCGCTGTCCGGTCCGCTGGGACGACATGGACGCGTTCGGGCACGTCAACAACGTGACGTTCCTGACTTATATGCAGGAGGCGCGGACGGCGATGCTGTTCGGCGGCGACGCGGCCGAGCAGATACCCGATCTCATCAAGGGTGTAGTGGTCGCCCGGCACGAGATCGACTACCGGCGCCCGCTCGAGTGGCGACCGGCACCGATCGAGGTCGATGTCTGGACGGCAATCGTCAAGCCCTCGTCGTTCACCTTGCGCTACGAGATCCGCGACCAACTTGCGGATGACGGCGTGGTGCTGGCCGAAGCGATGACGGTGCTGGTGCCTTTTGATCTCGTGGCGGGCCGGCACCGCCGGGTTTCAGCCGCAGAGCGCGACTTCCTGAGCCGTTACCTCGACTGACCCGCGTCATTGACTTCTTCCGACCACTTCGCACCCCTGGGGGTTCCACAAACCGCCCAAATGGACCCGTTGAACAACCCCAGGGATGCGAAGCAGCTGTCGGGCCACCACTCGTTCCCTGACGCCGATAGTGCGGACGAGTAGGTAGCTAACTGCGTCGGTCCTGCGGTCGCTTGATAGCCGCGAGGACCGCGCCGACCATGACGTCGACCGCTTCCGAATCGGTCAGGCCGCCGTCGGCGCACAGGGAACTCCAGGTGTTGACGTGTAGCGCATGAGCAAGTGCTGCCGCCAATCGCCTGCCGGCACGGCCGCGAGCCCCGAAGCCGACGGCGAGGGCGGCTACTCGTGCCCGCTCGTCGGCGGCCAGCTGGTAGCCGACGAACGCGGGCATCGAATCGACGTCGCGGTGAATCATGCGCATCATCGGCGCAGCCGCGGCGGCCCAACGATACGTCTCGGTTAATGCGGTCCGCAGCCGGAGTACCGGGTCCCTGATGTGTTTCCAGTGCGCCACGTCGGGTCGTGGGTGCAATGCGCGCCAGTGTGCCGAGCACGCTAATACGAGCGCCTCGTCGTCCGGGTTNNCGTCCCGTGGTCCGACCCGTTCGTGCAGGTTCATGGTTGCTTCGGTGATCACGCGCCGGGTCGCTGCGACGGCGTCGTGTCTCGCGCGCATGGTGTATGCGCGCGGTGCTGACGATTCCTTCTTTCCCGCCACTGTTGACGTCGTCCCTTCGGAGGAGGAGAGTCCTTTGACTATACATAGTTGTTCATCGAAATCTCTATGAAGGAGCGCCGATGACCGTCATCCTTGCGAGCACGCTGGTCGAGGCGACCGCGGCCGGTCGCTCGCTGCCGCTGACGGTGTTGAGCGCGCCCCACCCACCCGACCGATCCCTCGGAACAATAGGCGTTGGGTTCCGCCTGAATGGCGAGCAAACAGGTGGCCAGGTCGCGATCGTCGAGCATCCGTTTCCCGTGGGCGCCCTGGTGCCTCCGCATGTGCACACCCGCGAAGACGAGTTCTCCATCGTGACTGCCGGTGCGATCGGCTTCCGCTCAGGTTCCGATGAGGTCGTGCTGGAGGCCGGAGGCTACATCAGCAAGCCGCGCGGCGAGTTGCACACGATGTGGAACGCCGGGTCTGTCGAAGCCCGCATGATCGAAGTGATCACGCCGTCCGGGTTCGAGAACTTCTTCTTCGAACTCGCCGAGGTCATGGCGTCGGGACCGCCCGATCCGGCGGCGCTCGAGACGCTGGCGACCTCGTACGGGTTGTTCTTCGACCCGACCTGGGTGCCGGAGCTCATGGAGAAATACGGCCTGAACTCTCCGTTCGGGTAGTCAAGAAGCGCTCGTTCTACCGTTGCGCGCGAGGTATCACAAGCCCCGACTCGTACGCCGCGACGACCGCTTGCGTTCTGTCGCGCAGACCGAGCTTTCGCAGCATGCGACTGACGTGCGTCTTTACGGTTTCGTCGGTGACCACAAGCCTCGCAGCTATCTCGCTATTGGACAGACCTTCGGCGACTAGTCGCAGCACCTCAGTCTCGCGAGGCGTCAGCGCGGCGAGAGCAGCGAGCCGTAGCGCGACCACGGAGTCGTCCGACCTGCCATGTAACGCCGCGAACTCGCCTATGAGGCGGCGTGGAACCCCAGGCGCAAGCAGTGCGTCGCCAGCCGCCACCACCCGAACCGCATCGAAAAGCCGCTCGGCCGTGACGTCCTTCAGCAAGAAGCCGCTCGCACCGGCACGCAACGCGTCGTAGACGTATTCGTCCAGATCGAAGGTCGTCAAGATGATGACCCGAGGGGCGCTCGCACCGAAGTACGCAAGTTGTCGGGTCGCTTCGATGCCGTCCATGCCTGGCATGCGCACGTCCATCAAGACGATGTCGGGCTGCAGCTCGCGGCACAGCCGCACCGCCTCGGCGCCGTCCGAGGCCGTTCCGACGACATTGAAATCCGGTCTGGTGTCGAGCAATTCGGCGAATCCGGCGCGTACGACCTGATGGTCGTCGGCGATGACGATGCGCACCTGCTCGACGGGTTTGGTCATCCGATCACTCCGACTCCGGTAGGCAGCGTCGCCTCCACGAGAAACCCTCCACCGACAGCGGCACCGAATCGCAGCTGACCACCGACAGCGGCAGCGCGTTCGCCCATGCCGAGGAGTCCATGGGCTCCGATCGGTGGCGCAACCGGCGGGCCTGGCCCGTTGTCACGGATGCGCAGGCACAAAGCCTCGTCGGTGTAATGCAATTCCACGTCGACAGCCGCACCAGGAGCGTGCCGCCGCGCATTGGTCAACGCCTCCTGGGCGATGCGATAGGCGGCAAGTTCGACACCCGGGTCGAGGGGGACCGGCGACCCGGCCACGATGAGTCTGGTGCCCGACCCTGACGCGTCGGGCGCGGCGTCGAGCAACTCGTTCAGTTGCAACAACCCCGGTTGTGGATGCCGCGCAGCGATCGCGTCGGTCTCTGTGTCTTCGCGCAGAACCCCCAGCAGCCGGCGCATCTCGGTCAATGCTGCACGTGCGGTGTCGCCGATTGCGGACAGTCGTTGTGCGCCGGCCGCGGGCATCCCCGGCGTGGTCAGGCGGGCCGTTTCAGCCTGCACCGCGACCATCGAGATGTGGTGCGCGACGACGTCGTGCAGTTCCCGCGCGATGCGGGCCCGTTCGCCACGCGCAGCGTGTTCGAAAGACGTGTCGGCGATTATCTCTTGCGCGACGTTGTGCGCCCGCGCCGTGCTTCGCGACTGCATCGCAGCCCCGGCCCACGCAGCCGCCGGCATGAGTGCCGCGAGCAGGAGAGTGAGGATCCGATCCTCGCCGTGACTGGAATCCGCGAACGCCAGCACTAGGAAAGGCACGAAAACCAGCGCAGCGTACAGCCGCACGTCGCCGCGGCCGAGCCGATAGGCGGCGACCAGCTCGGCGAGCGCGCCTCCGATCGTGAGGCTGTGAAAAGGCACCAGCGAGAGCACGCTCGCCGCCGAGATAGCCAGCACGGCGGCGGTAGATCGAAACAAGATCAACGGAACCGTGGTTGCCAGTGCGAGCAGAAATAGCACCAGGGTGAGTTGGAACGAGTCGTCATCCGCGGCCGCTCGCGCTATTGACTCGGCCGCCGCGAGCAGTGCAAGTATCGCACCGCCGGCCTTCATACGGACGATTGTCGGGGTAGGGACTGTCAAGCGCGTCCCCGTCGCAGGTGACGTCGCCGCCGGATGGGCGCTCGGAGCGGGCGTCGTCGGCGTTGTCGGCTCGACAGTGGTTGGCCAAATCATGCTGCCTGGCAAGGGTTTCACGCCCACCAACGGTTACTCAACACTTTCTTTGTCGGACGCCGGGATGCTGCGCGCCGCGTTCGGCTCGGTGTTGTACATCGTGCTCATTGCGCTGCTCAGCTTGGGAATCTCGACGGCCGTGCGCGATTCGGCGGTAGGTATCGGCGTCGTCCTCGGGCTGCTGTTCGTATTTCCGACCCTCCTCGTCATGGTCAGCAACCCGGCTTGGCATCGGCACCTGCAGCAACTCGCACCTATGAACGCCGGCCTCGGGATTCAATCAACCGTCGACCTGCACAGTTTGGTGCTCAGCCCGTGGGCTGGTCTCGGTGTACTCGCGCTGTGGTCCGCAGGCGCACTGATTCTCGGCGCTCTCGTGTTGCAAGTTCGCGACGCCTAGCCGACGTCGCACCACGAGTGGCTGATGGTCGCGTTCACGTGAACGCGGCTTGGTGCGAACCTTTGGTAACAAAGTCGCGGTAGAGAGCGCCGTTGTGACCACAGCATCGCCCGCCGCCGTAGGTTGCGTCGCGCGATCCGTCACCGTTTCGAGGATCGCTCGGGAGCCGGAGTTGGGCTGGCCCGTCGCTGCTGCCTGAGCTTCTTTTCGAGCCCGTCGAGGATCAGGTCCAGCCCGAACTCGAAACTCTCCTCGCGTCCCGACCGCATGACGTGGGTAATGACTTCGACGACGTGGGGGAACTCGTTCGCGGGCAGTTGCACGAGCACATCGGCTGAGACCTGCTGGGTTTCCTCGACTTTGAACGGCAGGTTGAGCTTCTGGAGCGTGAAGCCGTAGAGGTGGCTGTCGAGGGTGTTCCAGGCATCGAGCGCACCCTCGATCGAGAAGCCACCCTCTCGCAGCCGTCCGAGCGTCGCGTCGAGGTAACGCGTCATCCCGGGGCCGATGTTGAACCGGGACATGATGAGCAACGCCGCCCAGGGGTGTGCGAGCAGGATCGCGTGGGCAGAGATCGCCCGCTGGCGCATGGCGGTCTTCCACGGCGTCCCGGTCGGTGGCACCTCGACGTCGCCGAGGACCAGATCGACGATGCCGTCGAGGATGTCGTCCTTGTTTGCCACATGGTTGTAGAGCGACATCGCCTCGACCCCGAGCTCCTGGCCGAGCCTGCGCATGGTCAGCGTCTCGATCCCGTTCCGATCCGCAAGGTCGACCGCCGCGCGCAACACCCGCTCCCTGGTCAAAGGAGCTCTCCGGGTGGTCTTCGAACCGATCCGTGC
The DNA here is from genome assembly GCA_003134755.1 of Actinomycetota bacterium. GTDB lineage: Bacteria > Actinomycetota > Actinomycetes > Acidothermales > Acidothermaceae > PALSA-607. Next base: position 19,261 of record PLCK01000083.1, on the reverse strand, counting down.
CGCCATCGGGTCCTCCTCCACGCTATGAACGTACAATGTAAGCCGAAGGGTAGACATCGCTTCAGTTCGGCTGTACCTTACATCGTAAGCGTACAGCGTAAGTACGCAGCGAACCTAACCCGCGAGGAGACCGAGAGTCATGAAGGCAATCGTCCAGGACACCTACGGCTCGACGGACGTTCTCGAGCTGCGCGACATCGACAAGCCCGAGATAGCGGACGACGAGGTGCTGGTGCGCGTCCACGCTGCGGGCGTCGATCGGGGCGCCTGGCACGTCATGACCGGGCTGCCCTATCCCGTACGTCTTGCGGGCTATGGAGTGCGGGCCCCGAAGAATGGCGTCCTCGGCACCGATATGTCAGGCGTGGTGGCTGCTGTCGGCAAGAACGTCACCAGGTTCCAAACCGGCGATGAGGTGTTCGGCAAGTGCAAGGGCGCGTACGCCGAGTACGCCCGGGCGAGCGAGAACAAGTTGGCGGCCAAGCCGAGCAATCTCACGTTCGAGCAGGCCGCCGCGGTCGGCGTCTCCGCCTTGACTGCGCTACAGGGCCTGCGCGACCACGGGCGGGTCAAGCCGGGTCAGCAGGTGTTGATCATCGGTGCGTCGGGAGGCGTAGGCAGCTTCGCGATACAGCTGGCTAAGGCATTCGGCGCAGAAGTAACGGCCGTTTGTAGCACCACGAAGATCGACCTGGTCCGCGAACTCGGTGCCGACCACGTGATCGACTACAGCCGCGAGGATTTCGCTTCCGGTGAGCGGACCTTCGACGTCATTCTCGACATCGCCGGGAACTCGTCGTTGTCGCGCTTGCGACGAGCTCTGACCCCGACTGGCACGCTTGTCATCGTCGGCGGAGAGACGGGCGGGCGCTGGCTCGCGGGCACGGATCGCCAACTGCGCGCGCTCGCTGTGTCGCCGTTCGTGGGCCAGAAGCTGGGCTCATTCATCTGCCGCGAGGGCTACGAGGACCTACTCGTCCTCAAGCAGCTGGTCGAAGCCGGGAAAGTCGTGCCCGCCATCGACAGGGCCTACCCGTTGAGCGAGGTAGCCAAGGCGATCCAGTATCTGGAGGACGGACACGCGCGCGGCAAGGTCGTCATCGTGATCTGACGATCGCCAAGCGACCAACAGGTGTTGCCGTCAGACGATGACGAGGCGCTCGTCGAGTTCGCGAGCCTGCCGGGAGGCATTCTCGGCGCGCGGGAGCAGTGAGCCCGCATGTTCGTCGTCCGACGCCACCGCAACTCCGACGTAGCCGAACACGTGAACGCTGCCGAAGCTGAGGTCGAACGGCGCCTCGAGCGCATGCAAGACGGTGCGGGCCAAGTCGACGCCGGCGCCTGGATCGCCGTGGGCGATCAGAGCGAAGTGGCTCGCCCCGAGGTGGCCGAGGTCGCGCTCGGGTGCCAGTTCGGCTAGCCGATTTGCGATCTCTCGCAGCAATTCCTGGACGCCGGTGGCGCCGTGCACCTCGGTGACACGGCCGAGCTGGACAACCTGGAGCAGGATCGCGCTGACCTCTGCGTGACCCGCCTGTGCGGCTGCCCTGCGGGCCAACGCACGGACCAGCCGTTGCTCGTAGACCGAGAGGTTGGGCAGGCCGGTCACAGCGTCGTGCAAGGCACGGCGACGAAGTTCGTCGAGTACCAGAGCCAGGTGGATCAGGTCACCCGCATGCGCCTGCAACGCGCCTGCGCCATCGATGACGGCGCTGTCGTCGCCGCCGGCCGAGCCGTTAGGAAGCTTCGCAACGATGCACCCAACGAACTCGCCCTGCCCGAACAACGGGGTGAGCAGGACGCGTTCGGCGTGCAGTTCGGCGATCAGTAGCGCGGTCGACGGGCTCGCTGTTGCGAGGCTGACGACGCGGAGGCGGTTCTCGGTACGAAGCCACTGCATGTCGTCTTGGGTGGCCATCTCGCAGACCAGGTCGCCGATCTGCTCCTCCTGGATCACGCCGTCGCCGAGAGTCACGGCGAGAAGTGGCTGCTGGCTGACCGCCTGGAAGACGCTGACCACCACAATCTCCGAGCCGGTCATCGCGGAGGCCACAGCGGCAATCTGGCGGGCGGTACCGGCGACGGTGCGCTGGCGGGTGCAGGCGGTATGCAGGTCAAGCAGGGCCTGGCTGGATTCGGCATTCCGCCGCATCCGGAGCAACTCAGACGTCTGTCCGGCCAGCCGGACTTCGAGGCCGTCGACCAGCGCTTCAAGGTCGGCAGCCGCGGGCTCAGCGAAAAGGTCGTCGGGGGCTGTCAGCGCGATCGGCTCCACAGCCATACCTCCAGGTGTTGCGCACGCGAAGCATGCGTATCTCTTCCGACTACGGCCGCAGGGACCCTTCACTTGAGGCTTTTCGGGTTTCGATCCGGTCGGTGGCCGTCGTTTGCGCTGCCCTTTCCTGACCGGACGCCGTGCCAGCCGACTTCCGGGAGTACCAGGCGAAGATCATCGCGACCAGCGCGTAGGCGCCGGCGAGGCAGGCCATGGCCGTGACCGACTTGCCTGACTTCGGCAAGACGGTGGCCGCGACCGCGGCGGCGCCGACGTAGGTGGTGTTGAAGAGCATGTCGTAGACGGAAAAGACGCGCCCTCGATAGCGATCGGTGACCTGCTCCTGCAGCGTCGTGTCGACGCAGATCTTCACGCCCTGGGCCGACACGCCGAGCAGGAACGCGCCGACCACGAGCAGGCCGCGCTGGAAAGGCAAACCGAAGACAGCGATGGCCGCCGCCGCCAACAGCAGCAGGGCAGTGATCCAGGTGGTCGTGCCCCAGCGGTCAGTTGCCGCCGGGGTGATCAGAGCCGCCACCACGATGCCGGCGCCGACCCCGGCGAGCGTGGCGCCGAGCCCGAGCATTCCGCCGTTCACGTTCCCCTGGGTCGCGAAGTAATTGCGGTCAAGCAGGATGATCAACAGGCTCGCGACACCGAACAGGAACCGGTGTGCACTGATCGCCCCGAGCGCCTGCGCAGCTCTCGGTCGGCGCATGATGTGCCGCGTCGCGCTCACGAGGTCGCGCGCCACGCCACCGAGCCCGTGCCACGCCGGGCGGGTCCGGGCCGGCGCCAGCTCGTCGGCGTCCGGACCGAGGAGGTCACGATTCATCGTGGCCGCCACCGAAGCAGACGCGCCGTAAACGACAGCTGACAGCGCGATGATCGACGCGGCGGTTGCTGACCCGGATCCCAGCCCGAACCTGATCAGACCTCCGATCGCCGCCCCCGCGATCGTCGCTATTGATCCGGACGTCGTCGAGAGCGCGTTCGCCGCAACGAGGTCAGTCTCGGCAACGAGGTGGGGGAGGGCGGCAGACAGCGCCGAGAGGAACAGCCGGTTGACGCCCAGCGCAGCGACCGCGCCGATGAAGAAGACCGCGCCGTCGCTGCCGAATAGGACGAGCGCGGCCACGAAGAGCACGAGCGCGATCTTGACCGCGTTCGCGATGACGAGCACCCGCTGCCGCCGCCAGCGATCGAGGAATACACCCATGAAAGGCCCGGCGAGCGAGTAGGGGAGCAGCAGCGCCGCCAGCGCGGCCGCCGTCTTCGCTGGCGTCGTCGCCTTCTCCGGGGAGAAGAACACGTAACTGGCTAGTGCGGCCTGAAAGATCCCGTCGGCGGTCGCTGACAGCAGCCGAGTGCTGTACAGCCGGACGAAGAACGGCGAATGCACCACTCTGCGAACCTGCGCGACACCCGCCACACAGGCAGCCTATGCGGGTTGTCTTTAGGTAATGACCGGCAGCGCGGCGTCTGTCTCGGGGACGTTCACCAGGCTCTGGGCTGCCATCGTCAAGTACTCCCAGAGGACGTCGTGTTGCTCGGCAGGCAGTCCGAGGTCGGCGAGCGCGTCGGTCATGTGCCCGAGCCACGCGTCTCGTTCGGCCGGCCCGATCACGAACGGCGCGTGGCGCAACCGCAACCGCGGATGGCCACGTTGCTCGCCGTAGGTCTTCGGGCCGCCCCAGTACTGCTCGAGGAACATCCGCAGCCGCGACTCCGCATCGGACAGGTCATCCTCGGGGTAGAGGGGACGCAACAGCGGGTCGTCGGAAACGCCCTGATAGAAACGATGAACGAGACGGCGGAACGTCTCGGCGCCGCCGACCTGGTCGTAGAAGCTCTCGGCTCCTGTCTGTGTCACGCAGACATTGTCTCAAAGGCTCGCCGGCCGGTGAGACCTCAACGGAAGGACTGCCCATGGCCACCACTCGCACCGCCACCACGCATTGGGAAGGCCCGCTGCTCGACGGAGGCAAGGGACGGGTGTCCCTCGACTCCTCCGGCGTCGGTGCGTTCGACGTCAGCTGGGCCTCGCGGGCCGAACAGCCGGGCGGTCAGACCAGTCCTGAGGAGCTCATCGCCGCGGCGCATTCGTCGTGCTTCTCGATGGCCCTGTCGAACGGGTTGGCCAAGGCTGGTCACACCGACATCACCCTCGACACCAGTGCCGACGTTACGTTCCAGCCAGGCGAAGGCATCACCGGCATCCACCTCACGGTGCACGGCGGCGTCCCCGGTCTGACTGCCGCGCAGTTCGCAGAGTTCGCCGAGGCGGCAAAGGCCGGCTGCCCGGTGAGCAAGGCACTGGCCGCGACGACGATCACGCTCGAGGTCTCGCTGGCCTGAGCGAAACCGGTCGAACTCGGCTAGAACCTCATGTCGGCGCGCAGGCGCTCTTCCGCCTGCCGGCCAATGCCCAGGTGATCGAAGCCGAGCAACGCCGCGCCGGTCACGGCCGGGACGTCGTTGAACGTCATGCGCCCATGCGGTGCTTCTCGCGCCATCCATTGCGTGATGAGTCGGGTGAGCATCGGGTCGCGGCTGGTCAGGACGCCACCTCCAAGCACGACGTCGGTCTCGACATCGATCAGGTCGAGTCGGCGAAGGAGTTGGCGGGCCATCACGGCCACCTCGCGTGCCTGCCTGTCGACGAGTGAGACCGCAATCGGGTCGGCGGTCTCGGCGGCGACCCGAAACAGCACGCGGGTGAGATCGAGACGCTCGTCGGTGGTGATGTCGCCGAGGTGCAGGGCGATCGCGACGTCGTGCATGCTCGGCAGCCCGTAATGGTCGAGGATCGCCGCAAGCATGGCGGTCGGGCGCTCGCGGCCGTCTTCAGCGCGAAACGCCCACCAGATCATGGCGTTCGAGAGGTCGCCGCCACCGCCAAAGTCGCCCGTCGTCTCGCCGATCGCGAGGTAGCGCGCCCGCGTGCCGTCCTTGCCGATGCCGCACGCGTTGATGCCGGCGCCGGAGACGACCCCGACGCCCCAGTGGTTCATGGTGCCGGCACGGAAGACCGCGAACGTGTCGTTGTCGACGGCAGTCGTTGCGCTCCAGCCCTGCGCCGACAACGCCTGGCACATCTGCGCTTCCTCTTGCGGGATGTCGACGCCGGCGAGATAGGCCGCGGTGTGCTGAGCGATCGGGCCGTCGCCGAGCGACAGGCCCGCGTCATGGGCCACCTTCGCCGTGAGTTCGCCCAGGATGCGCAGGCATTCGTCCATCCCGACAGTCGGCGCGGGCGCGGCGGGGCCGCGGGTGCGGGCGAGCAAGGTTCCATCGGTCGCGACGAGAGCGACGTCGGTCTTGCTGTTGCCGCCGTCGATGGCCAGCACCGCTGCGGGGAAGGTCACGCTCGGGTGTTCCCGGCTGCCCATGGGAGGTGGTCGATGTTCTCCGCGAGCAACCGGTCGGTGAGACAGTTCGCGATGTCGATCTGGCCGACCAACGGATGGGCAAGCAGCGCCTTGAACACCCGCTCCCGGCCGCCGCGGATCGCGGCATCGACCGCGAGCTCTTCGTAGGCCGTTACGTGCGCGATGAGCCCTGCGAATAGCGGGTCGATCGGAGCAGCGGCCAGCGGGGTTGCTCCGCGACCGCCGATGATCGCCGGCATTTCGATCACCGCATCGTCGGACAGGAACGGCAGCGTGCCCGCGTTGCGCACGTTGACCACCTGCACGTCGTTCGTGTCGCGCACGAGCGACGAGATCAGGTTCACGGCTGATTCGGAGTAGTACGCACCGCCGCGCTGTTCGAGCAGGGCAGGCTTCGTGTGCAAGCTCGGGTCGGCGTACATGTCGAGGAGTTCCTTCTCGACACCGAGCACGACCTCGGCCCGCGTCGGCTTGCCCCGAAGTTCCGCGACGACGTTGTCGTGGTCGTAGAAATACCGCAGGTAGTACGACGGGACGACGCCGAGCTGGCGAACGAGGTCGGGCGGTAGCGCGATGTGGCGGGCGATCTCGTCACCGTGCTGGGCGAGCAATTGCGGCAACACGTCGACGCCGTCGACGACGACGCCGCGCTCCCAGCTCAGGTGGTTGAGACCGATGTGGTCGAGTTGCACCCGCTCGGGTTGGATGCCGAGCAGGGTGGCGAAGTGGCGCTGGAAGCCGATCGCGACGTTGCACAGACCGACCGCCCGGTAACCGCCGTCGAGCAGTGCGCGGGTGACGATTCCGACCGGGTTGGTGAAATCGACGATCCACGCACCTGGAGCGGCCAGTTTGCTCGCCCGCTCGGCGATGTCGAGCACGACGGGCACCGTGCGCAGCGCTTTCGCCAGGCCGCCGGCGCCGGTCGTCTCCTGCCCGACGCATCCGCAGTCGAGTGGCCACGTCTCGTCACGCTGGCGGGCTGCTTGGCCGCCGACCCGGAGTTGGAGGACGACGGCGTCGGCAGCATCGATCCCGGCGTCGAGGTCCGACGTCCACGACACCTTCGCGGGATGGTCGTAGGCAGCCATGATGCGCTGCGAGAAGCCGCCGACGAGTTCCAGCCGCTGCGCGTCGGGGTCGACGAGGACGAGCTCCTCGAGCGGCAGTTGATCGCGCAGCCGGGCCATACCGTCGACGAGTTCGGGCGTGTAGGTCGAGCCACCACCGACAACCGCGAGTTTCATGACGGTGGCTCCCTAGCAATTGTTAACTTTCCTACCTACCACGCTAGGGGCGACGGTGAGCGGGTGTCAAGGAAGCCGGCATCCGTGCGGTGGATGAGTCTTGTGGATCGCTTCGTTGGTCAATTCTTGGTGAAGAAGACGTCGACCGCGGGATCACTGGTCGACTTCACGGTCAAGGTGTAGCTGGAGTCCGACACGGTCGCGTTCGCGTTGGCGATTGAGTTGCCGCTGCAAGCGACCACCACGCGCCCGCCAGGCACGTCGAAGACGAACTTTCCCGTCGACGGGCTCGGCGTGGGTGACGGCGATGACGAAGGTGTAACGCTGGGTGTCCCCGTGCCTGCGATGGCTCCGGACGTCGCTCCGGACGGCGACGACGAAGGTGTCGGCGACTTCGAGACCGACGGCGTCGGGGTCGGGGTCGGCGTCGGCACCGTGACGACCCCGCCGATCGCCTTTCCGTTCGCACACCGGTAGACGTACTCCGTGCCGGTGGTCGGGCCGACCGAGGGGCTGACGCTCGGGGATGCCGACGAAGGTGACGGCGATGCCGACGGCAGCGATGCGGTGCTCGCCGACGAACTCGTCTGCTTGACGGGCGACGAGTGGCCGGCCGTCGGGGAGCTGCTCGTCTTCACCGGGGGCTGGCCGGTCGGGCGAACGGCGGCGACCGACGGTGTCGCCGCCGACGAAACGGACGCGGCGGACGCCGACTGGGCGGCGACCTGTTGTTTCAGTCCCTGAGCGCTCAGAAGATCTTGGCTTCCACTGACCTCGCCGGTGATCCGCTCGACGGCCGTGAAGGTGATCGCGGTCAGCGCCACGCAAGACACCACCCAGCCGACGACGAGGGTCAGGGGTCGATTTGTCCAGTTGCGGGCGCTTTCACCCGATGTCATGGGGCTGTCGCCCGGTGTCCTGGGGTGTCGAGAGCGTCGACCGGGACCCGTCGCGGGCGGCGGCGGTGGCAGGGGGCCCAGCGGGGAACCCGGGCCTTTCTCTTCGGACACATTGTCATTGTCGGCAGTTCTGCTTCGATCCGGAGTTAAGGCCCCCTCAACTTGCCCGCCGAAAAGATGGCACCGTCGGCACTGGAAACCCAGCCGCATTGAGTACGGTCAGTCCGTGCCTCGCTTGTTGCTGATCGAAGACGACGCCGCCATTCGCACCTCCCTGACCCGCTCGTTGAGCGAGCGCGGTCATGCGGTCGCGTCTGCGCCGACGGCCATGGCCGGCCTGCAGGCCGTGGTCGACACCGCGCCCGACCTCGTCGTCCTGGATCTTGGCCTTCCTGATCTCGACGGCGGCAAGCTGATCCAGATGGTTCGCGCTGTGAGCAAGGTGCCGATCATCGTGGCGACCGCGCGTGACGATCAGGCCGAGATGGTCCGGATCCTCGACTGGGGCGCCGACGACTACGTGGTCAAGCCCTTCGCGTCCGATCACCTTGAGGCGCGCATCAGAGCGGTGCTGCGCCGGATGGCGAGCGGCGACCCGACTCAGGCGGTCGTCGTCGGTGGCCTACGCATCGATCAGCGCACCCGCGAAGCCAGCCTCGACGGCGCGAAACTCGAATTGACCCGCAAGGAGTTCGACCTGCTGCTCTACCTGGCCGAGCACGAGGGAGAGGTCGTCAGCAAGCGTGTGCTGCTCGCCGAGGTCTGGCAGCAGGCCTACGGCGGCGCCGACAAGACCGTCGACGTCCACCTGTCGTGGCTGCGGCGCAAGCTCGGAGAGTCCGCGGCCGCGCCCCAGTACCTGCTGAGCGTTCGCGGCGTCGGCGTCAAGTTGGTCGGTCCCGGCCAGGAAACCTGATCGTCAGGTCTCGAAAGTGCGCAAGCGACTCCTGATCCTGGCAACCGCGACGACCGCGCTCGTCGTCGTGGCGTTTCTCGTGCCGTTGTCGGTCCTGGTCAGAAACCTCGCGCACCAGCGTGCCCTCAACGACGGTCTTAAGGTTTCTCAGCGGGTCGTCAGCGGCGTGCAGTCCACTCCTGATCGCGGCGAGTCGACACTGGCCGCGATGGTCACCGATTCGCCCCCCGACATCACGGTCTCCATCCGCCTCGGCAATGGGCAGTGGATCGGCCAGCAGCCGCCCGATCCCGCCTCGCCGGCGCTCACACTTGCGGTCGGTCCGAACGGTACCGAGCTGCGAGAAGTGCAGGTGCGATTCAACGGCGGACTGGAGATCTGGCATGCCGTCACCGACACGCCGGGCAAGCCGATCGTCGTCCGCACCTTCGTGTCGTCGGCGCTGTTCAACCAGGGTGTGTCGTCGGCGATCGTCGTTCTCGTTCTCGTCGGCATCGCCATCCTGGCGGTGGCGATGCTGATCGCCGACCGCTTGGCGCAGTGGACCGTTCGGCCCGTTGCCGCGCTCGCGTCGACGGCCAACAGGTTGTCATCGGGTGACCTGCTCGCACGTGCGCCGGTCGATGGCCCGCGCGAGGTTGTCGAGGTCGGCGTCGCCATGAACCGACTGGCGCAGCGCATCCGGGACTTGCTCGACGACGAGCGCGAGCAGGTCGCAGACCTATCTCATCGCCTTCGAACCCCGGTGGCCGCAGTGAAGCTCGCAGCCGAGTCTCTGCCTGCGTCTCCCGAGGCGACGCGGTTGACCGAAAATGTCGACGCGCTCGAGCGCTCGGTCGGCGACGTGATCAGGGAGGCGCGCCGCGGAGTCCGCGAGCAGCCGGCGCCGGCCTGCGACGTCGTGACGGTCGTCGAGGGTCGCGTCGCGTTCTGGTCGGTTCTCGCCGAAGACCAGGGACGTCGAGTCGATCTGCGACTTCCGGACACGCGCCGACTCGTGCGGGTGTCTGCCGACGACCTGGCGGCAGCTGTCGACGCGCTGCTCGAGAACGTGTTCGCGCACACGCCCGAAGGCACGCCGATGGCCGTCGCCGTCGAACTCGACCGGGTCGATGCGTTCATCACGGTCTCCGACGACGGGCCGGGCATGGGGAACGGGTCCGTCGACCGTGGGCGTAGCGGCGGAGGCTCGACCGGCCTCGGTCTCGACATCGTGCGCCGCACCGCCGAATCCTCCGGCGGCCGTTTCGAGGTGAGGTCGTCGCCAGCCGGAGGTGCGGCAATGGTGATGCGGCTCGGCCCGTCCGAGTAACGCCCTTTTCGGGGCGGAGGAAGCACGGCGGTGGGTTTAGTGCGGCAGTGCCAGCCCGGTATGGGCACCGAGAAACGCGAGCGTGTCGGTCGAGAGTTCGACGCTGCGGCTCACGGCCCGCGCACCGTGGCCGACGTCGCTCTCGCGCCGGAACACGATCGGCCGCTCGGCCGGCGAGGCCAATGTCGCCGCCTGGAGGGCGGCGCACATCTTGCGCGCGTGCAGCGGGTCGACTCTCGTGTCGGAGTCGAAGACGGTGAACAAAACCGCAGGGAACTGCACGCCTTGGACGATGTGATGGTAAGGCGAATAGGACACCAGCCAGCCCAGTTCCTCGGGGTCCTGGGCCGAGCCGTACTCCTCGCTCCACAGCTGCCCGAGGCCGAATTGCTCGTACCTGACCATGTCGAGCAGCGGTGCGGAGCACACGACGGCTGCGTACTTCTCCGGCGCCTGAGTGAGCGCGCCCCCAACGAGCAGGCCGCCGTTGCTCCCGCCGGAGATGCCGAGTTGCTCGGGTGTGGTCCAGCCCTGCTCGACCAACGCATCGGCGGCCGCATGGAAGTCGTCGAACACGTTCTGCTTGTGACTGCGCATGCCGGCGCGATGCCAGCTCTCGCCTTCTTCGCCGCCGCCGCGCAGGTTGGCAACGACGTACACCCCGCCCGCTTCTGCCCAGGCCAGCACGGTCGCGGAGTAGCCCGGCGTCATAGACGCCCCGAAGCCGCCGTAGCCGGTCAGGATCGTCGGCCGGGGTCGGTCAGGCTCGGCGTCGGGTGACACCACGATCATGCGAACCGGCGTGCCGTCGCGCGAGGTGTAGGTGACCAGGCGGGCGTGCACCTTGGGCACTTCGACCGTGCCGGGTGCGGTCGCCCACGGCGTGGTGTGACCGGTGCGGGCGTCGAACCGGAAGACGCTGGCCGGGGTGGTGTGGTCGGTGTACCCGAACCAGCACTCGGCGCCGCCCTCTGGGCGTTCGGACAGACCACCCGCTGACCCGAGCCCTGGCAGCGGGACGTCGCCGAGCCGCTCGCCGGTCTCGAGGTCGTGGATGGTCAGCTCGCTGATCGCATGCCTCGTCCACGACGCCAGCAATACCGGCCGCGCCAGCTCGTCGCCGTCCAGGATCGCGAAGTCTTCAAGGACAGCCTCCGGATCCTCGGCGAGCAGCTCGCGCCAGCTGTCGGTGCCCGGATCGTCGGGGGTCGTGACGACGAGCCGGCCGCGTGGCGCGTCGCGGTCGGTGAAGATGTACGCACGCCCATCGCGCCCGATGTGGACCGATGTCTGGGCATCGACGCCGACCTGAAGTTCGCGAAACTCGGGGGCAGCGGGGTCGGACGTCGTGAGGTCGGCGATCCAGACGTCGTTGCGCGGCGCGGTGCCTGGCGACGCGCTGACGATCAGCCAGCGGCCGTCGATGCTCACGGACGCCGAGAAGAATGTCGTCTTGTCGAACTCGGCGCCGAACACGCACACGTCGGTGGCCGGATCTGCTCCGACCTGGTGCAGCCAGACCCGGCGGTGGAACTGCTCCTCGCCGGCGGGCACTTCCGACGGCGGCAACCGGCGTACGTAGTAGTAGGCGGCGCCGCCGGGCAGCCAGCCGACGGGGGAGTACCGGCACCGGTCGATGGGCCCGTCGACCAGGGTCCCGGTGGACACGTCGATCACCCGCAGGGTCGACTCCTCGTCGCCGCCCTCGGAAAGCTGGTAGGCGAGGAATTCGCCCTCCTTGGAGGGCTGCCAGGCGTCGAGCGTCGTGGTGCCGCTCGCGTCGAGCGCCATCGGGTCGATTAACAGTCGCTGGGTGCCGTCGGGATCGACGGTCATGAGGACCGCGTGTTCCTGCTCGGCCGTGCGCAGCATGAAGAACTGACGGTCGCGGCGCCATGCAGGCGCGGTGACGACCCCGGCGGAGAGCAACGCGGTCAGCCGGGCCCGCAGCTGGGGCCGGCCGGGTATCGCCTCGAACTGCGCCGCCGCCAGCGCATCCTGCTCCTCGAGCCAGCGGGTCGACTCGCTCGACGTCGGGTCCTCGAGCCACCGGTACGGGTCGGCGACGTCGAACGTCGGCGTGTTCTCGGGAAGCCTTTCGACGAGGTCGAGGCGACGGGCGGCGGGGTAGGTCGGCGAGCTCATGGCCGCAACCCTAACCAAAGCTGAAGGTCTCGATTTCGCGATGGCTTCGCGGCGCGCGCCTGAATCACTGGCGTTCGAGCAGGTCAACCGGCGAGACTGTCGGCACACGGAGTTGGGCGACGAGCCGGCGAGGGAGGCCGATGGTGGCTTACGCGCTCGTTCTCAATGCGACGTACGAGCCCATTGGCGTCGTGCCCGGCCGCCGCGCCCTCTTGCTGGTCCTCGCGGCCAAGGCGATCTCGCTCGAAGCCGGCGACGCGGTGCTGCACAGCGCGACGGCGGTCGTTGCGGTGCCTGCGGTAGTGAAGCTGACCCGCTTCGTGAAGATCCCGTACCGCACGATCGTGCCGTTGACCCGACGCGGCGTGTTCCTGCGCGACGGTGGCCGATGCGCCTACTGCGAGGCGCCCGCGACAAGCCTCGATCACGTCGTTCCCCGCAGCCGGGGTGGCTCGCATACGTGGGACAACGTGGTTTCGTGCTGCCGGCGGTGCAATCACATCAAGGCCGACCGAACCGTGGCCGAGCTGGGCTGGCGGCTGCGCCGTTCGCCGCGCGCGCCGAGTGGAGTCGCCTGGCGCATCCTGGGCACCGGCCGCAGTGACCCGAAGTGGATCCCGTACCTCGACGGCGACGGCAGCCGGTACCCCGCCGAGCAGTCGGCCAGCGCCTGAGTCGGCGGTTCATGCCCTGCGGGTCGGGGCCCGGCGTCATCACCCTTGACGGGTGCGCCGTCGACTTCTACGCGTTGGCACCGGCCGGTCGCGAGCCAGGCGTGATCGACGCCGCGGTGCCGCCCGGTTCGTCGATCCTCGAACTCGGGTGCGGCGCAGGCCGGGTCACCCATCCGCTCGTCGCGATGGGCCATCGGGTCGTCGCGGTCGACGAGTCCGCCGACATGCTGGCTCATGTGCGCGGCGCGCGCACCGTGCAGGCAACAATCGAGACCCTCGCGCTGCGTGAGCGTTTCGACGCTGTCGTGCTCGGGTCGAACCTGGTCAACGTGCCGGACGACGACCGGCTGGCGGCGTACTTGACGACCTGCGCGCGGCATGTCAGCGCAGCCGGTTGCATACTCATTGAGCGGCATCCGGTCGGCTGGTTCGACGAGGTGGCGGCCACCGACTGGCAGGCGGGCGAGATCCGGTACCTGTTGTACGACATCGAGCACGACGGGCCCGACCTGGTTTCCGCCACCGTCGAGTACCGCGTCGACACCCGCAGGTGGACGCACGAGTTTGTGACCCGTCGACTCGACGACGCCCGCCTCGCGCGGGTGTTGGACGATGCCGGTCTGCGGCTCGACGCGGTGCTCACCGATGACGGCAGCTGGCTGCGCGCCAAGCCGGTCGGTGCCTCGGTAGCGCCTTCCAGCACCGAGCAGGACGGCGCGTAGTCTCGCCGCATGGCAGCGCTGCACGACCTTTCCGCGCTCGAGCAAGCCGCCGCTGTTCGCGACCGCGAGGTCTCGCCGTCCGAACTGGTCGAGCACTACCTGACGAGGATCGAGCAATGGTCCGCTGCGGTCGGCGCCTACGTCACGGTCACCCCTGACATCGCGCGCGAGCAGGCGCGGCAGTGCGAACGCACGTTGCACGACAGTGCCGAGGGGGACACCAAACTGCCGCCGCTGCTCGGCGTCCCGATCGCGATCAAGGACCTGACGGACGTCGCGGGCGTCCGGTGCACGCTCGGCTCGGCGGCCTTCGCCGACCGCATCGCGACAGTCGACGCGAACGTCGTCACGTTGCTGCGCGACGCCGGCACCGTGCTACTCGGGAAGTCCAACGCCGCCGAGTTCGGCGCACCTGCCTACACCGAGCCGGACGTCGCCCCGCCGGCCCGCACGCCTTGGGACCTCAGCAAGTCGGCCGGCGGCTCGAGCGGTGGCGCGGGCGCGGCGGTGGCGGCCGGCCTGGCGCCTTTCGCGCAGGGCAACGACGGCGGCGGTTCGGTGCGGATTCCGGCGAGTGTCTGCGGACTGGTCGGGCTCAAGGTCAGTCGCGGTCGCGTGAGCAACGGCCCGTACGCGGGTGACCTCAGTGGGTTGGCGTGGCACGGCCCGCTCACGCGCACCGTGCGCGACGCTGCCGCATGGCTCGACGCCACGGCGGTCGCGATGCCCGGAGATCCGCACTGGGCGCCGCCGCTCGCCAGCGGCGAGACGTTCCTGAAATCCGTCGACATCGAACCCAAGGGTCTGCGGATCGCTCGCTACGCCGACCCCGTCATCAGCGACCGCGCCGTCGATCCGTTGTGCCGCGCAGCCTACGACGACGCGACTAAGGCACTGCTCGATCTCGGGCACACGGTCGACGACGTCGTGGCGCCCGACGGTAGCGAGCTAGTGCCCGCGTTCGAGACCGTCTGGGCGGTGCTGACCTCGCTCACGCCCGTGCAGCATGAGCAGCAGTTGCGGCCGCTCACACGCTGGCTGCGGCAGCGGGCCGAGGGTGTCACCGGTCACGCGTTTGCGCTCGCGATCGCTGCTTTGCAAGCGGCGTCGCGCCGGCTGGTGATGCGGTTCGCCGAGTACGACGCGGTGCTCACGCCCACACTCGCGCAACCGCCAGCCGATGTAGGCGCGCTTCGCGACGACGCCGATCCGGCGCGCGACTTCGAGAATCAAAAGCGCTTTACGCCGTTCACGTCGGTCGCGAACATGACCGGCCAGCCGGCGATCACCTTGCCGCTGTACATGACGCCGTCGGGGCTGCCGATCGGCGTGATGCTCGCCGGGCGGCCGGCCGGCGAGGCTGCGCTGTTCGGACTGGCCGGCCAACTCGAAGCTGCCAGGCCGTGGCGCGATCGCCATCCGGAGTGCTGGTGACGGCTCTCGACCCGGTGCTCCTCGACCTTGCGCACGCCCACGGGATCTCGACCGAGTTCTATGACTGGCTGGGCGGCGATTGCGAAGTCGCAGCCGACGCCGTGATCGCCGTACTGGCCGCGCTCGGTGTCGAGGCCAGCACGCCGGAAGCTGCGGCCCAGGCGCTGGCAGCGGCCCGCGACGCGTCGTGGCGGCAACTGCTGCCGACCTACCTGATAGTTCGTGCGGGTGCGGCTGCGCAGGTCGCCGCGCATGTGCCCGACGGCGACCCCGTGACGGTCGAGATAGAGACCGAGGACGGCGAGCGCCGCGAGCTCAAGCAGCTCATGGTGTGGGTCGACCCGCGCGAGATCGGCGGCCGGCTCGTCGGTGTCGCGACCTTCGAGATACCGGACGATGTCCCGCTCGGCTATCACTACCTGCACGCCAAGTCGGGCGGGGGTAGTGCGAGTGCCCAGCTCATCGTCGTCCCGGATCGGCTCGAGACGCCAGACGTTCGTGGCTGGGGCTTCATGCTCCAGCTGTACGCCGTGCGATCGCGCTCTTCGTGGGGCACCGGCGACCTGCACGACCTGGCCCGGCTGGCCAGCTGGAGCGGCGGTGAGTTGGGCGCCGACTTCGTCCTGGTGAACCCGTTGCACGCCGCCGCGCCGATCGCCCCGATGGAGCCGTCGCCGTACTTCCCTTCGAGCCGGCGGTTCGTTAATCCGATCTACCTGTGCGTCGACGACGTGCCCGAGGTCGGTGCGCTGCCGGCCGCGGAGGTCGCCGCTGTCGCTGCGCCGATGCTGGCCCGAAACGGGGTCGACGAAGACCTCGACCGCGACGCCGTGTGGGCGGCAAAGCGGACCGTTCTCGAGCGCGCGTTCGCCGTCACCGCGGGCGACGCGCGACGCCGATCCGGCTTCGAGCAGTTCGTGCGTGCCGAGGGCGAGTCGCTGACCGACTTCGCGACCTGGTGCGCGCTCGCCGAGCGGAACGGCCTGCCATGGCACGAATGGCCTGCCGAACTGCGCGATCCGAGATCAGTGACGGTCGCCGCGTTCCGCGACACAGAAGCCGCGCTCGTCGAGTTCTATTCGTGGTTGCAGTGGCTGTGCTCCGAGCAGCTCGAGAGCGCGCAGCTTGCGGGTCGTGAGGCCGGTATGCGATTCGGAATCCTGCACGATCTCGCGGTCGGCGTGAGTCCTGACGGCGCCGACGCATGGGCGCTCCAGCACGTGCTCGCCCAGGGGGTCACGGTCGGAGCGCCCGCCGACATGTACAACCAGCAGGGCCAACGGTGGAACCTGCCGCCGTGGCGGCCTGACGCGTTGGCGGCGTCCGGCTTCGGTCCGTTTCGCGATCTCGTTCGCGCATCGCTGCGGCGTGGCGGCGGTCTGCGCGTTGACCACATGATCGGTCTGTTCCGGCAGTGGTGGGTTCCCGACGGTGCCTCGCCGGCCGACGGCGCCTACCTGCGCTTCGATCACGAGGCCTTGGTCGGCATCGTGTTGCTCGAGGCGCAGCGCGCGGGTGCCGTGCTCGTCGGCGAAGACCTCGGCAACGTCGAGTGGTGGGTGCGCGATTACCTGCAAGCACGCGGAATCTTTGGCACCTCGATCCTGTGGTTCGAGCACGGCGACGACGGACTACCGCGCCCGCCGCAGCTCTGGCGCGAACTGTGCCTGGCAACCGTGACCACGCACGATCTCCCGCCGGCGGCCGGATACCTCACTGGCGAGCATGTCGAGTTGCGCGCCGAACTCGGGTTGCTCGAACGCTCGGTCGATACAGAGCGGGCGGACGACGAGGCGGACCGTGTTGCGTGGTTGCGCGCGTTGGACCACGCCGGGTTGCTCGATTCCGCCGTTGTGACAGCGGTGACGACGCTCCCCGAAGCGGGCACGGTCCCGCCGCGGCGCGACAACTTCCGGACTCGCATCGAGCCACACGTCGAGGCGACCGTCGATGCGCTGCACGCCTATCTCGCGGCGACTCCTGCCCGGCTGCTCGGCGTCTACCTGCCCGACGTCATCGGCGATCGTCGTCCGGTCAACCAGCCCGGGACCGTCGATGAGTACCCGAACTGGCGGGTGCCGATGACGGACTCGAAGGAACGGCCGGTCCTGCTTGACGACCTGATGACATCGCCCGCCGCGCGGCGGCTGGCCCACGTCGTCGGCGGCCGCACCCGATCCGTTACGGTGGCGTCGTCCGTAGACCAGGCGCGGATCTGAGCATGCCGGTCATCACCTCCGACCTCCCGAGGCACCACGTGATCGCCCTCACTGGCAGGCAGCCGGCCCGGTCGAGGCGGCCGCAATCGCGGCTCGTCCGGCTGGCCGCATTCGTGGCCGGCACGCTCGTTTCTGTCATGGGCACGGTACTGCTGGCGGCCGGACCTGCGGCGGCCACCGTGCTGGCCATCGGCGAGAAGGGCAACCCCGGCGGCAAGCTGCCGTGGCAGGAGACCCTCGCGATCTACCTCGGCATTCCGGTGGCCGTCGCCGCGATCATCGCGTTCCTCGTCGTGCTGCCGTCGATGGTGAGTGGCCCGCGGTACCGCCCCGGTCGCCCGTGGCTGGGCGGTGCGAGCTGGTTCGGCGCGCCAGCCGGCGGGGAGGCGGCGGCCGAAGCAATCACGGTGTTGCCGCCGGCTACGGCGAACGGAGGTGGCGCAAGTGCCCGCTGGTGAAGCCTTCACGTCGCGTCAGGCGCAGCAGCTCCAGCACGCGGTCGACGCCGCGCGCGACGAAACCGGGCTGCACTTCTCGGTCTACGTCGGCAGGTCCATCGGTGATGTCAGGGTGCACGCGCAGAAGCTCCACGCGGCCCTCGGCGACGATGCCGCTGTCGGCGTCCTGGTGTTCGTTGAGCCTGACGCTCGACGGGTCGAGATCGTGACCGGCGAGACCGCGCAACGGCGGCTGAGCGACCGTGCCGCCGGGCTGGCCAGCTTGTCGATGGCGACATCATTTGCCGGGGGCGACCTAGCCGGGGGCATCGTGAACGGGCTGCGCATGATGTCTCAGGCTGCGGTCCGGCCGCCAATCCTGCACATTCAGGAGAACTCGAACGACCCGTTCTGAGCCAAAGTCGCGCACGGGCCGACAAGATAGTCCGGCGGGTCCGAGCTCGGGTCTTGTCGACAGACGGGAGTCGTCTTGCGTTCGCCGGCGAACATTGTTGTGGTCGCGGCATCGATGGTTCTGTGCGCCGTTTCCGGTTGCAGTGGGAAGTCCGGATAGACGGCCACGCCGTCACCTGTAAGCGCGACGGGCTCCGGGTCGTCTCCCGCGGTGCCGAGTGCGCTCACGAGCTCAGCGAGTCCGAGCTCGGAATCGTCGCAGGCGGCCGCCCCAACGAGCTCAGGTCCGGCCGCATGCACCCTGAGCACAACCAATGCGTATGCGCAGGCCGTGCTCGCCGACAAACCGGTTGCCTACTACCGTCTCGATGATGCGTCGGGGACCGGCTTGTGCGACGCGTCGCCGAGCAAGAACGACGGGAAGTACGACACCCACGGCATCACGTACGGTCAGCCGGGGTCGCTCCAGGCCGGCCCGGACGCCGCGATCACGGCAGACGGAACGGCGAACCCGGCGACGAGCAAGGGCAGCAGCACGATCGTCGGCTCGACAGACTTCACTCTCGAGGGCTGGTTCAAGACCACGACCAAGGCAGATCAGATCGTTGTCGATATCGGCCAGCCGGGCGCGGGCAAGATGGCCGGCATCGGTCCATCGTCAACGACAGCCGGCGACACGTTGTGTGGCGGGCTCGACAACGCGATTGGATTCGACACCTACGACGGCTACATCACCGCTGATGCCGGCGCGATCGGCGTCCATGTCTTCGATGGCAAGTGGCATTACGTCGTCGGCAGCTATACCGCCGCTGGCGGGGGCAAGGCGACCATCTATCTGGACGGGAAGCTGCTCAAGTCCGGCACCGTCGACGCCCGGCCGGCGGCATCAGTGATTCGCGTCGGATATTGGGTCGACGCCGTGTGCAATTCACCGTTCTCCGGCTCCGTCGATGAAGTTGCGGTGTACCACTCGGCACTTTCCGCAACAAGTCGCTGGACACAAGGCGGCCGCGGCACGTTGAGGAAGCAGTGACACCGGGCAGGGGTTAGCTCGCCCCGTCGCAGGCCCGAGCCCGTAGTGCCCTCGTCAACGCGTCGCGATGTTCGAGCAGGATCCGGCGCAGGCCAGCCGGCGGCTTGCTCGTGTCGAGGTAGTGGTCGACGAGGTCGACGGT
>PLCK01000220.1 GCA_003134755.1 Actinomycetota bacterium | reverse complement strand
CCGGCGAGCACGAGCATCGCGCTGCTCAGGCCGTACAACACGAGGCCGGCATAGAGCTGGACAAGTCGCCGGGCCAATCGCCGTCCGGTCGGCTGGGCGTCGATAGCTGGCTCTGCTGGCGCTGTTGGCTCTGCCAGATCTCGCGCGGTTAGTTCGGCTGTCATCGGGCCAGCGTTCCGGTCAAGTGGTCTGGTAATCAAGGGCCAATTCATTTAACGTGGCCTGATGGATATAGCCAGCGGGAGGATCTCTGCGCGAGGCCTGGCAGCGACACTCGGCGATTGGCATGGCGAAGGTCCGGCGTACCTCGCTCTGGCGCGAGCCACTGCCCAGCTCGTGCTGAACGCAAAGCTGCCCGTCGGCAGCCGGCTTCCGCCAGAGCGAGAGCTCGCAACGAGCCTCAACCTGAGCCGGACGACGATCAGTGCTGCCTACGAGGCGTTGCGGCACCACGGGTACCTCGTCAGCAAGCGCGGCGCCGGCAGCTGGACCGCGGTGCCCACCGCGTCGCCGCGCGCCGCTGCATCGTCCGGCGCATCGTCCGGCGCCCGCTGGGGCGACCGCCTTGACACCCTCGACGGCATCGGTGATACCGCTCCAGCCGAGCCACTCGACCTGACCCTGGCGGCGCCCGCCGCGGGTGCGGCGGCCGACCATATAGCGCGCGCCGCGGGGCAGGCGCTCGCCGAACTGCCGCGCTATGTCGCCAGTCACGGCTACGACTCGCTCGGCCTGCCGCAGCTGCGCGGGGCGATCGCCGATCGGTACGAACGCCGAGGGTTGCCGACGAACCCGGACCAGATCCTCATCACGTCGGGCGCACAGCACGCGATCGATCTGATCCAACAGGTGCTTGTCAGGCCCGGCGAGCGGGTGATCGTCGAGAGCCCGACGTATCCGCGCGCACTCGATGCCGTCGTCGCGCACTCGGCACGACCCGTCGCCGTCGACATCGACGGCACCGGATGGACGGCTGCCGTCGTTGACGCATTCTCTGCAACGCTGCGGCAGGCGGCGCCTTCGCTGAGCTACCTCATCGCCGACTTTCACAATCCGACGGGATTGTCGATGAGCGACGAAACTCGCGAGCAGGTCGCCGCGGCGGTTGCGCGATCGGGTTGTTACGCCGTCGTCGATGAGACGCTCGTCGACCTGGCGCTCGATGCCGAACTCGCAGAGTCGCCGCTGCCCTCGCTGCCGCCTGTTGCCTCGTACGACCGCGCCGATCGCGTCATCAGCGTGGGTTCACTCAGTAAGTGCGTGTGGGGTGGCCTGCGCCTCGGCTGGATCCGCGCCGACGCCAGGCTCGTTCAACGACTCGCCATCGCCCGCTCGCGGCTCGACATCGCCGGACCGGTGCTCGAGCAACTCATCGGCGTCCAACTGCTCGCGTCGTACGACGACATCGTGGTCGGACGTCGGGCCGAGCTGCGCGCGCGTCGTGACGCTCTCGTCGCTGCGGTCCGAAAAGCCTTGCCAGCATGGGGATTCGACGTTCCGGCAGGCGGGTTGTCGCTATGGGTAGAACTTGACCGCCCGGTCAGCGGGGCGCTGGTCGCGAGCGCCGCACGCGAGGGCGTGCGGTTGGCACCCGGGTCACGCTTTGGAAGCGACAGTCGATTCGAACGCCGGCTCCGAGTCCCCTTCACGCTGCCGGCCGATTCGCTGCTCGAGGCCGTCCGGCGGCTCGCCATTGCTGACGGACGGGTGCGCGAAGGCGAGCCGGTCGCGCTCGCCGACATGATCGTCTGACACCGTCACGACGACAAGACGGCTACGGTGTCGACCGTTGTTACAGCTGGTGTGTCGCGGAACCACATCGTTGCAAGCGGCGGGACTCGCAGCACGGCCGATGCGGGCAGCCCATGCCACGGTTGGTCACCGGCCTCGACGGCTCCGAGATTACCGACCCCGCTACCGCCGTAGATATCGGCGTCGGTGTTGAGAATCTCGTCCCATCGACCGGCGTGCGGCATGCCGAGCCGGTAATCCTCGTGCGGGATCGCCGAGAAGTTCGCGACGCAGACGAGTGACGAACCGTCGGCGGTCCGCCGCACGAACGAGAAGGTGTTGTTGCTGGCGTCGTTGGCGTCGATCCATCGGAACGCCTGCGGGTCGACGTCGGTCAGCCACAGCGCTGGTGTCTCGCGGTAGGTGGAGTTGAGGTCGCGCACCAGTCGCTGAACCGTGTTGTGCTCCGCGTATTCGAGCAGCCACCAGTCGAGCGAGCGCTCTTCGGACCACTCATTGTCCTGGGCGATCTCGCATCCCATGAACAGCAACTGCTTGCCCGGATGTGCCCACATGTAGGCGAGGAAGGCACGCACGTTCGCCACCTGCTGCCAGCGGTCGCCCGGCATCTTGTGCAGCAAGGATCCCTTGCCATGCACGACCTCGTCGTGCGAGATCGGCAGGACGAAGTTCTCGGAGTACGCGTACATCATCGAGAACGTCAGCTCGTGGTGGTGGTAACCGCGGTAGATCGGTTCGTGGCTCATGTACTGGAGCGAGTCGTGCATCCAGCCCATGTTCCACTTTAATCCGAAGCCGAGGCCGCCGACGTA
>PLCK01000046.1 GCA_003134755.1 Actinomycetota bacterium | reverse complement strand
CGATTCACGTAGGTGCCGTTGAGGCTGCCGACGTCGCGGACCGCGAACCCGTCGGCAGTCTTGCGGAACTCGGCATGCCGTCGCGACACCGTCACGTCGTCGAGAAAGATGTCGCTCTCCGGGTGCCGCCCCGCCGTGGTGACCTCGGCGTCGAGCAGAAATCTGCTACCGGCGTTTGGCCCGCGGCGCACGACGAGGAGCCCGGCACCCGGAGGCAGCCCCTCGATTGCGGCCTGATCGGCCAACCCCTCGTCGTCCGGTGCAGGTTCCATCGCCTCGAGACCCGAAATCGAGATAGTCGTCGTGCTGTCGGACTGACGCTCGGGGCCGACGGCTTGACCCGGTCGGTTCAGGGCACTCCCGCAGTTCGCACAGAACCGCGCATCGTCGGGGTTCTCGTGGCCGCACTGAGTGCAGAAGATGGTCGGCATCGCGGTCGACTCCCCCTTCTCCCTCTCGTATGGACGGCGAACCAGCCGGCACCTGCGAAGCTCCGCAGCAACGACCGTCAGGTAGAGGTTGACGGTCAACGCAACCTATGCGGGTGAACGTCGCCGGTCAACTCGCTCGACGAATCGGCGGACGCAATGGTGCCCACGCGGTTTGTCCCCGCGGCGCTCGGGCTCAGCCCTCGCTGACCAACTTGGTGTAGGCGGCTGCGTCGAGCAGGCCGTCGACGGACGACGGATCCGCGAGCTTGATCTCGATCATCCAGCCGTCGCCATAGGCGTCCGCGTTCACTAGCTCCGGGCGCGCATCGAGCACGTCGTTGCGGGCCAGGATCTCGCCCGACACCGGCGCGTAGATGTCAGAAACGCTCTTGGTCGACTCGACCTCGCCCAGCGGCTGACCCGCCTCGACCGACGTTCCGGGCGCCGGGAGCGTGACGAACACGATATCGCCGAGCGCCTCTTGCGCGTGGTCGGTGATGCCGACCCGAACGCCGCCGTCGATGACCTTCACCCACTCATGCTCGGCGGTATAACGCAGGTCATCGGGGATCACGCGAACCTCCAACGGTTAGACGTGCCGCCAAGGCGGCGCCAGGACCGGCGCTCATCCGGTCGACGCCGAGGCCGCCGGCCGAGCGTACTGAGGCGTCGTCACGTCGTGCAACGCCGTCACCCGGACAACGTCGTGTTCGACGACGGTGCCCTTCGCGGTCTTCCGGGTGAGCGTGTCGAGCACTCCGCCCGGAATCCCCATGGCTGCGGAGATCGTGTGGGGGTCGCCGACCGCAACCAGGTCGAACGGCGGCGCCAACAGCGTGCCATCGACCAGGACGCCGCTGCCATCCGCCGGGTCGACGAAATAGCTGCTCGCCACCAATCGAACCGTTCGCCCCTGCGCCCCGGCTTTCGCCGAGGGCGTCACGCCAGCACTGACGGGCGCCGCGCCTCCGGTGATCTGGATGGCTTCCGCACCCGCATCGCGCAGCTCCTGCAGGACGCCGAGCAAGACCTCCGCGGTGACCCGGTGCTGCGGATCGCTGATCTGCAACTCGATACCCGGACCGACGGCACCCACCGTGCCGGCCAGGATTTGCAGTGTCGCGGCACGTTGTTGCGCCTCGTCGAGCGCCGCCTGCGTCTGGTCGGTGCCACCGGTGAGCTTCGACAGCGCACTCTGCTCGGTCGCGATCTGCGATCTTAGCTGCTCTGATCGAGCCGAGAGGCTGTCGAGAATGTCGACGAGATCCGACTGCCGAGCGGTCGTGAGACCAGACCCGGCAGTGCTGTGCACTTGAGTCACCAATCCGAAGCCGAGCAACCCACACAGCAGGGCCACCACCACCTGGGCCCGGCTCCAACGCGGCCGCCCGGCGTCCGCGAGCAACTGCCAAGCCGTGGGACGTGTTTGGCCGTCGACTGGCCCCGCAGCCGCAGCCTGCTCCTCGGGGACACGCTCCAGCTGAGGTCGAGAAGGAGCTGGCCCAGCGGTCTTGGCGGGCGCCTTACGTGCGACGGCATCGGCCGGCGCCTTCTTTGCGGCGGTCTTCTTTGCGGCGGTCTTCTTTGCGGCGGTCTTCTTTGCGGCGGTCTTCTTTGCGGCTGCCTCCTTGACTGCGGCCGTCTTCGGCGCCGCCGCCTTTGCCGCGGCCGCTTTCGCGACGGGCTTGGCTGGCGTCGCGGCGTCCATGGCCACCTCGTCGTCCGCTTGGTCGGTCATGCGCGGAACAGGTGTCGCCGGATCGCCGCGGCGTTGGAGAAGATCCGGATCCCGAGAACGACCACCACGCCGGTCGACAACTGGCTGCCCACACCAAGCTGATCGCCGAGAAAAACAACGAGCGCCGCGACGAGAACGTTGGCGATGAACGACACCACGAACACTTTGTCGTCGAAGATGCCGTCGAGCATCGCCCGCACGCCGCCGAACACCGCGTCGAGCGCGGCGACAACGGCGATCGGAAGATATGGCTGGAGGCCGACCGGAACCGTCGGGTGCAAGATGACGCCGAGGATGACGCCGACGGCGAGAGCGAGCGCTGCGATCACGGCTGGTCCATCGGCTTGGCGTAGTGGACGACCAGGTCAGCCGCCGAGGGAAGCGTAAGCCGTTGATGGTCATTGACGGTGAACCGCAAGCCGTACAACTGGTGCTCGGTCACGAGCAGCTGTCCGGTGTCACCGTTGAGGAACGCCGACCCCATCGCATCGGGCCCGATCGCGCCGATCGTGTAAGGCGGCGACAGCGGCCGGTAGTCGACAAGAATCGCGCCGCCGGCCTCGCGGATCGCGGTCTGGCTCGTGAGCCGTTGGCCGTTGATGGCAACAGCTTCAGCGCCCGCCTGGAAGAGTCCATTGACCGCGCGCTGGAGATCGGTATCGAGGATCACGCCCGTGCCGTCGCTCGCCGGATTGCCCGAAGTCGGGGCATCGTCGAGCACGACCTGGACGCCCTGGCCATCTACCGCCACACCGCCGTCGACTTGCTCGAGTTGTTGGATCTGCGCTTGCAGGGCAGCGCCGCGACCCGTCGCCGACAAGGCGCTGTTGCGGGCGTTGGTGACCTGAACCCGGAGCGACTCGACCTGTCGTTGCAGCGAGTCGGCCGCTGCGGTCTGCTGCTGAACCTGTTGCACCAGCTGGCTGCGGTCGCGCTTAGCCGCNNGAGGTGGCGAACAACACGCCAGCGAGCGCCAGCACGACGCCGGCGGCGACGGTTGCTCGACCGGGTCGGCGGTTCCGGGCCGGCGTCGCCTCGCCGGGCGTGTGCCGCGCGCCATCGACAACTCCCGCGGGAACGGCCGCAGCCAGCCGCTGCGCCCTGCGCGCTGCGGCGTCGAGGTAGCCCTGGTCGAGGGAGTGCGTCATGAGCTCGTGGAGGAGGGACATGGAGGCGTCGGGGCGCCGCGCAGGNNCGCGCAGGTGGAGGTGAGGCGTCCGGGCGCCGCACAGGTGGGCTCAGGTGCCGGCCCCCTCAACGACGGCAGCCCACTCCTCGAGGAGGTCGGTCGCCGCGTCGGCGTCCGAAGCCTCCGCCCACAGATCGGTGACCGCCTCCGATGGGTCCGGGATGACGAGAACCCAACGTCCGTCGTCCTCGACGACACGCACGCCATCTGTCGTATCGAGCTCACGGTCCCCGGCCGCCTCGACTACCGAACGCATCACCATTCCCTTGGCCGCCCATGGCGTCGGGACCGAGCGACGCAGCACGTGCGCCTGCGGAATCCGGGCGTCAATCTGACTCAACGTCAGCTTGGTGCGCGCGACCAGGNNAACCCGCCTCTGCCGTCGCCGGCGAAGATGACGTCGGCCGCGCCTGCCGCCTTCGTCAGCTCATAAGGGGACGTCGACGCCCAGCGGGCAGTCACGTGGTGGAACCGCGCGACGTCTTCCGCGATCCGCGTCGTAGTGATGGGCAGCGCAATGCTTCCGGTGTGCCGCTCGGCGGCGACGAGGTCCATCAACACCAGCAGCGCGCGGTCGTCGTGTACCAGGATGCCTCGCTCGTCAACCAACGAGATGCGCTCGCCCACGGGATCGAACCGCACGCCGAAGGCCGCACGTGCCGACGCCACGAGCTCGCNNAAGCCGTTCGAGCGCCCGCATGTGCTCGGCCACCGTCTCGGTCGGCGAGGACTCGTCGAGCCGGTTGTTCACGGTCAAGACGTCGATGCCGATGCGGCCGAGCAGGGTCGGCAGCACCAGAGCGGCTGTTCCGCCCGCGGTGTCGATGACGACCTTCAGGCCTGCCTCGGGTACGCCGGAGGTGTCGATGCACCGCATGACCTCTTGCGAGTAGTCCTCGAGCGTTCGCGACGGGTTCGTCAGGTCGGCGATCTCGCCCGGGAACGCTCGGCGGAATTCCTGCCGAGAAAACACCCGCTCGAGCTTGCGTTGGGCGGCGTGTGAGAGATCACTACCTCGTTCGTCGAGAAACAGGATGTCGACGCTCTGCGCGTCAGCCGGCGTCGTCCGGATCATGATTCCGCCCTGCGAGTCGCTGTGCGCGATCTCGAACCTAGCGACGGGAGCGGGTGCAGCCTCGAGGTCGCGCACGTTGATCGCGCTCGCGGTCAGGGCACTGATGACTGCGCGCTTCAATGCGCGCGCCGCGCGCGAGACGTCGCGCGAGGTCGTGACGACGTCGCCCTTTTTCAAGGTCGTCGCATACGCAGACGCCAGCCGGACGGCGAGTTCTGGCGTGATCTCGACGTTGACGAGTCCCGACACGCCGCGGGGACCGAAAAGGTTGCGTTGGCCGCGGGATTCCCAGATGACGCTGGTGTTGACGAGCGCGCCGGCCTCGATCGTCTTGAAGGGGTAGACCTTCACCCCGGCCGAGATGTAAGCCTCTTCCTCAACGACACACTCGTCGCCGACGACGGCACCTTCCTCGATGCGTGCCGCGCGCATGATGTCGGTGTTCTTGCCGATGATGCAGCCGCGCAGGTTTGCTTGCGGCCCGATGAACACGTTGTCGTGAATGACTGCACGGTGCAGAAACGCGCCGGTCTTCACGACCACGTTGCTGCCGAGGACGGTGTACTCGCGCAACTCGGCGCCGGCTTCAACCTTCGCGTAGTCGCCGATGTAGAGCGGACCCTTCAAGATCGCCTCGGGGTCGACCTCTGCGCCCTCGCACACCCAGACGCCGGGCATCATCTCGAAACCCTCGATGTCGACGTCGACCTGACGGTTGAGCACGTCGGCCTGCACCTGCATCAGGCTCTCGAGCGTGCCGACGTCCTCCCAATACGCGTCGGCGACGTAGCCGAAGACCGGCGCCCCCATCT
The DNA here is from genome assembly GCA_003134755.1 of Actinomycetota bacterium. Lineage (GTDB taxonomy): Bacteria > Actinomycetota > Actinomycetes > Acidothermales > Acidothermaceae > PALSA-607. The sequence continues at coordinate 2,199 of PLCK01000046.1, read as the reverse complement.
CGACGAGGCCGGGGAACACGTCCTGCGACCAGTCGACCGACTCCCCCGCCGCGACGTACTTGAAGATCTCCGGCTCCATCATGTAGATGCCGGTGTTCACCGTGTCGGAGAAGACCTGGCCCCACGTCGGCTTCTCGAGGAATCGCTCGATGTGACCGTCTTCCGAGGTGATGACGATGCCGAACTCAAGGGGATTCGGAACGCTCTTCAGTGCGACGGTGAGCAGGGCGTTGTTGTCCTCGTGGAAACGCGCCATCGCCGTCAGATCGATGTCGGTGAGCGCATCGCCTGACATCACGACGAACCGGCTGTCGCGCAGCTCGGCCTCGGCGTTCTTGACGCTGCCTGCCGTACCGAGCGGCTTCTCCTCGGTGGCGTACTGCAGGTTCATGCCGAGCTCGTCGCCGTCGCCGAAGTAGTTGCGAATGAGTGACGCGAGGAATTGGACGGTGACAACCGTGTCGGTGAACCCGTGCCTGCGCAGCAGTCTCAGGACGTGTTCCATGATCGGGCGATTCACGACGGGCAGCAGCGGCTTCGGCTGGTTCGCCGTCATCGGTCGCAGTCTGGTGCCCTCGCCGCCGGCCATGACGACGGCCTTCATTCCGGACGGCCGAGGCGTCGTCGTCATACCGCCACGCCTTCGTCGGCGCGCACCAGTTGCCTGACCTGGATCGCATAGAGGCCGCCGGCCCACCAGTAGAGCGCAGTGCCCCAGATGGCGAACGCCCAGCCGATGATTCGGGCCACGTGGTTGACGGTCTCGTGACCGGCGCCGAGAAGCAACAGCGGCAACGCATAAAGGAGATTGAAGGTCGCCGCCTTGCCCAGGAAATGCACCGGAAGCGGTCCGTACCCGTGCCGCTTCAGGACCGGCAAGAAGCCGGCGAGAACGACGTCGCGGCCGATCAGAATGGCGGCCAACCACCACGGCATGATGTGCCGAACCGAAAGGGCCAGCACCGTCGCGAGGATGTATAAACGGTCGGCGGCTGGGTCGAGGAGCTGGCCAAGGCGGCTGGTCTGGCGCAGCAGCCGCGCGAGTTTGCCATCGAGCCAGTCGGTGAAACTGCTGACGCCAAGTACGACGATCGCCCAGCCGTCGGCCTTGGGTCCGAGCGCAAGCCAGAGAAAGAGGGGGANNAAAAAAAAAAAAAAAGCCAGAGAAAGAGGGGGACGCCGAGCAGCCGCAGCAGACTCAGGGCGTTGGGCACAGTGACCACGCGATCAGAGGCCAGCTGTTCCGGCTCCACCCGACGACCTTCCCGCACGCCAACCACGGCCCTCGAGCACAGCCTACGGCGGCGAAGCCCGGTTTCAGGACCTCGGGCCGCTGACACGTCAGGCACGGCCCGTGTATTGCAATCAGCCGCGACAGGCCGGCGGCACCCGTGTTGACTCGCTCAGTTGGCGTCGGCATGATCGGCGCCAGTCCGCCGCTGTCACGGGCAGCGCCACCGGTAGGCCACATTCGCGGAAGGGGACACCATGATCGGGGCCATCGTCACCTTTAGCTACGGAGCAGATTTCGACCGCGCGAGGATCGAGAACGTCGCCCAACACGCCCGCGAGTCGTTCGTCGGCATGCCAGGGCTGCACAGCAAGGTCTTCACGGTCGACGAGAGCGGCCGACGAGCGGTGAACTTCTATGTCTGGGACGCACTCGAGCCCGCCAAGGCGTTCTTCTCCGACCAGCTTCTAGCGCGCGTCACGGCGCTCTACGGGGTCGCCCCCGTGGTCGACTTCGTGGACATCGCCGCCATCGTGGACAACGCTGTCGCGGTCTGAACTCCGCGCCGGCCGCGGAGGCGACGCACGCTCCGACGCAAACCCGCTGTGAACGGCGGCTTCTCGTCGGGATGACAGGATTTGAACNNCAAGCTGCGCCACATCCCGGCGCCCGGTCACCCGGGCACGGCCGACGATATCGCACGCCAGCTGGTCGCCGTCCGACAGCGGCGAAAACTACTTGCGACCCGCACGGTTGCGCACACCACGCGAGCCACCTTTGCGCGATTCCTTCACACGGACCGCGACCTCGACCGGGGTGCCTGGAAAGCCGAAGTCTTCGCGCAGCCGCCGCTCGAGGAAACGCCGGTACGTCGCCTCCAGGAATCCCGACGCGAACAGTACGAAGCGCGGCGGCTGGGTGCCCGCCTGAGTGGCGAACAACACCTTCGGTTGGCGGCCACCACGCAC
>PLCK01000303.1 GCA_003134755.1 Actinomycetota bacterium | reverse complement strand
ATGATCTCCTCGACCTGCTGGCGAACGCCTTCGAGTGAGATACCGAGACTCTCCAGAGCCTTGGCGGCGACGCCTTCGCCCTCGTGGATGAGACCGAGCAGGATGTGCTCGGTGCCGATGTAGTTGTGGTTGAGCATGCGGGCTTCTTCTTGCGCCAGCACGACAACCCGGCGGGCCCGGTCGGTAAATCTCTCGAACATCTCGCTGCTCCTCTGGCGCGATACCGGTGGTGCCGACCCCCAGTACCGATCGTCATCGATCCGCACCGGCGCCGATGCGCCTTCCTTCTCGCATGTTATCCCCGGGTTCGGGGCCGCGTTCTGGCTCTGGCATTCCTGCTATCTGAGTTGTCGGCGGCGGGAGGTGCCTTCTGGTGCCTGGTTCTTGGTTCGTTCTCGCCATAACTGGCCGAGACTTGCGCGTTCTCGTCCAACTTTCCGCCTTGGGAACGGCGGATGCGTCGGAACGGACCCAAACCGTCGACGTTGGTTTCAAACCGTGACCTGGATGGCGGTGTTCCGCCGGACCCTGCGAACCGGTTGCGCTCCGAGCGAACATGTCCCCGAGCGCAGGTGACAAACGCCCGCCGACCATGGGATCGGCGGGCGGGGTGCCGCTCTGCGCGGGCTCGGCAGACCGGAATGCGGTGGGCTGCGACCTAGTGCGCAGTCTCGTATTTGGCAATGACGTCGGCGGCGATCCGGCCGCGCTCGTTGACCTGGATGCCCTTGGATCGGGCCCAGGCGCGAATATCGGCCGTCTCGACGTGACCGTTCGACGAAGCGCGACCTCGACCGGACCGGCCGCGCGGACGCCCCCGTGCACCTGACCGCGAACCGACCCGGCGGGCGGCGCCTACATACGCGTTCAACGACTCGCGAAACTTCTTCGCGTTGCTTTTGCTGAGGTCGATCTCGTACGTAACACCATCCATGCCGAACGTCAACGTTTCGTCTGCCGAACTCCCGTCGAGGTCATCGACAAGTGTGACTTGAACCTTTTGCGCCACAGTTGCATCCTTTCGGCGGATATTCCGCCCTCCCGTTTACCCCTATAGCGAAAGCCAAGCGGAACGCGCCGCAGAATGCAAACAGACCGTCGAATTCAGAGGTGCAGAAGCATGCGCTTGTTACCGAGCGTGTTCGGCTTTACACGCTCCAGATCCAAAAACTCTGCAACGCCCTCGTCATACGAACGAAGAAGCTCTTCATAGACGTCTGGCGCTACCGGCGAACCGTCGATCTCACGGAACCCGTGCGAGCCGAAGAAATCAACTTCGAAAGTCAGACAGAACACCCGGCGGACACCGAGTTCGCGTGCGGTGTCCAGCAAATGTGACAACACTGCATGACCAATGCCGCGACCGCGCATCGCCGGTTCGACTGCAAGCGTTCGCACCTCGGCAAGGTCTTCCCACATCACATGCAACGCGCCGCAGCCCACGACTTCGGCCGACCCGTCGCCACCGCGAACTTCGGCAACCCAGAACTCCTGGACATCCTCGTACAGCGTGACAGTTGGCTTGTTCAGCAACTTGCGGTCGGGCGCGTAAGCGTCGACAAATGCACGAATTGCCTTGACATCGGAGGTTCGCGCACGGCGCAGCTCGACCGACATCAGCTTCTGGTGTCCGTGGACTCGGGCCGCACCAGCGGGAACAGGATCGTCTCCCGGATGTTCGCCCCGGTCAGCAGCATCACCAGGCGGTCAATTCCGACACCGACCCCGCCCATCGGAGGTGCGCCGTATTCGAGCGCCCGCAAAAAGTCCTCGTCGAGCTGCATTGCCTCGAGGTCGCCACCGGCGGCCAACAGCGATTGTTCGACCAGCCGGCGGCGCTGCTCAGTCGGGTCGACCAATTCGGAGTAAGCCGGCGCGAGTTCCACCCCGTTGATGACCAGATCCCAAGCTTCGACTAACCGGGAATCGGTGCGGTGTGGGCGGGCCAACGGGCGCACCGAGGCGGGATAGTCGCGAACGAAAGTCGGCTCGACGATCGTGTGCTCGACCAGCTTTTCGAACAACTCGAGGACGAGCTGGCCATGATCCCATCCCGGGTGGCAGGCGACCGAAAATCGGACGCTTATCGATTGCAACGTTTCGATGTCGGTATCGATGGTGATTTTCTCGCCGACGGCCTGCGAGACCGCCTCGTGAATGGTGACCGACCGCCAGGGGGCCGCCAGGTCGAGCTGGCCGCCACGCCCGTCGGGGACCAGGGTCGAGCCAGTGGCCGCCGCCGCGTCGAGCACGATGTCGCGGGTCAGCACGGCCATCGTGTCGTAGTCGCCGTAGGCCTCGTAGGCCTCGAGCATCGTGAATTCGGGGCTGTGGGTCGAGTCGACGCCTTCGTTCCGGAAGATCCGGCCGATCTCGTACACCCGCTCGACGCCCCCCACGATGACTCGCTTCAGGTAGAGCTCTAGCGCGATCCGCAGGTACATCGGGATGTCGAACGCGTTGAGGTGAGTCCGAAAGGGCCGCGCAGCGGCCCCGCCGTGGAGAAGCTGAAGGGTCGGAGTCTCCACCTCAAGGTAGCCGTGCCTGGCCATTGTCTCCCGCACCGACCGGAGGACGGCTGCCCGCTTCACGACCATGTCGCGGGCTTCGGCGTTCACGATCAAGTCGACGTAGCGTTGCCGGACCCGCGCCTCGGGATCTGCGAGGCCCCGGTGCTTGTCCGGGAGCGGTCGCAGCGCCTTGGCCGTCAGAGCCCAGGAGTCGGCCAGCACCGAGAGCTCGCCACTGCGCGACGTGATCACCTCGCCCTCGACGCCCACGTGGTCGCCGAGGTCGACCAGCGCCTTCCATTGGCCGAGGGACTCGGCGCCGAGCTTGTCGAGCGACAGCATGACCTGCAGCTCGCCCGAGCCATCGCGAATAGTGGCGAAGCACAGCTTCCCGCCGTTGCGGGACAACACCACGCGACCCACGACACCGACCCGGTGCCCGGTGGCCGTGTCGGGCGCCAGGTCAGGATGCGCCGCCCTGACCTCGGCGTTCGTCGCCGTCCGCGGGAAGCCCGCCGGGTAGGGCTCGATTCCGAGATCGCGTAGCCGATCGAGCTTCTCGCGACGCACGCGCATCTGCTCGGGCAGGTCGTCTGCGGGTGGTGCAGGCTGCTCGGTCACGGCCGAAGGCTACCGGGCACGGCGCGAGGTTACCTGGCCGTATTCGTGCGACCTCATGTCGTGTTGCGTTCGAACATGAGCCGCAAGCCGATGAGCGTCAACCACGGCTCGTGGACGTCGATGTGCTGGCATTCCTCGAGCACCACCTGCGCGAGCCCGCCGGTGGCGATCACGGTGGCCGGTGCCCCGAGTTCGGCGATGATCCGCTCGGTGATGCCGTCGACCTGCGCGGCGAAGCCATAGATGATCCCCGACTGCAGCGACTCGACCGTGTTCTTGCCGATCACCGACCGCGGCCTGACCAGCTGCACCTTCATGAGCTGGGCGGCCCGCGACGCCAGCGCGTCGACGGAGATCTCGATTCCCGGGGCAAGTACACCGCCCAGGAACTCGCCGTTGCGCGAGACGACGTCGAAGTTCGTCGACGTCCCGAAATCGACGACCACCGCGGGACCACCATGCAAGGTGTAGGCGGCCAGCGTGTTCACGATCCGGTCGGCGCCGACCTCCTTCGGGTTGTCGTAGAGGATCGGCATGCCGGTGCGCACCCCAGGCTCGAGCACGAGCGCCTCGAACCCGAAGTACCGCTCGCACATCTCACGGATCTCCGTCGTCACGCGCGGCACCCCCGACGAGACCGCGAGACCGGTCACCGGCAAGGTCGAGGTCACGCCGCGTTCGCCGACCACGAACGGCGCGAACCCGTGGAACCCGAGGAACTGCTGGATCATCAGCGCAAGCTCGTCGGCCGTGCGTTCGGCGACCGTCGCGATCCGCCAGTGGTCGGCAAGCCGCGCGCCATCGAACAAGCCGATGACGGTCTGGGTGTTCCCGGTATCGATGCAGAGCAACATGAGGAGTCCTATGCAAGTGCGACATCGAGGGCGATGTCCAACGCGGGTGCCGACTGCGTGATCGCGCTGGTCGAGATGAGGTCGGCGCCGGTTGCCGCATACGCAGTCACCGTCTCGAGCGAGATGCCACCCGACACTTCGAGCGCTGTATCAGGCCGCGAGCTCGCACGAACGAGCTTGACGCACGCCGCGACCTCGTCGGTGGTCATGTTGTCGAGCATCACGATGTCGGCACCAGCCGCGACTGCCTCTTCCACCTGGTCCGCACGCTCGCACTCGACCTCGACCGCCCGACCCGGCCACAGCTCCTTCGCCCGCTTCACGGCTTCGGCGATGCCGAGCTCGGCCAGGTGGTTGTCCTTCACGAGCACGAGGTCCGACAGCGAGCCGCGATGGTTCACACCGCCTCCGGCACGCACCGCGGCCTTCTCGAGCGCGCGCAGGCCGGGGAGCGTCTTGCGGGTGTCGAGGATGAGGGCGTCGCCGCCGGCCGCGGCGGCATCGACGAACCGGCGCGTGATGGTGGCGATCCCCGAGAGATGGCACAGGAAGTTGAGCGCGGTTCGCTCCGCCGCCACGATCGACCGCATGGAGCCAGCGACAGTGGCCAAAACATCCCCGCCAACGACCCGGTCCCCGTCGTGCACACAGAAGTTGACGTCGAGATTCGCGTCGACAAGTTGGAAGGCTGCCGTCGCGCACGACTCGCCAGCAAGGACACCGTCATCTCGGGTGACGATGGCGGCCTTCGCCGTGACCGCCTCGTCGATCAGCGATCCGGTGAGGTCGCCGGCTGGTCCCAGGTCCTCGTCGAGCGCCACGCGGAC
>PLCK01000250.1 GCA_003134755.1 Actinomycetota bacterium | reverse complement strand
TAGGTGGCCGGGTTGGACCGCGGGGTGCGGCCGATGGGCGCCTGGTCGATCTCGATCACCTTCTCGATGAGCTCGATGCCTTCGATCCGGTCGTGCGTTCCCGGATCGTCGCCGGCCCGGTACAGCGTGCGCGCCAGGGACTTGTAGAGGATGTCGTTGACGAGGGTCGACTTGCCGGAGCCGGAGACACCGGTAACCGCAACAAAACATCCGAGCGGGAACCGCACATCGACGTTGCGCAAGTTGTGCTCGTGAGCCCCCTTTACGACGAGCGCGCGTTTGGGGTCGGGTGGACGACGGGTCTCCGGTACCGCGATCTTGCGACGGCCTGACAGATAGGCGCCGGTGAGGGAATCCTTGCTGGCAAGCAGGTCCTTGACCGAACCCGACACGACCACTTGACCGCCATGCTCGCCCGCGCCCGGACCGATGTCGACAACCCAGTCGGCCATCCGAATGGTGTCTTCGTCGTGCTCGACGACGATCAGCGTGTTGCCGAGGTCGCGCAACCGGACCAAGGTCTCGATCAGCCGGTGGTTGTCGCGCTGGTGCAAGCCGATGCTCGGCTCGTCGAGCACGTAGAGCACGCCGACCAGCCCTGAACCGATCTGCGTCGCGAGCCGGATGCGCTGGGCTTCGCCGCCGGCAAGCGTGCCGGCTGATCTGTCGAGCGACAGGTAGTCGAGCCCGACGTCGAGAAGGAAACCCAACCTGGCACTGACTTCCTTGAGCACGCGTTCGGCGATCTGCTTCTCACGCGGTGACAATTCGAGGCTGCGCAGGAATGTCGCGCATTCGGCGATCGGCAGGCACGCGACGTCCGCGATCGACTTGTCGGCGAGGGTGACCGCGAGCGACACGGGCTTGAGACGTTTGCCCTGGCATTCGGCGCACGGCACCTCGCGCATGTAGCCCTCGAACTTCTCGCGGCTCCAATCACTTTCGACCTCACCGTGCCTGCGCTCGATGTAGGGAATGACGCCCTCGTACGTCGTGTAGTACGAGCGCTCCCGGTTGTAACGGTTCTTGTAGCGGACGTGCACCTGCTCGTCGTAGCCGTAAAGCACGCTGCGGCGCACCTTGACAGGCAGCTTGTTCCACGGCGTCGAGGTACTGAAGCCCATGGTGTCGGCCAACGCCTCGAGCAACCGGGCGAAGTACTCGGAGGAGTGCCCACCGCCCCAAGGGGCGAGCGCACCCTTCGCGATCGACGCCGACCCATCGGGAACAATCAGGTCGGGGTCGACCTCGAGCTTTGTACCGAGACCGCTGCACTCGGTACAGGCGCCGTACGGCGAGTTGAACGAGAACGAGCGCGGCTCGAGTTCTTCGAACGACAGATCGTCGTAGGTGCAGGCCAGGTGCTCGGAGAACACCCGTTCGCGGTGCGGGTCGTCGTCGGGCAGGTCGACGAACTCGAGGGTGAGCAGCCCACCGGCGAGCTTCAAGGCGGTCTCGACCGAGTCGGTGAGGCGGCGTTTCGCAGACTCCTTCACTGACAGCCGGTCGACGACGACCTCGATCGTGTGCTTCTCCTGCTTCTTCAGCTTCGGCGGTTCGGTCAGCGGATAGACCACGCCATCGACCCGCACCCTGGCGAAGCCCTTCGTCTGAAGGTCGCTGAACAGCTCGGCGTACTCGCCTTTGCGGCCGCGGATCAGCGGGGCCAGCACCTGGAAGCGACTGCCCTCGTCGAGTTCGAGGATGCGGTCGACGATCTGCTGCGGCGTCTGTCGCGAGATGGCCCGGCCGCACACCGGGCAGTGCGGATGACCGATGCGCGCATAGAGGAGGCGAAGGTAGTCGTAGACCTCGGTGATCGTTCCCACCGTCGAACGCGGGTTGCGCGAGGTCGACTTCTGGTCGATCGAGACGGCCGGCGACAGGCCCTCGATGAAGTCGACGTCGGGNNATCTGGCCGAGGAACTGCCGCGCATAGGCAGACAACGACTCGACGTAGCGTCGCTGACCCTCGGCGAAGATCGTGTCGAACGCGAGGCTGGACTTGCCCGAGCCGGACAACCCGGTAAAGACGATCAAGGAGTCACGAGGCAGGTCGAGCGAGACGTCCTTGAGGTTGTGCTCGCGCGCGCCGCGGATCACCAGGCGATCGACCATGACGGCGCGACCCCCTCCCCTCATTAGTTGTCTCGTGCAGCAGTCGTGCGGCTAGGCCCGGCTGGACCATCGTAGGTGGGGCAACCGACAGAATGCCCGGCCCCAAACCGGGAGCGGTATCAAGCGGGCGACAGGTACTGTCCCGCGGGTGAGCCAACACTGGGACCCCGCCCCCGATTCCGCCGAGATCATCGCCGCCATCGCGCGGCTTCTCGACACCGCACGCACCCTGTCGGACGCCGAGGTGCCGGCGCCGTCCCTGCTGCCAGGGTGGTCCCGCGGTCACGTCCTCAGTCACCTTGCGCGCAACGCCGACGGCCTGGTCAACCTCTTGCGCTGGGCGGCGACCGGCGTGGAGCACCCGCAATACGCCGACGCCGACGCGCGCGAAGCCGGCATCGAGGCAGGGGCCGGGCGACCCATCGCCGAACAGATTGCCGACATCGAACAGGGTCACCGGCGATTCATCGATGCGGTCGCCCTGGTCCCCGCCGAGAACTGGGAACACGAGGTCAAGTGGGTATCCGGGGACCCACGGCCTGCGAGCAAGATCCTCGAGTCCCGGATCCGCGAGGTGGTGATCCATCACGTCGACCTCGACGCCGGCTACTCGGCGTCCGACTGGCCGTCGGCACTGGCCTTTCGGGTCCTCGTGTCGGTGATCCCGGCGTTGGAGGCTCGCAAGATGGCGCCGCTGACGCTGCTCCCGAGGGACGTCGACGCGCGGGTGACGGTGTCCGGCGGCTCGACGGTCGAGGTGCGGGGCATGGCCCACCAACTCGCGACCTGGCTGCTCGGCCGCGACTCGGGCGCGGGCCTGGAATGGACCGGAACGCCTACGCTGCCGAAACCGCCGCCCTGGACCTGACGTCGGTGACCGCCACGCGGCCCTTGACCGGGTAAGAATGACGCCATGGATCACGGCGAGAAGTACACCGGCGACGTTGCAGTCGGCGGCCCGGCAGCCACCCGCGAGCTTCCGGGGCTGCGGATCACGAAGGTGGCCGTCGGGCCGCACGACAACAACGCATATCTGCTGCGCTGCACGGTGACCGGCGACACCCTCCTGATCGACGCGGCCGCCGAACCCGACCGGCTGCTCGAGGCACGCGGTGACGGGCTGCTGCTGAGTGTGGTTACCACCCATCAGCACTCCGATCACTGGCAGGCGCTCGAGGCGGTCGTCGGTGTCACCGGCCCGACCGTCATCGCGCACCCGCTCGACGCTCCGGGATTGCCGATTCCGGTCACCGAGACAGTCGAGGACGGCGACGTGATCGAATTCGGCGAGGCACAGGTCACCGTGATCCACCTGCACGGCCACACCCCTGGCAGCATCGCGCTGCTCTACGACCCGGGCCGCCAGGAACCGCACCTCTTCACCGGCGACTCACTGTTTCCCGGTGGCCCCGGAAACACCCATGGCAACCCGCGCGATTTCACCTCGCTGATGAACGATCTGGAGTCGAAGATCTTCGGCGTGCTCCCCGACACGACCTGGGTCTACCCGGGCCACGGCAAGGACACCACGCTCGGCATCGAGCGCCCGCATGTCGGGGAGTGGCGCGCCCGCGGCTGGTGAAGCGCGGCTCGCGACGTCCCAGTGATCGTTTACAGGCACTTGGACATGCTGGCCGGCGAGCGGTCGTCGGCTCCGAAGAAGACGAAGATCTTGCCGCCCACCTTGTAGACGCGATCGTCTCCCCACGGGTGGTCGACGACCGCGCCGGGCAACGATTCGGCGAGCCTGCGAAGACCGTCACGCCGGGACGTCGCGGGCTTGCGGGTACCTCTCACCTGACCCCGGCCGCCTCCATGCCGCGCAGCTCTTTCTTCAGGTCGTGGATCTCGTCGCGCAGTCGAGCGGCCAGCTCGAACTGCAACTCGGTCGCGGCGACGTGCATCTGCTCGGTCAGCTGGGCGATGAGTTCCGCGAGCTCTTCGCGCGGCATACCGGCGAGCTCGCGTGAGTGTGCACCTGCACCCCTGGACGAGAGACCGGGCACGGGAGTCTTGCCGCGACTGATCTGCCGACCGCTGCCGCCGATCAGTGCCTGCGTGTCGGCGTCTTCGCGGACGATCGAATCGAGGATGTCTGCGATCTTCTTGCGCAACGGCTGTGGGTCGAGGCCACGCTCGACGTTGTACGCGACCTGCTTCGCGCGCCGGCGGTTCGTCTCGTCGATCGCTCGCTTCATCGATGCGGTGACGGTGTCGGCGTACATGTGCACCTGGCCGGATACGTTGCGCGCAGCCCGCCCGATCGTCTGGATCAGCGAGGTGTCGGAGCGCAGGAAACCCTCCTTGTCGGCGTCGAGGATCGACACCAGCGACACCTCGGGAAGGTCGAGACCTTCCCGCAGCAGGTTGATGCCTACCAGGACGTCGAACTCGCCGAGGCGAAGCTCCCGCAGCAGCTCGATGCGTCGCAGGGTGTCGACCTCGCTGTGCAGGTAGCGCACCCGGATGCCGAGTTCGAGCAGGTAGTCGGTGAGGTCTTCGGACATCTTCTTCGTCAGCGTCGTGACCAGCACCCGCTCATCGCGCTCGGCGCGCAGCCGGATCTCGTGCACGAGATCGTCGATCTGGCCCTTGCTCGGCTTCACGATGATTTCGGGGTCGACGAGACCCGTCGGTCGAATCACCTGCTCGACGACGTCGCCCTGCACCCGGCCGAGTTCGTAAGGGCCTGGCGTCGCGGACAGGTACACCGTCTGACCGATCCGGTCGACGAACTCCTCCCAGCGCAGCGGCCGGTTGTCCATGGCGCTCGGCAGCCGGAACCCGTGTTCGACGAGGTTGCGCTTGCGCGACATGTCACCTTCGTACATGCCGCCGATCTGGGGAACCGTGACGTGCGACTCGTCGATGACGAGGAGGAAGTCTTCGGGAAAGTAGTCGAGCAACGTGTGCGGCGCGGTGCCAGGACCGCGGCCGTCGATGTGTCGGCTGTAGTTCTCGATGCCGGAACAACTGCCGACCTGACGCATCATCTCGAGGTCGTAGGTCGTGCGCATGCGCAGCCGTTGCGCCTCGAGAAGCTTGCCCTGCTTCTCGAGCTCGGCCAGCCGCTGCTCCAGCTCGGCCTCGATACCCGCGATCGCCCGCCCCATCCGCTCAGGGCCGGCGACATAGTGGGACGCGGGGAACACGTAGAGCTCTTTGTCTTCGGTGATGATCTCGCCGGTCAACGGATGCAGCGTCGACAACCGCTCGATCTCGTCGCCGAACATCTCGATGCGTACCGCAAGCTCTTCGTACTGCGGAATGATCTCGATCGTGTCGCCGCGCACCCGGAA
>PLCK01000289.1:18385-20609 GCA_003134755.1 Actinomycetota bacterium | reverse complement strand
GTCGTGATGGGCCTGATCGGCGGGTGGCGGTTTGCTGCGCTCGTCGGTTGGGACGCGATGGCGGCCGTCAGCACCACCTGGACGTGGGCGACGGTGTGGCATCTGGATTCGGAGGAGACCGCCCGCCTCGCCGTCCGGGAAGACCCCGCGCGAGCACTCACCGATCTGCTTCTCGTCGGCGCGAGCGTGGCCAGTCTCGTGGGGGTCGGCTTCGTCGTCGTGGCGGGCGGTAACAGCAGCGGNNCCGGCAAGGGCCTGCTCGTCGGCCTCGCCGTGCTCACCGTGGGCGTGTCGTGGGCGGTCGTGCACACGACGTTCACGCTGCGCTACGCCCGCCTCTTCTACTCCGAGCCGGTCGGTGGCGTCGACTTCCATCAGAGTCCTGACGAGCAGCCGCAGTACACCGATTTTGCGTACCTGGCGTTGACAGTCGGCATGACGTTCCAGGTTTCGGACAGCGAACTCACCTCGAAGGTCCTGCGCAAGACGGTGCTGCGGCATGCGCTGCTCGCCTACCTCTTCGGTGTCGTCATCATCGCCATCATGATTAACCTGGTCGCAGGACTCACGAAGTAGGCGGCGCTTCTCGCTACCTTGGGGACCTTCTTAGCCCTCGGCCGGGCGTCGCCGTCATGAGCTGGCCGTGCTCGAAGACGGCGGTGCCGTTCACGTAGACCCGGTCGACGCCGACGGCCGGACGCCGAGGGTCGCCGTACGTCGCGACGTCGGCGATCACCGCCGGGTCGAGCACGACGATGTCAGCGGCGAACCCGGCGCGAATCAGGCCGCGATCGGTGAGCCCGAACCGCCTCGCGGTGTGGCCCGAAAGGTGCAGCGCGGCCTCACCCCACGTCCAGTCGCCAAGCTCACGGGTGTGGACGCCGAGGAAGCGCGCGAAGGCACCCCAGGCGCGAGGGTGAGGTTTGCTGCCGAGGTAGATCCCGTCGGAGCTGCCGACGTGCGCCGGGTGTCGCATCAGGGCGCGCACGTCGGCCTCGGTGTTGGTCGGCGGATGCTTGAACACACAGCCGACCCGTAGCTTCGCGGCGACAAGGACGTCGCACACGAAGTCGCCGACCGTCACGCCGGCCTGCTCGGCCGCGTCGGGCAGAGACAGTCCCTCGGCCCAGGAGTAGTCGTCGCTGGCGACGTAAGAAAGCCGAACTCGCTTGAGGTTCTCGGCCTGGTCGACGAACCAGGCGCGCAGCAGGTCGCGGCGCACCTCGGCGTCCGCGAGGTGTTGTGCAGTGCTGCTTGGTCCCGCAGCCTGAAGACGCGCGGGCAGCGCCACCATCGCGAGGATCGACGAGGCTGCCGTGTAGGGATAGCTGTCGAACGTCACGTCGATCCCACCCGCCAGCAGGTCGTCGACGAGGCCGGACAGCATGTTGGCTGGGCCGTGATAGTGGCTGACGTGGGCGGCGACTCCACTCGTTTCCGCAATGGTCCGCACCTCGCGCATGCCAGCCGCGGCTGCTGCTTCGTAGCCACGCATGTGCGTGACGTAGGGCACGCCATAACGCGCGGCGACAGCGCACAGCTGTGCCAGCTCGGCGGCGTCAGCGAAGCGGCCCGGCAGGTAGTCGAGCCCGGACGACAGGCCGAGCGCGCCTTCGTCGAGCGCTGCCGCTAGCGCCACCTGCATCTGGTCGACATGTATCGGTGCGGCAGGCTGGTCGCCCGAGCCGACGGCGTCGAAGCGCAGGTTGCCGTGCGGGACGAGCGCTCCGACGTTGATCGCGGTAGTGCCGTCGTACGACGCGAGCAGGTCGGCGATCGTCGCAGGCGGCGGTGTCGGCGCGGGCCAGCTCCCGTTTACCGCACCGAAGTACGCGTCCGCATACGCGGCCGCAGCCGCGCTCGCGGGGGCGAATGACAGGCCGTCCTGGCCGACGATGCAGGTCGTGATGCCCTGCGCCAGTACAGCCTTCTGAACGTCCGGGTCGAACACCGTCGCATCGACGTGCACGTGGGCGTCGACGAAGCCTGGCAACAGGTAGCGTCCGGTACACGAGACGTGTTGCGCCGACGGATAATCTGCGAGCCGACCAATCGCCGCGATCCGGTCGCCGGCCAGTGCGACGTCGGCCCGAAACGGCGGCCCGCCCGAACCGTCGACGATCCAACCGCCCTCGAGCACGACGTCGAACATCACCTCTGCGGAACCGGCTCGGGAATGGCCGCCACCACGTCGATCTCGACCAGGATGTTCATCAGAGTCGAC
>PLCK01000289.1:0-18362 GCA_003134755.1 Actinomycetota bacterium | reverse complement strand
TTGCGCAGCACCTGCCGGGTCTGCGTGTCGACGTCGTCGCCGACCACGAGACCCGTCACCGGATCGGTCGGCCCGAAGCCGGCGGTGTACAGGAATCCGTTCGCGGTCACCGCGTGGGCGTAGGCGCCCGCGGGCTGGGGCGCGCCGTCAATCTGCATTCTCTTGATACCGGTATGACTCATGCGGCCGCACTCCGTTCCGAACCGTGTCGAACGTTTAGAGGTCAGCGAGTCACGGCGTCGGTGCGGTCGACGAAAGCGGCCAGCTCGGCACGCGTTGGCAGACCCTCCCAGTCACCCGGCACCGCCACTGCGAACGCCCCGGTCAGGTTTGCTGTCCGCAACGCGGCCGCCGCGTCGGCGCCGTCAAGCCATGACGCAAGGTAGCCTGCCACGAACGCATCGCCGGCCCCGACTGGGTCGACCACCGGCACGTTGAACGCCACGTCGGAGTACATGACTCCGTCGATACATGCGACGTAGCCGAGTTTGCCGCGTTTCACAACGGCGTGTGCCGGCCCGAGCGCCGCGAGCGCACGGGCTGCGTCATCCGGGGTTCGGGCACCGACTATCAGGGCGGCCTCGTACTCGGACGCGAACAGGAACTGACAACGTGGTGCCAGCTCGCGCATCACGGTCCCGGCGTCGGCTTCGGACCACAGCGCACGGCGATCGTTGACGTCGAGCGACACGCTCACGTTGTGCGCGTTCGCGATGTCGATCGCGGCGTTGACGGCCTCGAACGCACTGGCGCTCAGCGCCGCCGTGATCCCGGTGACGTGCAGGACACGCGCCTGTGCGATCAGCTCAGGAGCGAGGTCGGCAACACACAGCCGCGACCCGGCACTCCCCCGCCGCGAGTAGATGACCTCGGACGTTGCGGTAGTGCGGTGAACCTTGAGCATGAACCCGGTCGGCGCGCCGTCGTCGTCGACAGCGCGCCCCACGTCGACGCCTTCGGCCCGCAGCTCGCGCAGCACGAGCCGCCCGATGGGATCCGTTCCGACCCGACCCGCCCAGGCCACCGAATGTCCGAGGCGCCGCAGCCCGATCGCGACGTTCGATTCGGCGCCCGCCATGCCGAGCACCATGCGGTGACCGTTGCGCAAGGGGCCGAGGTCGTCCGCGGCGAGCACGCCCATGGTCTCGCCGAAGGTGACAACTTCGACCGACGTCGGCGCACTGTTCACGCCGAACCGCCCGCGCGTGCTTGCGATACCTCATGGAGCAGTCTCGAAGCCCGATCGGCCAGCTTGCCGAGGTCGCCGCCGGCCAGTGCGTCGCCGAACAGCGGGCCCCCGAGACCGACCGCCATTGCGCCCGCCTCGAAGTAGCCTGCGACGTCGTCGATGCTGATTCCTCCGGTCGGGATCAACGAGATGTCGGGAAGCGGCGCTCTAATGTCGCGCAGGTACCGGGCGCCGCCGAACGACGCGGGGAAGAGCTTGACTCCTGCTGCTCCCGCATTCCAGGCCGCGACGACCTCCGAGGGCGTGAGAGCACCGGGCAGACACGGGACGCCGTCGGCGACGGCGGCGTCGACGACCTCGGGGACCGCGCTCGGCGCCACCAGGAAGACCGCTCCGGCGTCGACGCAGGCGCGGGCCTGGTCGCGGGTCAGGACGGTGCCGGCACCAATACACGCACTCGCACCGTACTCCTTCACAAGCATCGCGATGGCGTCGATCGCGCCCGGCATGGTCATGGTCAGTTCGATGCAGGTGACCCCGGACGTGACCAGCGTCTCGACCGCGGCCCCCACCCGGGCGGTCGACGCCGCTCGGGCGATGGCGACCACACCGGTCTCGGTGAGCTCGCGCGGCAGCGCTGCGCGCTCAGCGCACATGACGACCTCTAGAAGTAGCTGCGGACACAGTCGATCACGCGCCTCTCGTCGTCGAGGAGCGGCATCAGCTGCCACTTGTCGTGGGTCGTGCACGGGTGCGAGATCCCGAGTCCGACGAGGTCGCCGACGGCGAGTTCCTCGGACGGCTCGAGGTCGATGAACGCGTGCTGATCGTTGAGCTTGCTAATGCTCGCGCGCAGCGCCGCCACTTCGCCGCCGCACGCCCGGCGTCGCCACATCGCGATGGGCATCCCCGAGTCGAAAGACAGGTCGCGGCGGCCGGCACCGAGCAGCGCCAGCCCGGGCTCGGGCCTCGACAGCACCTGGCACCACACCTCGATCGACGCGCGCAGCTGTGCGGCGAGCGACGACGTCTGGGCATAGAGCCCGTCGTCATGAGTCGCGTAGGCGCCGCTACGCAACACCGCTCGCACCGGTCGCGAGCAGCGCACCGGTTCTGCCAGTACCGACGTGACGAGGTCGACGTGGCAACTGCCGCCACAGCTCAGGACGTAGGACGACGCGCGTCGGTCGAGCAAGCCTTCGCCGTCGAGATCGCGCAGGGTGTCGGCGAGGGTACGCACGAAGCCCCGGACCAAATCCTGGGTGGCGGCGTCACGATCGTGTCCGAACGGACCCTCGAAACCGGCAACCCCGACGAGAGCGAGCGACGGATGGGCCTGGACGGCGCTTGCAACGGCCCTGACCTCGTCGGCCGTGCGGCAACCGGTCCGACCACCCATCGGGCCGATCTCGACCAGGACGCCGAGTGGCTCGGCGGCGGGGCTCGATCCGGCCGAGAGGGCCTGCCCGAGGATGCCCACGCCGTCGACTGAGTCGACGTAGCAGAAGAATTCGAACTCGGGATCGGCTGCGCGTTCCGCGATCAGCCACCGGACGAAGTCGACGTCGACGAGCTCGTTCGCGAGCAATATCCGCCCGACGCCACGCGCACGGTAGACCCGAACATGCCAGGGCGTGGCAGCCGTGATTGCCCAAGCGCCGGCCGCCAGCTGCCTGGCGAAGATAGCCGGTGCCATCGACGTCTTGCCATGCGGGGCGAGCGAAACTCCGTGGTCGGCGCACCACTGCGCGAATGTGGCGACGTTGTGCTCGATCGCCGAGGCTCGCAGCGTGGCGACGGGCCAACTGAAGCCGGCCTCGAACAACGATGGTCGGTCGGCCACGAACGACGAGACGGTGGTACCCGCGGGCAACACCGGGAAGCCCTTCCACCGCCAGTCGAGGACTTCGTCGTCGAGCCTCACGAGCGTTCAGCCTAGCCAAGACTGCCGCCTTTTGGGTGCTCGGACCAGGGTGTCGGGCGCCGATGAAGGACAGGTGCTGAGCGCCTCGATCGTCACGTCCACGCATAGCGTCCCGCCTCTTGCGAGCATCTCGGGTCTCGCTGCGGGCTTTATCGGAGTCGCCATGAGTTGGCCGCAAGCCTGGCGGCTGTGGGTCGGACGTCGCCATGCCGGGCTGTCACTGACCGCGAACGTCTTTGGCGTTCTCTACGCCGTGGGCTGGCTGCTCTACGGAATCGCATCGCACAGCGCCGTCCAGATCGTCAGTTGCGTGCTGGGGTTGTTCGGATGCGTCGCGATCCTGGTCGGGCACCTCGTGGTGGCCCGGCTACGAGTGAGGAGCTGGCTACCACTACTGGCGGCCGGCCTCGTAGCGCTCGGGCTCGCCTCGACAATGGGCCGGACGACGATGGGTCTAGTCGCGTCCGCCGCGACCATTACCGGCGTGTTGCCACAAGTCGGCCACCTCGTGCGTGAGCGGCGAGCCGCGCGCACCGATGCCCGCGGCGTGTCACGGCTGCGGTGGCTGCTCTGCGCGGCCTGCAACGGGCTGTGGATCATCTACGGTACGATCGTCGGCGACGTCCTCATCATCGGGAACTCGTGCACGATCGCGACGCTCTCAATTCTTGTCGTGCTGCTTGCGACGCCGCGTACATATCGCCGAACCCAGGCTGCGTCTTACCCCGTGCCCCAGGCCCTCGCCGTCCCGGCCTAGCCTCCATCCCGGCAGGATGCCGGTATGACCCTTCGCGTGCTGGTCCTCGACGATTATCAGGACGTCGCCACCCGGTTCGGTCCGTGGCACACCATCGATCACCTCGATGTCGTGCTGGACGTAAGGACCAGCCATCTGGACGACGCCGAGCTGGCCGATGCCCTGAGCACCGCCGACATCGTGGTCGCCATGAGGGAGCGGACCCCGTTGCCGCGGCAGGTGCTCGCCGGCGCGCGGCAGCTGAAGCTGCTCGTGACGACGGGGATGGCCAACGCCGCGATCGATCTGGACGCCTGCCGCGACCTCGGCGTCGAGGTCAGGGGTACCGGCGGGCTGCGCAGCTCGACAGCCGAGTTGACCTGGGGCCTGATCCTCGCGTTAGGCAGGCACATCTGCGCCGAGGACGCCCGGATCAGGGCCGGCGGCTGGCAGCACACCATCGGACTCGAACTCGCGGGCGCCCGGCTCGGCGTAGTCGGGCTCGGCCACCTCGGCGCCGAGGTGGCCCGAGTCGGGCTGGCGTTCGGGATGGACGTCGTCGCGTGGAGCCAGAACCTCGGCCCGGGGCGCGCTTCCGAGGTCGGGGTGCGGGCGGTCGGGAAGGACGAGCTGTTCTCGACCTCCGACGTCGTCACGTTGCATCTGANNCTGATGAAGCCGACGGCGTACCTCGTGAACACCTCGCGGGGCCCGCTGGTCGACGAGGCTGCACTCGTCGCTGCGCTCGCGAGCCGGCAGCTCGCCGGTGCGGGACTGGACGTGTTCGAGGTCGAGCCGCTGCCGTCCGATCACCCGCTGCGGTCGACGCCCAACACGGTCCTGACCCCCCACATCGGATACGTGACGGGCGCGACCTACGAGCGGTGGTGGCAGCAGGTGGTGGAGGACATCCAAGCCTGGGCGGAGGGCGAAGCCCTCCGCAATCTGTAGTCAGTCGCCACCGCGCAGGTCGTCGAGTGCCTCGGGCAGGTATCGCAGTTGGGAGAAGGTCACCCGGCAGCCTTCGCCGGTGGGTGACTGGGCGACGAATCCGGTCCGCATCACGTGGTCGGGTCCGGGGTCGAGGTGGAAATGGCGGACGAAGTTCCAGTGCACTCCGTCGGGCGCGTAGTGGAAGGCGTACTCGCCAAGGCCCAGGCCTGAGATCCGCAGCCAAACAGTCGTTCCGTCGATCTCGACGCTGTTGGCGTCGTCGGACAGACCCCGGGTCACGACCGAGACGACCATGGGCTGACCCGATGGTGAGCACTCGAAGCAGAGCTTGGCCCAGGCAGCCTCGTGCGCCCACAGCGCGAGCACGCCGGCGTCGAACGCCGAGGCGAACTCGACGTCGACCAGGGCGCTCAGCTGGAAATGCTCATCCGGGACGCCGACGAGCCGGGGGGCGGCGAACGACGGCTCGGTCCCGTCGGGCGGCACGAAGAGATCGGTGAGTGGGCCGGCCTCGACGAGTAGGCCCGCCTCCCGCGCGGCGGCCGATGCGAGCGGCTCCCAGTGCTCTGGCAGCCGGTCCCAATGCAGCTCGAAGGGCAGCGGCGGGAGCACGACGCCGGCGGTGTCGGCGTCCGGTGCGGGGTTCATCGGGCGGTCCCTTCCCTGCCGTGGCGAACCGATCTGGTGTCGGAAGCGAACCACGACCGCTCTGCGCACGTCATAGCGGGTGGACCGATTGCGAGCGCGCCCAGGTGGGCATCTCCAGGCGGGCGCCGGGGAATCTCGGGCCACGCTCGCGCGTTGGACGCATCGAGGCACCCCGTCGGAGGAGGCAAAGATGGCCGAACGAGCATTGCGCGGCAGCCGACTTGGCGCGGTGAGCTATGAGAACGATCAGGCGACCGAACTCGCCGAGCGGCAGATGGTGGCGTACAGCTGCCCCAACGGGCACCACATCGACGTTCCGTTCGCGGCCGAGGCCGAGGTGCCCCAGACCTGGGAATGCCGCTTCTGCGGCGCGACCGCACTTAAGGCCGACGCGCCAGCTCCCGAGCCGGCGCGGATCAAGGCCCCGCGTAGCCACTGGGACATGCTGCTCGAACGGCGGAGCATTCCCGAACTCGAAGCGATACTGGCCGAGAGGCTCGAGCTGTTACGCGTGGCGGGACGTCGAAAGAGCGCCTGATCCCGGTCGGTTCAGGTTGGCCGTCCGCGGCGCCGCCCCAGGCGGAGGCGGTCGCGTAATCCCCACAGCGTGACCCGCCACAACGCCTCGAAGACGATCTTGCGGCTCATCTTGCTTGTCCCGAGCACGCGCTCGACGAAGGTGATCGGTACCTCGACCACGCGGTAGCCCCGCCGCCAGCTGCGCCAGGCCAGATCCACCTGGAAGCAGTAGCCCTGTGATCGCACAGTCGTCAGATCGAACGCCCGTAACACCTTGGCGCGGTAGGCGCGGTACCCACCGGTTGCGTCGCGCAACGGAAGTCCGAGCGCGACCCGGGTGTACATGTTGCCGCCGCGGCTGAGGAACTCCCGCGACTTCGGCCAGTTGCTGACCTCTCCCCCGGCCACCCAGCGCGAGCCGAGGACGACGTCGGCGGTCTNNCGACGATGACGTCGTAGCCCTCGTCGAGTGCCCACTCGAATCCGGCGACGTACGCGGCTCCGAGTCCCTCCTTCGCGCTGCGGTGCAGAACGTGCACCTGGTCGTCGTCGGACGCAAGCTCGTCGGCGACCTTGCCGGTGCCGTCGGGGCTGTTGTCGTCGGCGACCAGTACGTGCGCCGCGGGCACACTCGCACGCACCCGGGCCACGATCGGTGACAGGTTCTCGCGTTCTTGGAACGTCGGAATGATCACCAGGATCCGACCGAGCTCGCCGGTCACACGACCGTCTCCGCATCGATGTTGCGGTCACCGTTGTGGCGAGAGCGACCGCGCACGAGCGCTGCAACGATGGACACCATGCCAAGTATGCCGAAAAGCCACTCAGGCGCAGCACCTAGGTGGTCGGCGAGGGTGCGATCCGAGCGGAGCGTGACCGGCATGTCGATGATCGCCGGTGTCAACTCCGACGTCTCCGCCTGCACCCGACCGTCGGGCCCGATCACGGCACTGATTCCGCTGGTTGCGGCGATAACGACCGACCGCCCGTGCTCAATGGCCCGCAGTTGCGACATCGCGAGCTGCTGCCGCGTCTCGGCGGTATGCATGTACGTCGCGTTGTTGGTCTGGACGACGATGACCTGACCGCCATGGTCGACGCCGTCCCTGACCTGCTCGTCGAACGCGACCTCGAAACACATCACGTCGGCGACGGTGGCCGGCCCGACCTGAAGCGTGCCGACGCTATGTCCGGGGAGAAAGTTCTGCGGGACCAGCGTGGTCAGATTCGTAAGGTGGCTGATCAGGCCGCGAAGCGGCATGTACTCACCGAACGGCACGAGATGCCGCTTCGTGTAGCGCTGCCCCGGTCCGGTGATCGGATCCCAGACGATCCCGGTGTTGCTCGCGTTATCGGGACCGTCCTGCAACACCGCACCAACGAGGATCGGCACACCGATCGCGCTCGCCGCGTCCTGGATCGCTGTGTACGCCTTCGGCGTTTCGAAAGGGTCGACGTCCGACGCGTTCTCCGGCCACAGCACGAGTTGAGGTTGCGGTAGTTGCCCCGATCGCACCTTGGCGGTGAGCAGCGCGGTCTCTGCGAGGTGGTTGTCGAGTACCTGCTCGGCGCGACCGAGGAAGTGCGTGCCCGGCTGCGGGACGTTGCCTTGGATGACAGCGATCTGCACCGCAGCGCCGCTTGTCGGCCGCGGGACGGCAAGACCGAGCATCGGGACGCCGACGACGGCCAGAGTCGTCACGACTACCCGAACGATCACCGATCGATGCAGACGCCGCGGCCACACTGCGATGACCGCCCACACCGCCACCGCGAGGAATGCGGCGGTCAATGCAACGGCGAAGGTGACAAGCGGTGCACCGCCGAGCGCGGCGAAGCGGGTGAAGGGTGTGTTCGGCTGGCTGAACGCAAGCCGGCCCCACGAGAAGCCGCCCAATGGCCAGCGGTCCCGCACGAGTTCCTCGCCGACCCACAGGCAGGCAACCCAGACCGGCCAGCCGGGCACCTTGCCGACCACCACGGCGAGTGCGCAGCCGAGTGCGGCGACGTAGACCGAGGAGATCACGGCCAGTGCGATCCAGGCTGCCGGTGTGACGACGTGCAGCCAGCTCACGAGCGGCAGGAACTCACCGAGGCCCGCGGCGAACCCGATGAGCAGCCCAGCCTGCCAGGAGCGTCCGCGCACCGCCAGGACGATTGCGGCGGTGGCGGGCACTGCGACCGGCCACCACTGGAGCGGTGCGAACGCGGCGTCCAGTCCGAGCCCGCCGGCGAACGCGAGGCCGACCGCGGGCCAGGGCACCCGCTGCGCCAGCCGGCGCAAACGCCCGCGCAGGCCGCGTTGGGGCGGGTTCGAAGGCAGCGGTGCAGGCTGGGTGGTCGACGGCACGGTAGCGACGGCTGCAACCGGACCGCGCACTTCGTGCGTGTCGCCGGGCCGCCTGTCCACGCGACTCCTCGCCGTCCCCGTCGCCGTCCCCGTCGCCGTCATGCCGGTCAGTGGCCGGGCTGTTGCGCTGCTCTAGCGCACGCTACAGCGGTCCTACCGTTGATGGTCGCAACGTTTCGGGCTCGGGTGCTTCTCGGGTAAGGGCCGGGCGCCCCTCGGACCGATCGCCATGCCGCAGGATGCGGGATCACCATCGTTGTCTACTGGGCGCCCGGACCCTCCCGGGTGTCGCACCCCCAACCGGCCGGAGCGGCGTCCTTCACCTGCCTGACACACCTGGACCTGGCACCTAGGCGGCTGGCGCAGTGCCCGCGCGGCCGCCGACGACCCAGGGTGATCGAGGCGGGGAAGGGTTCTCCTCGCCGGACTTTTCGGTGGACGCCCGGACCATACCGGGTCGGGTCCTACGTCTGTCAACCGTCGCCTGACGTGCACCGATGCGTATCGTTGCAGGTCAGGAAGCCCTTGCCAGCAAGGGAAATTTTCGACCGTTTTCGTTCTCAGCCGGCTGCGGTGGCCATCGCGGCGAAGTCAAGCAAGCGGCTCACGGGATTGGTTCCGCTCACGGCGCCGCGATCGGCGAACATGGCGGCGAAGCGTTGAGCCTCGGAGATCGGTGGCCGGCTCAGGCCGCGCGAGGCCGCGCGGGCGACGACGGCGGGCCGGACGACCGGTGCGGGCGGTGGAGCTGCGTGGGTGGCCGCAGGGGGGACGACGACCCTGCGCACCGCCACGGGCGGCAGGGCATGTGACACGACCACACGCACGGGCGCTGTGACCGCTGCGTTGTTCGGGCGCCGGAAGACCTCCGAGACCCACAGCGTGCCCCTGGCGTCCGTTGCGTAGCCGACCCCGACCTGCGTGTAGGAACGGCTGAGGATGTTCGCCCGATGGGCGGCCGACGCCATGAACGCGGCGTGGATGCTGCTCGCGGACGCCCCGTACCCGACGTTCTCGCCCAGGTTGACCCAACAGCAAACGGCCGAGGCCAGCCCGGGGGTGTGCGCCAGCACGTTCGAGCGCGCCATGTTGGCCGCTTGCCTGCTCGCGACTGCGGTCAGGTCGCCACTCGTTGCCAGCCCCGGGAGTCCGGCCCCCGCGCGCGCCTGATTCGTCAAACCGACCAGGCTGCTGGCGGCGTCGGCGCGGGCCGGCCGGGCGATTGCCACCAGGCCTGCGACCGCTGCCGCGACCACGAGAACCNNGGCCGGGAGCCGTGGGCGGTCGGCGGGGATTGTCGAACCGTGGCAGTCAAGAGCACGAGCCGGCAACCTCCGTAGGGGGCGGGGTCTGGGCAACTACGGGAACTTGTGGAGCCGGACTCTAGTGACCCGGTGTGACCCCTCGAATCCGGACCGGAATCAAAGTGACACAACCGTGACCTGGGTTACCCTGCCCGATCGACCCCCCGGTTGCCAACCTGTAGCGGTGGTTCGTCTGCTTTTAAACCCGATTTCCTAAGTCGATATGTACCATTTAGCTCAGACCCGACCTAGTTGTCGGGAAATCACTAGCCGCTGCACCTGGTTGGTGCCCTCGACGATCTNNCGATGACGACGCGCTGGATCTGGTTGGTGCCCTCGACGATCTGGAGCGCCTTGGCCTCCCGGAAGTAACGCTCGACCGGATAGTCCTCGACGTAGCCGTAGCCCCCGAGGACCTGCATGGCGTCGGTCGTCACGCGCATCGCGGTGTCCGTGCAGAACAGCTTCGCCATCGCGGCCTGCATGGTGAACGGCAAGCCTTCGTCGGCCCTCCGGGCCGCGGCAAGGTAGGCCGCGCGGGCCGATTCGATGCCGGTCGCCATGTCGGCCAGCATGAACGCGATCCCCTGGAACTCGCGGATGGGCCGGCCGAACTGGTGGCGTTGCCCGGCGTAGTCGAGTGCGACGTCGAGTGCGGCCTGCGCCAGGCCGACGGCACAGGCCGCAATACCGAGTCGGCCCGAGTCGAGAGCGGCCAGGGCGATCGTGAAACCCTGGCCAGCGGCGCCGATGAGTCGCTCCGGCGCCACCACGACGTCCGACAAGTGCACCTGGCCCGTCGGTGAGCCACGCAGGCCCATCTTGTGTTCGGGGGGTGCGGCCCGGAGGCCGCCCGCATCGCCCGCGACGAGGAAGCAGCTGATCCCGCGCGAGCCCTCATCTGAGGTCCGAGCCATCACCGTGTAGAAGTCGGCCTGACCCGCGTGCGTGACCCACGACTTGGTGCCCTCGAGCCGGTAGCTGTCCCCTGCCTGGTCGGCTCTGGTGCGCAGCGCTCCGGCGTCCGAGCCCGACTCGGATTCGGACAGGCAGTAGGCGCCAAGCTGCGTGCCACCGAGCATGTCCGGTAACCATTGCGCCCGCTGTTCGTGAGTGCCGAATCGCGCCAGCGCAAAACACGACAGAGTGTGCACACTGACGCCGAGGCCGACGGTGAGCCAGGCCCGGCTTAGCTCCTCGACGACCTGGAGGTAGACCTCGTACGGCTGCCCCGACCCGCCGTACTCCTCGGGGTAGGGCAGGCCGAGCAGCCCTATCCCGCCCAGTGTGCTGAACGCGTCGCGCGGGAACTGGGCGTCGCGCTCGGCAGCGGCGGCGCGCGGAGCCAGCGCCTCGGTGGCCACTTGCGTGACGAGCTTGAGCAGCTCGACAGCCTCGTCGGTCGGCAGTACGCGCTCGACCTTCACGACTGTGCCTGACCGGCGGGCGCGGAACCTGGGCAACGCATAGGCCCAAATGTAGACCGAGCGTTGGTAACGACGGCGCGGTAGAGAGCGACGTGGTTACCACAGCCTCGCGCTGGGCGGCGGAGCCTCGCGCTGATCGAGGCCGACATGCGAGGCTCGGCCCATGACGGACCGCAAAGCAAACACCCGCGCGGGCAGGTTGTTGCTGCTCGACACGCCGTCTCTCTATTTTCGCGCCTTCTACGGAGTGCCGGACAGCGTGACAGCGCCCGACGGCATGCCGGTGAACGCCATCCGCGGGCTCGCCGACTTCGTGGCGTTTCTCATCGACCGCTACCGGCCCGATCGTGTAGTCGCGTGCATGGACGCCGATTGGCGGCCGGCTTTCCGGGTCGCGCTGGTGCCGTCGTACAAGACGCATCGGCTCGCGCCTGCCGGAGGCGAGCAGGTACCCGACCTGTTGACGCCGCAGGTGCCGGTCATCGAAGCGCTGCTCGACGCCGTAGGCATTTGCAGGCTCGGCGTGGCCGGGTTCGAAGCAGATGACGTGATCGCCACGTTGGCAGCACGCGCTGTCGGCCCGGTTGACATAGTGACCGGCGATCGCGACTTGTTCCAGCTCGTCGACGACGCCAAGCCCGTACGGATCGTCTACACCGCGCGCGGCGTCGGGAAGGCCGACCTCATCGACGAGGCGGCGGTGACTGCGCGGTATGCGATACCTGGTCGTGCATACGCCGAATTTGCCGTGCTGCGCGGAGATCCGAGCGACGGGCTGCCCGGTGTGGCGGGCATCGGCGACAAGACCGCAGCCGCGCTCGTCTCACGATTCCCGTCGTTCGACGACATGCTGCTCGCGGTCGCTTCTGACAGCGACGCCGGATTTCCGGCTGGCACCAAGACCAAGCTGCGGGCGTCCCTCGACTACTTGAAGGCCGCTCGAGTTGTGGTCGCCACCAGGACCGATGTCGCGATCGGCGAACTCGACGACGCTTTGCCGGCGAAGATCCGCGATGAGGAGGCACTGCTCGCTCTCGTGCAGCGTTACGGGGTTGCTTCACCCGTCCAGCGACTGCTGACCGCCTTGCACATCGTGCTGCCTCAGCCCACCGACGAGTAGGCGACCACTCCCCTGCGCAGTGCGTCCATCGCGCGGTCGGCGATCGGTCTGATGTCGTCGTCCGCGGCTTGGGCGATCTGACCGAGCAGGTCGAGAAGCTGCCGGATCCATCGGACGAAGTCGCCGGCCAACATCGCATTGTCGGTGAGCACCGAGTCGAGGCTGGCGCCGGACGCCCACCGGAAGGCCGCCCAGACGAACCCTGGGCTCGGCTCGCGGAGGAAGTCGAGCCGGCGATCACGCTCGGCTTGCGCGAGCTGGCCCCAGACCTTCATCGTCGCGTCGAGCACGCCGGGCACGGCGCCCCGCGGCAGCCGCGGCGGACCCGTCACAGGTTCGCGGGCCTCGAACACCAGTGCAGAAACGGACGCCGCGAGCTCGGCGGGCGACAGGTCGCGCCAGATTCCGTGCCGCAGGCACTCGGCCGCCAGCAGGTCGAGCTCGCCATAGAGGCGAGCCAATCGGCGTCCGGCCGGCGTGACGTTTTCGCCCTCGAGGTAGCCGAGGTGGTCGAGCAAATCGCACACCCGGTCGAAGACCCTGGCGATCGAGTTCGTCCGGTTCTCGACCCGCCGGCGCAACCCGTCGGTGTCGCGGCGCAGCCGCCAATAGCGCTCGGCCCACCGGGCATGTTGCTCGCGATCGGCACATCCGTGGCACGGGTGGCCGCGCAGTTGTGCCCGAAGCGTGGCGATCTGCTCGGCCACTTCGTCGGTCTGGCCGCCTCGCGACCCACGGCCGTCTCCCGCGCCGTCGAAACCACGGTTCTTCAAGGTGATTGCCAGCTCGCGGCGGTCCTGGGAATTCCGCCCGTTGAAGGATTTCGGGATCCGCAGTCGCCCCACCGGTTCGACCGGCGCAGGGAAGTCGACGACCGACAACCGCTTCACCTGGCGTTCCTCGGTGAGCACCACCGGACGCGGATCTTCGGTGCCCGGCTGCAGGCCCGGGTCGAGCACGATCGCGAGTCCGGCCCGACGGCCGCCGGGGATCCGGACGACGTCGCCGGGCTTGAGCTTCTCCAGCGACGCGGCCGCGGCCGCCCGGCGCAGTGCTGCAGCCGATCGCGCCGATTCGGCCTCGACGTCGGACAGCTTGCGGCGCAGCGCCGCGTACTCCTCGAAGTCTCCGAGGTGGCAGGTCATGGCCGCGCGGTAGCCGTCGAGCGCCTCGTCGTTCTTCTGGATCTGTCTCGCCAGCCCGACGACCGCCCGGTCGGCCTGGAACTGCGCGAACGACGACTCGAGCAGCACCCGCGCCTTGTCGCGGCCCACCTGGCCGACGAGATTGACGGCCATGTTGTAGGACGGCCGAAAGCTCGAGCGCAGCGGATACGTCCGGGTCGACGCGAGGCCGGCAACGGCGCCCGGGTCGAGGCCGGGCGTCCACAACACGACGGCGTGCCCCTCGACGTCGATGCCGCGACGGCCCGCTCTGCCGGTGAGCTGGGTGTACTCCCCAGGCGTGACGTCGACGTGGGCTTCGCCGTTCCACTTCACCAGGCGTTCGAGGACGACCGTGCGGGCCGGCATGTTGATGCCGAGCGCGAGCGTCTCGGTCGCGAACACGGCTTTGACCAGGCCGCGGGTGAACAACTCCTCGACGACCTCCTTGAACGTCGGAAGCATGCCGGCGTGGTGCGCCGCCACGCCACGTTGCAGCGCCTCGACCCATTCGTGGTAGCCGAGGATGTGCAGGTCTTCATCGGGGATCGCGGTGGTCCGCTCCTCGACGATCGCCCGTACCTCAGCGGCCTCCGAGGGAGTGTTCAGCCGCAGATTGGCGCGCAGGCACTGGACCACCGCGCCCTCACAACCGGCCCGGCTGAAGATGAACGTGATCGCGGGCAGCAGCCCCTCGGCGTCCAGCCGCTCGATGACGTCGACCCGGCTCGGCTGGTCGCGACGGCGGGGACGTCGATCACCCCTGGGGCCGGCGCGACCGCGGTCGAGCGCGCGGGACCGGCGCTCCTCGTCGCCGGTGGCGCGCGCGAGCTCGGGATTCACCTTCAACTCTTTGCCGCCGACGAACATGTCGTACATCCGCTGGCCGACCATCATGTGCTGCCACAGCGGAATCGGCCGGTGCTCCTCGACGATGACCTTCGTCTCGCCGCGCACGGTAACCAGCCAATCGGCGAATTCCTCGGCGTTGCTGACGGTCGCCGACAGCGAGATCAGCCGCACCGACTCGGGAAGGTGGATGATCACCTCTTCCCAGACGCCCCCACGCGAGCGATCGGCCAGGTAGTGCACCTCGTCCATCACGACGTAGCCAAGGCCCGCGAGCGTGGGCGACGACGCGTAGAGCATGTTGCGCAGCACCTCGGTCGTCATGACGACGACGGCGGCGTCGCCGTTGATCGTGTTGTCACCCGTCAGCAGGCCCACCTTGGTCGGGCCGTAGCGGCGGACGAGGTCGGCGTACTTCTGGTTCGAGAGCGCCTTGATCGGCGTCGTGTAGAAGCACTTGCGGTCGTCGGTCAGGGCGAGGTGCACCGCGAACTCGCCGACCAGGGTCTTGCCCGCGCCGGTCGGCGCCGCGACGAGGACACCGTGCCCGTCTTCGAGTGCGCGGCAGGCCTCGAGCTGGAATTCGTCGAGGGGAAAGTCGTAGAGCGCCTGGAAAGAGGCGAACGCGGCGGACGCCGTGCGGCGGCGGGCTCGGGCGTGCCGCTCGGCGGGACTCGGCTCGGCGGACACGACGACCACGCTACGCGCTCGCTGAAGGGTCAGTGCGGCGTGAGGTTGAGGGGCGAGGTCTCGTCGTCGGCTAGGTTCGCAAGCGGGTCGAGCGGCAGCTGCTTGGCCTTGCGCTTGTCGTGCACGCGGGCGAGTTGGGTTGCGACCTCGAGGAGCACAACGAGGGGCAACGCCAGCGCCAGCATCGTGAAGGGGTCGCCGGACGGCGTGGCCACCGCTGCAAAGACGAAGCTCAGGAAGATCGACAACCTGCGGTGCTTCTTCAGGCGCGCGTAGCTGACGATGCCGACCATGTTCAGCATCACGATCAGGAGCGGGATGTCGAACGAGAGGCCGAAGATCAGGAGCATGGCGAGCGCGTACGACAGGTAGTGATCGATGGAGATCAGGCTGACGGTGTCCTTGGGCGCGAAGTTCAGCAGCACCTGGAGGCCGGTCGACATCACGGAGTACGCGATCGTCGCGCCGGCGAGGAACAGCGGTACGGCCGCGCCGACGAACGCCAGGGAGTACCGCCGTTCCTTGCGCTGAAGGCCGGGGGTGACGAACGCCCAGAGCTGGTAGAGCCAGACCGGCGAGGCCAGGACAAGCCCCCCGATCAACGCGACCTTGAAGTGCCACAGGATCGGGTCGAAGACGTTGTCGAAGACCAGCGGTCCGGCCCCACAGCCCTTGACGGCGTGGATGACAGACAGGCTCTGCTTCTGGTGCACCTGGCAATAGGGACGCTTGAGCACATCCCAGATCGGGTTGAAGAACACGAACGACACTGCGCCCGCGGCGACGATCGCGAGCACGCTCTTCATCAGCCGGCTACGCAGCTCCCGGAGATGATCAGCGAGTGACATCCGCCCGTCGGGCGCGTGCGGCGGGCGTGACATCAGAAACAGAACCGAGAGGGAGGGCGATTACGGCGCGTCGTGGTGCTCG
Source organism: Actinomycetota bacterium (assembly GCA_003134755.1). Lineage (GTDB taxonomy): Bacteria > Actinomycetota > Actinomycetes > Acidothermales > Acidothermaceae > PALSA-607. Next base: position 2,559 of record PLCK01000289.1, on the reverse strand, counting down.
GCGACGGGGTACTCGGCTGGCGCCGGGGCGGCCACGGGAGCCGGAGCTGGGGCGGGCGCCGGAGCCGGCGGCGCGGCGGGCACGGGCTGCGCGGCCTGGACGGGCACGGGTGCGGCGACGGGCTGGTAGACGGGTGCGGCCGCGGGAATCTGCAACGGCTGGGCGGCCACGTTGGCCTGCGGCTGATCGTCGTCCGTCAGTAAGCCCTTGGTCTCCGCCTTGAAGATGCGCAGCGAGCGGCCAAGGCCGCGGGCCGCGTCGGGCATCCGCTTGGCGCCGAACACGAGGAACCCGACGATGATCAGGATGATCCAGATTTCGGGGTTACGCATCAGAACTTCTCCATACGCTCGGGGTCGTGGCCATGCTACGCCGACGGGGTTGTTCGTCTTGGCAGTCTTGAACAGTTCACCGTAATGGAACTTCAGTCGCGGCCGGGACCTCGGTCAGCGGCCGCGCCGAGGTCGGCGACCAGCTGGCTGGCCCGGTCGAGGTCGCGACCCAGCGCCTTGACGCCACGCCACAGCTTGAGCCCGAGCAGCACGAATAGCCCGGCCGCGGCGAGCACCAGGAAGATGAACAGCAGCGTCCAGCCGAGCCAGCCCATGGCGGAATCAAATCACGCCGCCCGCGAGGTCGCGGACGGCGTGAGGTGGAAGTTCGGGGATTCGCGCGGCGGCGCGAGTGTCAGGGCTGCGTCAGGCGCGAAACGCGTGGTCGGCCAGCGCAGCGAGATAGTCGGTGCGCTCGATCGCGAGCGCGAAGTCGAGCAGCTCGTCGTAGCTGATCGACAAACCGTCGTGCGACTCGAGGGCCTCGGCCGGGATGTTCCAGTTCGTGGCACGGACGCCGCCCGAGACCAGCAACGAGATGATGTGATCGTCGGCGGGCTTGCGGATCTCTTCGATGCAACGGGGGCAGCGGAACGCGTAATACGACAACGGGGCCTGGCTGCAGACCATGAGGGTCAGGTCGTCTGCCGTCAGTTCAACCTCGCCACACGTGGGGCAAGTTGCCTTGATTGTTGTCATCGCCGTGTCCTTCCGCCGCGCCGCCCAACTAGGTGACGTCAAACCTTTCGACACCGGCTGAAGAAGTCTTGACGACACGTGCGGCCCCTTTCAGGTAGCCCGAATGGCCCATTTTGGATATAGGACCGCCAGTTGGCAGACAGCGCCTTGAGCCTGTCGCCAATGGCATCGGCCGACCGGCCAGGAGTTGTCGCGAGCAGTCGGCCTAGGCGAGTCAGTCGGGCAGGCCGGCCGCGACGTAGCTGGCGACCGCTGCTTTCGCGTCGGCCGTCACGGCGTCGACGAGGTCGGGCGGCTCGACCACCCGGCCATGCCTGCCGAGGCGAAGCGCGAGCCGTCTGACCCACCGAGTGTCGGGCGTTCGCAGTTTGAGCCTCGCGCCGCCGTCAGGTAGCGGCTCGACCGACTCGCACGGGTAGTACTCCGAGACCCAGCGCCCGGCCGGCCCGACCTCGAGCACGACCCGGGTGTCGCTCGGCCCGGCTTGGAAGAGCCCGGCGTCGAGATCGCGTGGCAGGGCGTCGGCCGGCGGGTCGGCAGGGGCGTCGAGGACACTCGCCGCCGTGATGCGATCCAGCCGGAACAGCCGGACCGCCTCGGCGAGTCGGCACCACCCCTCGAGGTAGCTGCGGCCCTCGACGATGCTCACCCGCATCGGGTCGACGTCGCGTTCGGTCGTCTCGTCACGCGCCGGCACGTAGTAGCTCAGATGCAGCCGGCGCTTCTCGGCCAGCCCGCGATGGACCACAACCAGCACCTCGGCGCTGCCACGCGCCGGGTCGACGTCGACGGCGATCGAGGCGATCGCGGCCACGTCGCCCGCGGCGTCCTCGAGCTTGGCGAGTGCCGAGTCGACAGCGTCGCGATCTTGCAGGCCAGGGAGGTCGGCGAGCATTCGAAGGCCGACGATCAGCGGCAGCGCCTCGTCGCGCGACAGCCGCAGCGGCCGGCTCATCGGATCGGCGTTGCTGACGGTGATCCGGCCCGACGCGGTGATGTCGACTTCGATCAGGTCGCCGGGAAAGTAGCCGGGCAACCCGCACATGTAGACGAGGCTGAGGTCGCGGGCGATCTGCTCCTCGCTGACCCCGAACGTTCGCGCCACATCGGCCATCCGGGCCCCTGGGCGGGTCAGCAGGTAAGGCACCAGCGAGAGCAGTCGCGGCAACTGGTCGGTCGAGCCGCTCATTGTGACCTCACGTGATCACCGCGGACCCGAGCACACCGTGCATCCCCGCAAGGACCGCCGCTCTCGCCTCGGCGGGCTCGACGATGATGACGTCGGCGCCGTACCCGGCCGCTTCGTCGGCGAGCCGCTCGACTCCGGGAATCGCCAGCTCGACGACGTCCCACTCGTCGTCGAACGGTTGAACCGAGGTAGCCCGCCGGCGCAGGCCGACTGCTGTGCCCTTGCGGACCCGCAGCGTCGCGTTCAGCCGGTCGGGGTCGACCGTCATGCGGACGACGATCGCCCGCACGTCGGTACCCGCGGGCACGACCACACTGCCGGCCGCGCCGACCGGACGCA
>PLCK01000296.1 GCA_003134755.1 Actinomycetota bacterium | reverse complement strand
CGACATCGACGAGGCGGTCGTCGAGCTGAAACCCCGCGAACGCCAGCTGGCGCTCGTCGGACTCGCCTTCCTGGCCCATCGATGCCCACACGTCGGTGTACAGCACGTCGGCGCCGGCACTGGCGGCGACTGGATCATCGGTGACTGAGGCACTTCCGCCTGTCCGTTCACCGATCGCGGCGGCCCGTTGCACGATCGCCGGCAACGGCTGGTACCCCGCTGGCGATGCGACCCGCACGTGCATGCCGGCCAGCGCGCCACCGAGCAGGATCGAATGCGCCACGTTGTTGCCGTCACCGACATAGGTAATGGTCTGACCCGCGGCGTCGCCGCGGTTTTCGCGGATCGTCATGAGATCAGCGAGCCATTGGCAGGGGTGCGCCAGATCAGTGAGTGCGTTGATGACGGGAACCGTAGAACTTGCCGCGAGAGCCTCGACCCGATCGTGCGCGAACGTGCGGAGCACGATCGCGCAGACGTATCGCGACAGCACCCGGCCGGTGTCTTCGATGGTCTCGCCGCGTCCGAGTTGCGACGCACGTGCATCGATGATGATGGGGTGCCCGCCGAGTTCGGCGATGCCGGTCTCGAACGAAACGCGGGTTCGGGTCGATTGCTTGTCGAACACCACCGCAACCGACCGAGGACCATCGAGTGGGCGCAGCGCGAATCTGTCCTTCTTCAGGTGCACGGCTTGGTAGAGGATGGACGTCACCTCGCCAGGAGTGAGGTCGTCGTCGATCAGGAAGTGCCGCGGGGTCGCTGCGGAGGTCGTCACGACGCCTCCGAGGTCGCCGCGTCGAGGATCGCGGGCAGCGCATCGACGTAGCGGNNATCGAGAGCACGAGCGGCGGCGCCAGCCTGACGGCGTCCGGCTGGACGGCGTTCACGAGGTAGCCGTGTGCCCGGCTCGCCCGCTCGACCGCAGCTGCGATCGGCTCCGCAAGTTCGAGCGCCAGCCAGAAGCCTCGACCGCGCACACCGGCAAGCGCGCTGTGGTCGACGGCACGAAGGCCGTCGGCGAAGTGGCTGCCGACCTTGCGCACGTGTCCGAGTNNGCGCAGGCGACCGGGTTGCCGCCGAACGTGCTCCCGTGATCACCCTTGGCGAAGACGTCTGCGTACGCGCCCAGCCCGATGCAGGCGCCGATCGGCAGACCACCGCCGAGCCCTTTCGCGAGGGTGATCACGTCGGGGCGCACGCCCTCCGACTCGTGCAGGAACCAGGCGCCGGTACGACCCATCGCTGACTGGATCTCGTCGAGCACGAACACGGCCCCCGACGCGGTGCAGATCTCGCGCGCGGCGCGGAGGTATCCGACGGGCGGCGCGATGACGCCACCCTCGCCGAGCATCGGCTCGAGGAACACCGCTGCGGTTCGATCGGTCACCGCGGCGGTCAACGCCTCGACGTCCCCATAGGGAACGAACACGACGTCGGCTCCGAACGGCCCGAACGGCTCGCGGATCGAGGGCTTGCCGGTCAACGCCAGCGAGCCCATCGTGCGTCCGTGGAACCCCCTGTCGGCCGCGACGACGTACGTGCGGTCGGGACCGGCGTGCCGGCGCACCAGCTTGTACGCGGCCTCGTTCGCCTCGGTGCCGCTGTTCGCGAAGAAGACCCGGCCGTCAGCCCCTAGGAGCTGCACCAGTTTCTCCGCCAGCAAGATCTCCGGCTCATGGCAGAACAGGTTGCTGGTGTGGGCAAGCGTCGCCACCTGCTTCGAGACCGCGCCGACGATCGCCGGATGGGCATGCCCGAGCGATGACACCGCGATGCCGGCGATCAGGTCGAGATACGCCCGCCCGTCGGCGTCCCACACCGTGCAGCCCGAACCTCGCACGAGTGGCACGCCGGGTGCGTAGGTCGCCATCATGACCGCGTTGAAGCGGGTGAGCAGGTTGGTGTTGCTCATGCCGACCGCACCATCGTGCCGATCCCTTCGTCGGTGAAGATCTCCAGCAGGACGGCGTGTGGCACCCGCCCATCGAGAACGTGCGCACTACCGACACCGCCACGAACCGCGCGCAGGCAGGCCTCCATCTTCGGGACCATGCCGCTGGTCAGAGCCGGGAGCAGAGCCTCGAGTTCGTCGGCAGTCACGGCACTGATGACCTCGTCGCTGTTCGGCCAGTCGGCATACAGACCTTCGACGTCGGTGAGCACGACGAGCTTCTCGGCGCGCAGTGCGACCGCAAGTGCGGCCGCCGCGGTATCGGCATTCACGTTGTAGACGCAGGGCTGGCCATTCTCGTCGTGGCCGCGCGCGACGCTCGATACGACCGGAATGCGGCCGTCATCGAGCAGGCTCGAGACGACGCCGGGCTCGACCACAGTGATGTCGCCGACGAACCCGATGTCGACCGGCACGCCGTCGACGACGGCGTCGCGACGCTCGGCGGTGAACAACTGCCCGTCTTCGCCGCTGAGTCCGACAGCGAAAGGCCCATGCAGGTTGAGTAGGCCGACGACGTCGCGCTGCACCTGGCCGACTAACACCATGCGGACGACGTCCATGGTCTCGGCCGTCGTCACTCGAAGGCCGCCGGCGAACTCGGGCTGGATGCCGAGCTTGTCGAGCTGGGCGTTGATCTGCGGCCCCCCACCGTGGACGACGACAGGACGCAGGCCGGCGTAGCGCAGGAAGACCACATCGGCGGCGAACGACGCGGCCAGCGCCGGATCGGTCATGGCGTGCCCGCCGTACTTCACGACGACCGTGCGCCCGTGGAACCGGGCGAGATAAGGCAGCGCCTCATGAAGGGTCGCCGCCTTCACCTGCGCCGAGCTGCGGTCGCGGGTCACAGCGGGCCGCCGCTCATGTTGAGTACGCCGAGTTCTCGTGGACGTATTCGGCGGTGAGGTCCGTCGTGAGAAGGGTCGCGGTGGCGCCGCCCGCGTGGAGATCGACCGTGATGACCACCCGACGGGCTGACATGTCGACGGCGTCGCGGTCGTCGCCTATTGCCGACGACCTGCACACCCAGACGCCATTGAGGGCGACGTCGACGCCGTCGTCGTCGAAGCTCGCGCCAGTGGTGCCGAGGGCGGCAAGAACGCGACCCCAGTTGGGATCTTGGCCGTGTATCGCACACTTGAGCAGGTTGCTACGCGAGATGGCCCGAGCTACCTCGAGCGCATCGGCCTCGTCGGCGGCGCCTGTGACGTCGATCTGGATCACCTTGCTCGCGCCTTCGCAGTCGTCGATCAGCTGCTCGCAGAGCAGCGTGCACACATGAAGAACCGCAGCGGTCAGCTCGTCGACATCGGATTCGATGCCTGACGCGCCAGACGCGAGCAGCAGCACGGTGTCGTTGGTCGACATGCAGCCGTCGGAGTCGAGCCGGTCGAATGTCTTGGCGGTCACCCCGCTCAGTGCGGCGTGGAGTGTGGGGCTATCGCTAACGGCGTCCGTCGTCAGAACGACCAGCATCGTGGCGAGGCCGGGCGCCAACATGGCCGCGCCCTTCGCCATGCCACCCACCGTCCAACCGGCCGACGACAGGTAGGTCGCCTCCTTGGCGACCGTGTCAGTGGTCATGATGGCGCGCGCGGCGTCGTTGCCCGCGTCTTCGGCAAGCACCGCATGGGCGTCGCGGATCCCGGTGACCACCTTGTCGATCGGCAGATAGCCACCGATGAGGCCGGTGGAGCAGACAGCGACCTCGGCCGCCGAGATGCCGAGGAGCGCGGCAATCTCCTCCGCCATCCGGTGCGCGTGCTGGAACCCGATCGTCCCGGTGCAGGCGTTGGCGTTGCCCGCATTGAGGACGACGGCGGCAACCTTGCCGCCCTTCACCACCTGCTGCGACCAGAGCACCGGCGCGGCCTTGATGCGGTTGCCCGTGAATACCCCGGCAGCCGACTGGATCGGCCCGTCGTTGACGACCAGCGCGAGGTCGCTGCGGCCGCTCGGCTTGATGCCGGCGCTCATGCCGGCGGCCCGGAAGCCCTTCGCGGCGGTGACGCTCACGGGCTGACCCCGGCCACCGCGAGCCCGGCGGTCTCGTCGAGACCGAGCGCGATGTTGGCGTTCTGAACGGCCTGACCCGCTGCGCCCTTGGTGAGGTTGTCGAGTGCTGAGACGACGACGATGCGCCCGGCGTGCTCGTCGAGCACTACCTGCAGCTGCGTCGAGTTCGATCCGAGGGTCGCCGCGGTCTGCGGCCATTCGCCTTCGGGCAGCAGATGAACGAACGGCTCTGCCGCGTATGCCGCCTCGAACGCCGCCCGCACATCGGCCAAGCTGACGCCCTGAACCGGCCTGGCCGTGCAGGTCGCCAGGATGCCGCGTGGGATCGGCGCCAGCACAGGCGTGAACGACACCCGAACCGGCGCGCCCGCGGCGTCCGACAGGTTCTGCTCGATCTCGGGCGTGTGCTGGTGTGTTCCGACCCGGTACGGCGACAGCGAGTTCATCACCTCGCTAGCCATGAGGTGCGGCTTGGTGCTCCGACCGGCACCGGTCGTCCCACTTGCGGCGACGATCACGATGTCGTCGGGCTCGGCAACGCCGGCACCGAGCAACGGCGCGAGAGCAAGCGTGACTGCGGTGACGTAACAGCCCGGGTTCGCGATCCGGCGGCTAGCTGCGATGCGAGCGCGTGCACCGTTCAGTTCCGGCAGACCATAGGTCCACGCGCCGGCGTGCGGGCCGCCGTAGTACTGCTCCCACTTGGCGCCGTCGCGCAACCGGTGGTCTGCCCCGAGATCGACGACGAGCACAGCGTCGGGCAGCTGCGCGGCGATCTTGGCTGAATGCCCGTGCGGCAACGCAAGGAAGACCACGTCGGCGCCCGCCAGTCGGGCGGCATCGGTCGGCTCGAAGGTGCGGCCGGCAAACTGCGGCAGGTGCGGGTGCAGCGCGGTGACGCGCTCCCCCGCGTTACTCCCGGCCGTGACGACGTCGACGGACAGGTCGGGGTGCGCATCGATCAGCCGCAGCAGCTCACCACCCGCGTAGCCGCTGGCGCCGGCGATGGCCGCGCTCAGTCCCACCCGATCCCGCCCTTCGGCCAACGCGACACGACGCGGTGCGCGGCCGTCTCGATAGTCATGCACTCCGATGCATGACTATACACGAGGTCGTGATCGTCAGGCTCGCAGAACGGCCCCGACCCGTCGCGCGGCCTCGGCGACAGCCGCCTCACGGGCTGCCGTCGCCTCATCGGCAGTCAGCGTGCGATCGGGTGCGCGGAACCTCAGCGCGTAGGCCAGCGATCGGCGTCCGGCCTCGATCTGGTCGCCGGTGTAGACGTCGAAGAGCCGCACAGATTCGAGCAACTCCCCCGCGCCGGCCCGCAGCGCCGCTTCGACGTCGGCCGCCGGCACATCGGCCGAGACGACGAGCGCGACGTCTTGGGTCGCGACGGGAAACAGCGACAACGGCGCGGCCTGGACTTGCCCGCCTGCGTGGTCGAGCAGCGCTGAGAGATCAATTTCCGCGGCACAACTTCGGTCGGGCAGCTCGAGTTCGGTCACGACTCGAGGGTGCAGCTCGCCCGCATGCCCGATGACCGTGCCACCGAGCGAGATCGCGGCACACCGGCCCGGATGCCACGGCGCTACCGATGCGTGCGCAACGGAAACCTCGACGCGCAGCGCGGTGGCGACGACGCGAATCGCGTCGACGGCATCGGACCATTGCGCGGCACGGCCGTTCCCCCACCACCCGGGGCGTTCGCGCTCGCCGGCCAGCACGACCGCAAGGTGGAGTGGCTGGTCTGGCAATGCGCGCAGCAACTGGTCAAGTTCGTCGTTAGTCGGACGCCGATCGACGCCGAGTCGAGGTGGCGTCAAATGACCGCCAGCCGTGGGCAGGTACACGCTGCCGATCTCGTACAAGGCGATCTCCGCCGTTCCCCTGCTCAGGTTGCGCCGCGCCGCACCGAAAAGGCCGGGCAGCAGTGACGTGCGCAGCAGCGGCTCTTCCTCCGACATCGGGTTGGCCAGCCGAAGCTCGTGACGCCGGACGTCGTCAGGTTCCGCCCCGAGGACGTCCCACACAGAGGGGGCAACGAACGGGTAGTTGAGCACCTCGACATAGCCGGCGCCCGCGAGCGTGCGGCCGACGAGCCGGCGCGACCGCTGGCTTTCGGTGAGCCCCCGCCCGATCGGCGCTCGCGGCAACACCGACGGCACGGTGTCGTATCCCTCCAGCCTGATGACTTCTTCGGCGAGATCGTTCGGGTCGGTCAGGTCAGGACGCCATGACGGCGGGACGACGACCAGCCGGCCGCCGTCCTCGCTCACCGAACAGCCCGTCTGCCGCAACCTCTCGACGACCACCGCCCGGCCGTAGCTGGCTCCGGCCACTCGGTCGGGGTGGTCGGCGGCGATCGTGATCGTGACCGGGGCGCGGCCAAGGTCGGCCTCGCTCATGCCGGTGACCTTGCCGCCGCCGAACTCGCACAACAGTTCGGCCGCGCGGGCGGCGGCCCGCGGCGGTAACTCAGGATCGACGCCGCGTTCGAACCGGCGCGACGCCTCGCTGGCGAGCTTGTGCCGCCGCGACATCCGGGCCACTGCCACCGGACCGAAGTGGGCGGCCTCGATGAGGGCGTTGGACGACGACTCGTCGATCTCGGTCAAAAGACCGCCCATCGTGCCGGCCAGGCCGATCGGGCCCGATGCGTCGGTGATGAGCAGGTCGGCCGGCTCCAGGGTGCGGACCACGTGGTCGAGCGTCTCGAATCGCTCGCCTGGCGCCGCCCTGCGTACGACGACGTCGCCGGCGAGCTTGTCGGCGTCGTAGGCATGCAGCGGCTGGCCGAGCTCGAGCATGAGGTAGTTGGTGATGTCGACGGCGAGCGACACCGGGCGCATGCCTGCGAGCATCAGCCGCAGCCGCATCGACAACGGCGAGCGCACATTGGGATCGAAACCCTCGACCGCACACAACACGAAGCGGTCGCAACCCGTCGGGTCGTCGAGTCGCGCTGGCCGGGGAGTCACCAGATTGCCAGCACCGGCCGGTCGGCCGACCTCGGCAGGTCGGCCGACGTCGGCCGGATCGTGGAAAGCCACGTCGTAGGCGGTCGCGGCTTCGCGCGCGATGCCGCGCACCGAGAAGCAGTAGCCGCGGTCGGGCGTCACCGCGATATCGAGCACGTCGTCGCGAAGCCCCAAGTTCTCCATGGCGGCCGCGCCCACCGGCGCGTCGGCGTCGAGAACGAGGATGCCGCTGTGCTCGTTACCGATGCCGAGTTCGCGCACCGAGCAGATCATGCCGTCGGAAACATGGCCGTAGGTCTTGCGAGCGGTGATGGCAAAGCCGCCGGCCAGCGTGGCGCCGGGCAGGGAGACAACGACTTTGTCGCCGACCTCGAAGTTGGTCGCACCGCACACGATGCCGCGAGGCTGCGGTTCGTCGACGTCGACCTGGCAGTAGCGAATCGTCTTGCCGTTGCTCGCCTCGAACTCGTCGATCGCCAGAACGTGACCGACGAGGACCGGCCCCTCGACGTCCCGCCCGAAGGACTCGACGGTCTCGACTTCGAGACCGGCGCGGACCAACGCGTCGCCGACAGCGCGCGCCGACTCATCGGCCGGTAGGTCGACGTACTCGCGCAACCACGAAAGCGGAACGCGCATCAGATCTCCGTACCGAAGGGCAGCGTGAAGCGAACGTCGCCCTCGACCATGTCGCGCATGTCGCGGACGTCGTGCCTGAACATGAGCGTGCGCTCGATGCCGATGCCGAAGGCAAAACCGCTGTAGCGATCGGGGTCTATGCCGCATGCGACCAGTACCCGCGGGTTGACCACGCCGCAGCCACCCCACTCGATCCAGCCCTCGGAGTTGCAGGTGCGGCACGGATTGTCGGGGTCGCCGACCGAAGCGCCGCCGCACACGAAGCACTGTAGGTCGACCTCAGCGCTCGGCTCGGTGAACGGAAAGTACGCCGGACGGATCCGGCTCGTGATCCCCGCGCCGAACATCGCGCCTACGAAGGCATCGAGGGTGCCCTTCAGGTGCGCCATGGTGATGCCCTCGTCGACGACAAGCCCCTCGACCTGGTGGAACACCGGCGTGTGGGTGGCGTCGAGGTCGTCGGTTCGAAAAGTCCGGCCCGGACACACGATGTAGATCGGCGGCTCACGGGTCAGCATCGCGCGGATCTGCACCGGCGACGTCTGGGTCCGCAAGACGACGCCTGACTCGGGCGACTCGACCCAGAACGTGTCCTGCATCGTGCGTGCCGGGTGGTCGGGGTCGAGATTGAGCGCGTCGAAGTTCAGCCATTCGGCTTCGACCTCGGGCCCCTCGGCGACTTCGTAGCCCATGGCGACGAAGACGTCGGCGATGCGCTCCTGCAGCGTGGTCAACGGGTGCCGGGCACCTCGCGGCAGGCGATCCCACGGCAGCGTGACGTCGACTGTCTCGTCGACCAGGATGCGAGCGTCGCGCTCGGCGAGCAGTTCGACTTCCCGTTGCTGGAGGGCCGCTGTGATAGCCGCGCGAGCCTGGCCGACGCGGCGGCCGGCCTCGGCCTTGGCCTGGGGAGGGAGCGCACCGATCTCGCGGTTGGCGAGCGCAAGCGGCGATCGATCGCCGGCATGAGCTGTCCGGACCACGCGCAACTGATCGAGGTCGGTGGCCGCGCTGATCGCCTCGAGAGCCGCATCGCGGAACTGCTCGACTTCGTCGGCGTGCAAGGCAGTCACCTCGACGGGGTCGTAGTTGCTGTTCGGTGCGGACATGGTGGCAGGGTCTCCAAAGCGACGGGATTCACGGCCGAGTCTAGGGGAACCCGCCTCGCGAGCCGGACGCCGAACACGACCCGGACGGCCGGCCCTGGCGCCCCGCCCTACAGCGCGAAGGCGGGCGTGCCGGTCGGCAGATCGAGCCGAAAGCAGGCGCCACCGCGAGGGGCGTCGCTGACGGCGACAGTCCCGCCGTGGGCCTCGACCAGGCCCTTGACGATGTAGAGCCCGAGGCCGGTACCGCCACGTCGGCCGGCCCGCCAGAACCGCCTGAACACCAGGTTGCGGATGTCGCTGGCGACGCCCTCACCCTCGTCGCAGATCGTCACCACCAGCCCGTCGTCGGCCGGATCGACCGCGATC
>PLCK01000105.1 GCA_003134755.1 Actinomycetota bacterium | reverse complement strand
CCGGATCGACCGCGATCGTCACGGTGCCCGCTCCATGGCGGACCGCATTGTCGACGAGGTTGGCGAGGACCTGATCGAGCTTGTCGGGGTCGAGCCACATCTCGGGCAGGCGGTCGGAAAACGTCATGGCGAAACGGTCGAGCGACTCACCTGAGGCGACGCGACCGTCGACGAGTCGCTGGATCGCGGCCGGGACGTCGACGACCTGCTTGTGCAGTTCGAGGCGACCCGCGTCGATCCGCGACACGTCGAGCAACTCGGTGATCAACCTTGTCACCCGGTCGGCGTCAGCATTCACGGTCTGCAGCATGAGCAACCGCTGCTCGTCGTTGAAACGGTCCCACTTNNGTTCGGCGCGCTCGCGCTCGCCAGCGCCGCGAAAGCTGACGAGCAGCCGCCGCACCCGACCCCGGCGGACATCGCGGTCGTATCTCGCCGTGACGTACAACTCACGCTCGTCGGGCAACGTGAGCCGCCGCTCGGGCTGGCCGGTACGGATCAGAAGCCCGTCGTACGGGCGGGTGCACGCCCACCAGTCGCGCCCGACAGTGTCGGTGAGTGGCAGCACCTCGCGGTAGTCGCGGCCGATGACGTCGCCAAGGTTGCGGTGCAATAGCGCGAGACCGGCCACATTGACCAGCTCGACCGTGCCCGCGCCATCGGCAATGAGAAGCCCATCAGGCAGGACGTCGAAAGCGGCCGTTCCTGCCTCGATGCCCAACGCCTTGTCTCCGTCTCCGCGGCTCTTGCGCCTGTAACGACCCTACCCGGGCGTTGCGGCGCACAGAACTGACCGAGTGCACGCGACGCGTTCGATCACGGGCGGCGCGAACGTGCGGACGCGTACAGGCACACCGCCGCCGCCGCCGCGAGATTGAGGCTCTCGGCCCGGCCGTGAATCGGTACCCGGACGGTCGAATCGGCTGCGTCGAGCACATCGGCTGGGAGGCCCCATGCCTCGTTGCCGAAAATCCATGCGGTGGGCCCGGCGAGATCGCCCCGGCGCTCGAGGTCGTCGAGGCTGTCGGCGTCCGGCCTGCCGTCGGCCGCGAGCACTGTGAGACCCGAGCGGCGCAGGGTCTCGATCGCGGCGATCGTCGGTGCACCGACCACCAGCGGCAGGTGGAACAGGCTGCCGGCCGACGCGCGTACGCACTTACCGTTGTAGGGGTCGACCGAGCTCTCGCTGAACACGATCGCCGAAGCGCCGGCGGCATCGGCGGTCCGCAGCACGGTGCCCGCATTGCCCGGGTCGCGAACAGCAGCGAGCAGGACCACGAGGTGGGGCCCGTCGTCGGCGTCCCGGCCGTTCGCGAGGGCTTTCTCAAGGGACACGTCGACCAGCTCGCAGACGGCGACCAGGCCTTGCGGTGTCACGGTGTCGGACAGCTCGGCGAGCACGCGCCCGCTGGCCTGCTGAACCGGCACACCGATCTCGACGGCGCGATCGACCAGGTCGCCATGTCGCGCTCGCGCTTCGGCGGTGAAGAAGAGCTCGCGGACGACCGGGCGGTCGCCCGCTCGGGTTTCGGCGAGCGCCTCCCTGACCGCCTGCGCACCTTCGGCGAGGAAGGCGCGGTCATGGTCGCGGTAGGCCCGCTTCAACAGCCGCTTCGCGGTCTTCACGCGGGCGGCTCTGACGTCGGTCAGTTCGGCGGCCGATCCTCCCCGGCTCGGAGCACTCATCGGCTCAGGAACGAGGCGGATCAGGCCGCAGTTTCGGAACCCGCGACCGGAAGTGCCTTGCGGGCGACCTCGACGAGAACCGCAAACGCCGCGTCGTCGGANNCGCTGGATCCAGAGCCGGCGGAAGTCGCCTTTGCGCGCGCGGCGGTCGCGGTAGCTGTAGGTCGCCGAGTGCAGCAGCTGCTCTTTGGCCTTGCGGTAGAGCCGTGAGCGCTGGCCGCGGTAACCGCTGGCCCGCTCGAGAACGACCCGGCGCTTCTTCTGGGCGTTGATCGCCCTTTTCACGCGTGCCACTGGAAACTCCTTGTTCAGACGACGGGGTGGTTACTGACCGAGCAGTTTCTTGGCGCGCTTGGCGTCAGCAGGAGACAGCACGACCTCGTTGTTGAGGCGGCGGGTGAGAGTCGACGGCTTGTGCTCGAGGTAGTGGTTGCGGTGGGCTCGCCGCCGCATGACCTTGCCGGCACCGGTGATCCAGAACCGCTTCTTCGCGCCACTGTGGGTCTTGTTCTTCGGCATGGTCGCCGTCGTCTCCTTCGTCTCGCGTCCACCGGACGCTCGCGTTCGTCGCCCCTGGGTACGGCGTGTGCTAACCGGTCGTCGGCGTGAGGCAACTGCCCGGCGTGCGCCGGACAGCTCGTGCGGCCCGCTAGGACGCGGGGGTATCGGTCGAGGCTGTCGCTGCCTTCTTCGCCGCCGGAGCTCTTGGCTTCGGTGGCGCCTTGGCCGCGACCTTCTGGGGCGGGGCCTTCGGGGTCGGTGCCTTCGCTGCTGCTTTCACTGCGGGTGCCTTCGCGGCGACCTTGGCGGGTGGTGCTGCCTCGGGCGCTGGTTCCGACACTTCTGACAGTTCAGACGGTTCTGACGGTTCGGACACTGCTGCGGGCGCTGGTTCGGGTGCCGCCGCCGCGGGTGCTGGTGCTGCCGGTGCCGG
>PLCK01000078.1 GCA_003134755.1 Actinomycetota bacterium | reverse complement strand
CTGTCAGGCTTTTCTCTGGCTGTCTCACCGGCTCGCTCCGGATGGCGGCTGGGCGCGAGATTCGCCCGCCGCCGGGCCTGGCGCATCATCCCGCCCTACTGGGCCGCTCTGGTCTTCAGCCTCTTGATGACGTGGTACGTCGTGGCCCAGCCCGGCTTGGCGACACCCAACGGGAAGTCGGTCGTCGTCAACGGACTTCTCGTGCAGGACATGTTCGACGCGCCGAGCCCGAACCGCGCGTTTTGGTCGATCGCGATCGAAGCCCAGCTGTACGTCGTGTTTCCCTTGCTACTGCTCATGTTCCGGCGGGTAAGCGCGCTCGCCATGGCGGCGACAGTCACCGCCTTCATCGTCACCGTCGGCGTCCTCGGCCCGCATGTCGCATTGATGCACACCTTGCTGACGCGGTTCATCCCCGATCTCGCCGCGCTGTTCGCTATCGGCATCCTGGCTGCGCGCATCGTGAGCGCGAGCGAGCGCGGTAGGTCCTGGCCGTGGCATTGGTTCGCGTTCGCAGCCGTCGTACCCGTGCTCGCGCTGATCATTTGGAAGGGTTCGCTCTGGACGAACAGCAACCTGTTCTGGGTCGACCTCGCCTTCGGCCCCGCGATCGGATGCCTGCTCGTCACGGTCGCCACCAATCGCCCCAAGCCGCTGGTACGCCTACTGGACACCCGACCGCTGCGCAGCCTCGGCTCGTTCTCCTACAGCCTTTATCTGACCCACGCGCCGATCGTGATCGCGGTGTACTACGGGCTCCTGCGCGGCCGAGTCCACCAAGGCGTACCGATGTTCCTGGTCATGGTCGCCGTCGTCGTACCGCTGACGATCGTGTTCGCACGCCTTTTCGCGGCCGTGTTCGAGATGCCGTTCCGGAAGCATCGCGGCTGGGCGGACCTGCGCAGCGCCATGCGGGACCGGATGCTGTCTGACGACGCCGCGACACCGCAGGCGTGACGCGCGCTCCGGAGCACGACCCCGCGCACGCGGCAGACATGAGCACATCACCCCGTTGACGGGCAGCCCCTCTCCGTCACGCTCTTGTAAGGTCGGTCAGGCACCGTGGAAGCATGTCGAGCGTTGCCGCGTCGCGTCGTGGTCTGACTTGGCGCCCTGCAGCCAGTGCCGCGGCGCTTGTTGCACTCATCGTGTGGGTGATCATGCACCACACGACCCTGACTCAGGCTCTCACGCAGCTCTCGACCTTGCCTGGTCCGTCATGGTCGGCAATCGTGGTCGCTGTTAGCGCCGTGGCAGCGAGCTACTGCTGCTCGGCGGTGGCTTTGTCAGCGGCTGCCGGTCGCCGTTTGCCGGTCGGGCGCACGGTTCTCGTGCAGTTCGCCGCCGCGGCCGCGAACCGTGTGACGCCGGGTGGTGTCGGCGGGATGGCGGTCAACGCGCGCTTCTTACGCACGCAGAAATTGTCGCCGGGAGCCGCGGGCGCTGCTCTGTCGCTCTCCGCACTTGCTCACATCGTGATCGCGGCTATCGGCCTACTCGCGATGGGGCCGACGATGCCCAAGGTGCCGATGGTGCACTCACTCGTTACCGGCCGAGTCGGTGGCCTTCCGGTGATAGTCCTGGTGATAGTCGCCGTTCCGTCGGTCGTGTGGTTGCTTGTGCACGCGGCTCGAAGCCGACTGCACGTCGATGGTCGCGTGTCGGCGGCGATTCATGACGCTCGCAATGCGTTGTCGACTGCCAGTCGCCAGCCGAAGCGCCTGACGCTGCTCCTTGTGGCGACAGCTGGCGTGAAGGCCACGAACTTGCTGGNNACCTGGGCATTTGACAGCGACATGGCAGATTGGCGGATCGCCGCTATCTACCTGGTTGCTGTTCCGGTCGCAGAGGCTATCCCGACGCCAGGCGGAATCGGAGGCGTTGACGCCGTGCTGGTCGCCGGCCTCGCCCGCATCGGCAGCGCCTCCACTGTCGGCGCGGTGATAGCTGCGGTGATCGTCTTTCGATTGTTGACCTTCTGGGCGCCGATCGTGCCAGGGCTAGTCTCCGCAGCCCTCCTACGGCGCCAACACGCCCTATGACTGCCGCCATGTCGAACCGATTCCGTCGGCGCCGTGCCCTGGTCGCGGCGATGACCACCGCGGCTGCTGCTGCGGCTGTGGTCGGGGTGGTGTCGGGTACCTCCGCGTCGTCGACGGCAGGTACGTCGCGCTCGTTGGGTAGCAGATCGGCCCCGGTCGCCCCAGCAGCGCCGTCAATGGCGAGAACGTCCGCACCACTGCACATGTCGAGCCCGCCGAGTACGCCCGCGACGACCCTGCCTGCGGTGTCGTCGCCGGCTGTTGTTGCTCCAACCGTTGCCGATCCGCCATGGAAGGTGGCGCCGGTCGGTGCCGCGGGTTTCCTGCAGCCAGGGTCTGACCCCAGCGTGCTGCCGGCCGATCTCCTGATTGCCGACAAGAGGAACAACCGGCTCGTCATTGTTGACCCGCATGGGCGCTTGGTATGGCAATTCCCGCGCCCGGGAGACCTTGCGGCAGGTCAGACCTTCCTCATCCCAGACGACGCGTTCTTCAGTGCCGACGGCAAGTACATCGTCGCGACCGAAGAAGATGACTTGGCGATCCGCGTGATCGACGTCGCGACGCACCGAATCGTCGCCAGCTATGGTCACCCGGGAGTGCCTGGTTCCGGACCGGGCTACGTGTGGAATCCCGACGACGCCATGATGCTGGCAAATGGCGACATTGTTTCCGCCGACATCAAGAATTGTCGGGTGATCGTTGTGTCGCCCGCTACCCAGACCGTCACGCGGCAACTCGGCATCACCGGGCAATGCACACACCACCCGCCGTCCAGCTTCGGTAGTCCCAACGGTGCGTTTCCGACGACCGGTGGCCACTATCTGGTCACCGAGATCAACGGCGATTGGGTCGATGAGATCGACTTCAGCGGTCACGTCTACTGGACCACGCATCCTCCGGGCGTGCGATACCCGTCGGATACGAACCAGATCGGGCCCGACAGATACCTTACAGTCGACTATTCGTCTCGTGGTCAGGTAGTCGTTTTCAACCAAGCCGGACAGACGATTTGGCGTTACGCCCCGACCGGGTCGAACCGTTTGGACCATCCGTCGCTCGCGATACCGCTACCTAATGGCGACATCCTGGTTAACGATGACCTCAACAATCGCGTCATCGCCGTGGACCCACGGACGAATACCGTCGTTTGGCAATACGGCCACACGGGCCTGCCTGGGGCTGCGGCGGGGTATCTCAACGTGCCCGACGGCATGGACCTTGTACCGCCGTATTCGTTCGCGGCTGTTCACGCGGCGGCGCTCGGCGTTCTTGGAGGCCCCTGATGAAGCGATTTCAAGACTCATCCGGCAACGGGCGAATATTCAGGGCTTGTCGGGTGCGACATACACCAGCGACGGCTACGTCAGGTCGTTGCAGTCGGCACTCGGTACTCGGCAAGGCGAAGTAGGTCTCCGCGCGAATGCCTATCCGGCATGCTCTTCGTGCTGGCGATGGCCGACTGTGCGGCCGATAACGACACCCGACCCGGTTACGGTTCACGTGAGACTACGCATGCCGCCCTGCCGGTATGGATCCAGGTTCGAGAGACGACCGTCGTCGCAATCCCAGTGCCCTAGTTGAAAGGCACCGTGACCGGAAGCACGAGTGGGGTGTAGACGGCGAAGAAGTCACGGTCGTCGGCCACGAGGTAGCGGGTGGCGGACTGCTGCCAGTTAGGGACGATCTTGTTGGGGACCAGATCCGGCTGATGGCGGTAGGTGATCAGGGAGGGCCACTCCGGGTTGATGTCGAGCTGCATCGCCTTGATCGCGCCCGCGTGTTGCAGCAGGCGGGCCAGTGACTCGACCGTTTGTCCGTTGGCGGCGGCGTAGATCAGGTTGCCGGCGCTGTCGATGCCGGCGCCGGTGCGCCACACGCGCACGGCGTTGCCCAGCGTCGCGCCCCACATGCCGCGGTCTTTCAGGGCGGGGTTCAGCTGGTTGTTCCACACGATCGGCGGCAGGCTCTGCCGCGTGAAGGCGTATTGCGGGCCGGGGTCGGGGCCGCCGTGCCAGATCACGATGTCGACTCGCCCGTCGCGGTAGCCCACCAGGGTGGCCAGCCCGTCCTTCAACGGTTCGTTGGTTTGCCCGTTGTCGGAGGATCCGTTGTGCCCGTCGGTGAAAATGAAGCCAGCGTTGAAGGTCGCGAGCAGCCGCCCACGTTGCCCTACCGGCACCTGCGCCGGTCCGCGTACGGCTGCCCGTGGGGGCTCGTAGCGGCCGGGGTAGTAGGCGAGCTGCGTGCGGGTGTGGTCGAACCAGGCGACGTAGGCGACGAT
>PLCK01000243.1 GCA_003134755.1 Actinomycetota bacterium | reverse complement strand
GACGAAGTATTCGACCGCGTTGTTCGGCAGCATTTCGCGAAGCTCGTTGGCCAGCTGCGCCGCCAACGTCTTGTTCGGCGCCATCACCAGCGTCGGACGCTGCAGCCGCTCGACCAGCCATGCGGTCGTCGCCGACTTGCCGGTGCCAGTGGCCCCGAGCAGCACAGTGTCGCGCTCGCCCCGCCTGATGCGGGCCTCGAGTTCGTCGATCGCTGCGGGTTGATCACCCGACGGCGAGAAGTCGCTGATCACCTGCAGCGGCGCAACACTACGCACCAGATCGGTAATTGGTCTCACGCAGTCCACGGTAACCGCTCGCCCGGACACTGTTCGGCGGCCACCGACGCCGCCGTCAACGGCCCCCTGTGGACGGCGGTGTGGATGACACCCGGTTTCTGTGGACAGCAGCTACCCGCCTGTGGGCTTCATGTGGACGCCGTGTGGCCTCGCATGACCGCTGTGGCCGACGGTGTTCCGTGGGGAGAAAGTGACCAAAGATTCTCAGAATTTCCCTTTGCAGCTAGGGATTCTTCGCCTAACGTTTCGTCTCGCAAGAAGCGAACCACCGCTCTCGGGCAACCGAGAAGACCTGCCGAAGGCCTCGGCCGACGGCGGCGGGTGGCCAGCAGCTTGCAAATGTGACCCCCTTGGCCTCGGCCAGGGGGGTCACGTAATTCCAAGGGGTCACTTAAGTCGGCGGGCCAGGATGGCCGGCCACAGGTCACGAATCCGCTGCCGCAGCTCCTCGATCGTCCCGTCATTGACCACGACCCAGGTAGCCACCCGCGCCCTGTCGTCGTCCGACGCCTGGGCAGCAACCCTCGCGAGCGCGTCGTCACCCGACATCCCCCGTGAGTGCTGCAAGCGCCTCAACCGGGTCTCGACCGGCGCCTGGATGACCACCACGACGTCGTACTCCCCCGCAAGCCCAGCCTCCGCGAGCAGCGGTACCGCGTTGACGACGACCGCCGTCGGCTCGCTCGTTTCGACAATTCGCCGGACCTGCGCGCGCACGAGCGGGTGCACGATGGCTTCGAGCCGGGCCCTAGCGTCATCATCCGCAAACACCAGAGCGGCCAGCCGCGACCGGTTCAGCGCGCCGTCCGAATCGAAGACGTCAGGCCCGAACGCGGCGCGCACCTGCTCGAGCCCACCTGTCCCTGGCCCGACGACGTTGCGGGCGAGGTCGTCGGAGTCGATCACGACGGCTCCGAGCNNCCGGTGAGACCGACCGTCAAGGGCCGCATTGGGGACTCACACTGTGCTCGATGCCGACCCCGGCGAGGCGGTCGCCGATCCGCTCTGTGCCGGGCGTCCGAACTGCAGCATGAGCGCGGCGATCGCTTTCAGAGCCGCCGGTGCCTTATCGGCAGCGACGACCACGGGCTGCAGAACGACCACCAGAGTGCGTGCGCCATCGCTCATGACCAGCTCGCTCGACTGGCTGCCGAGCAGGATGTTCGCGGGCAAGCCGTCGACAGTCGCCTCCGTCACCACCGCGCTTGCGGCGTCCGCCTCGACCGTCGACTGCACCCGCGACGCGGCGGTCTTCGCGTCGACGTAGGTGATGTACGACGCTTGTACAAGCGGCGGCGCAGGGGGCTTGGCCGTCGCGCCCGCCGAGGCAGTGCCCGAGGTCAGTGGCTTCGGCGCTCCGTATCCGCAGGTGACCCGCCCGGTCCGGCCCGATTGCGGCACCGGTGCCGCCCGCAGGTAGGTCACCCGGCCGAGGATGCCGAAGCCGAGAATGCGCTGGAGCGCTCCGAGGGGAAGCAGCTGCGAACACGCGGTCGGCAATACGGCCGCCGCCGGTGATGCCGTCGATGGCACGGTCGACACGGACGGGCTCGACGACGCCTGAGGCAAACTGCTGGTCGGCGACACGCTGGGCGGCGCGTGGTCCGCCTTCTTGGTGCAGCCGCTCAGAAGCAGGCCGGCCACGGCGAGGACGGCCGGTACGTAGAGCCGCCACCGCGTTGACGCCGACATGGCCGCAGGGTAGCCGCTCCGTGCGAACGCAGTGCGGGCCCCGCCGAAGCGGGGCCTGCACTTCTTTACGAAACTCGGTTCGACGTGCTCGGGTTAGCTCTCGCCGCTCGTCAACTTTCGACGCAGCTCCTCGAGCTGGGCGTCGGAGGCGAGGCTGCCGCTCGGCGCGTCGGCGTCGCCACTCAAAGCCGGCGTCGAGGTCGACGGCGTCTCGGACGTCGTCGACAGGCCGGGCGAGGACGAGCTGGCACCTTCCTCGGTGCCGGCGGCGGCTTCGGCCTTCTGCGCCTCGACGATCTGGCTCTGGTGCGCCTCGAAGCGTGCCCTGGCCTCGGCATACTGCCGCTCCCATTCGGCCTGCTTCTCCTCGTGACCGGGAAGCCACTCGTTCGTCTCGGAGTCGAAGCCGTCGGGGTAGATGTAATTGCCGGCCTCGTCGTAGTTGGCCGCCATCCCGTAGAGCGTCGGGTCGAAGTGCGAGTCGGTGGCGGTGTCGCCGCCGGTGCTCTCGTTGGCCTGCTTGAGCGACAGGCTGATACGCCGGCGCTCGAGGTCGATGTCGATGACCTTGACGAAGATCTCGTCGCCGACCTGAACCACCTGCTCGGGGATCTCGACGTGCCGCTCCGCAAGCTCGGAGATGTGCACCAAGCCTTCGATGCCCTCTTCGACCCGCACGAATGCGCCGAACGGAACGAGCTTGGTGACCTTGCCCGGCACGACCTGACCGATGGCGTGGGTGCGGGCGAACGCCTGCCACGGGTCTTCCTGGGTCGACTTGAGTGAGAGCGACACGCGCTCACGGTCCATGTCGACGTCCAGAACTTCGACCGTGACTTCGTTGCCGACCTCGACGACCTCGCTCGGGTGGTCGATGTGCTTCCAGGAGAGCTCGGACACGTGCACGAGGCCGTCGACGCCGCCCAGGTCAACGAACGCACCGAAGTTGACGATCGAGCTGACGACGCCGTTGCGGATCTGACCCTTCTTGAGCGTGGTCAAGAAGGTCTGCCGCACCTCGGATTGGGTCTGCTCGAGCCAGGCCCGGCGCGACAGCACCACGTTGTTGCGATTCTTGTCGAGCTCGATGATCTTGGCTTCGAGTTCACGGCCGACGTAGGGCTGGAGGTCGCGCACCCGGCGCATCTCGACGAGCGACGCGGGGAGGAAGCCGCGCAGGCCGATGTCGAGGATCAGACCGCCCTTGACGACCTCGATGACCGTGCCGGTCACGATGTCGTCGTTTTCCTTGATCTGCTCGATCGTGCCCCACGCGCGCTCGTACTGCGCGCGCTTCTTGGACAGGATCAGCCGACCCTCCTTGTCCTCCTTCTGGAGAACCAGGGCCTCGATGTGGTCGCCCACCTTGACGATCTCGTTCGGGTCGACATCGTGCTTGATCGACAACTCGCGCGAAGGAATGACGCCCTCGGTCTTGTAGCCGATGTCGAGCAGAACCTCGTCACGGTCGACCTTGACGATCGTGCCGTCGACGATGTCTCCGTCGTTGAAGTACTTGATCGTCTCATCGATTGCGGCGAGAAAATCCTCAGAGGATCCGATGTCGTTGACCGCCACCTGCGGGGAAATGTGCGGGGCGGCTCCGAGGACAGTCTCGGGTCGTACGTAGGTGCTGCTCGTCATAAGGGGGTCGGCTCCGGTCACGGACAACAGGTCGGCAGTTACGCACGGGCCTGTCGATTCGCCGCACACCGGCGGCCACACTGCGCCGTCTGCTGAGCGCGAGGAGGGGTAACCGAGTTCGACCGAAGCGATCGCAAGCCTGCTCCATACCGAGGCACACGCAGGCCCACACGCACCCGCCACAATACGTGGCACGCTGCGAACCGGTCAATCGGGGCCAAGACGGCGATGATCATGGGAGGAGCAGCTGTGCAGCCCGACCATCCTGCTCGCGTCGGCCGGCGCCCCGCGGGCTCGAGCGAGACGAGCGCGACGAACCGGCGATGGTGGGATGCGGCGGCCGACGGCTACCAAGCCGAGCACGGGGCGTTCCTCGGTGGCCCCGAGAACGCCCGCTTCATCTGGGGCCCTGAGGGCCTCGACGAGGCGGCGGCGCACATCCTCGGTCCGACTGCCTCGCTGTCCGGATGCGACGTACTCGAGATCGGCTGCGGCGCGGCTCAGTGCGGGCGCTGGCTGGCTTCGGTCGGCGCGTCCGTCGTGGCCTTCGACCTGTCGCGCCGACAACTCCGCCACGCTCAAATGTCGCCGCGCGAGGCCGGGCTCGGCCGTGGAGGCATCGCGCTGCTGCAAGCCGACGCCGAGCACCTCCCGCTCGCCGACGAGAGCTTCGACGTCGCGACCAGCTTCCGGGGGATTTGGGGCACGACACCTGCAGCGTTGGGTGAGGTCCACCGTGTTCTCAAGCCTGGCGGCCGTGTGGGAATCACGGTATGGGGCCATATCAAGATGTCACTCGGCGCCTGGGCGCTGGCGCCGTTTAGACTTGCCCACTCGGTGAAGGTGGAGCACCAGGCCGCCATGGTCTCCCTCGGTCGGCCGGGGGCAGGCGAGGAGATCCTCGCTCGGTACGGATTCAGTGACATCGAACGGGTTGACATACCGTTCGTGTGGGAATTCGCCGATCCAGAGACTTACGCACGNNATCGACCGGTCCTGCGTATGAGGCGATCGAGAACGTCGGGGAGGCCGCCTTCATGCAAGCCGCGCGTGATCAGGCCAGTGAGCATGTGCGGGCTGGACTGCCGCTGCGAGCGCCGATAGCTGTGGTCGGCTATCTTGCCCGCAAGCCCAAGCAGCAATAGAGGGTCTGCGCTATGAGTGGCATCGGTTTCCTCAGCATTCCAGACCAGACCGCCGAGGCGCAGAGCCTCTTCGACGACGATGTCTCCGAACTCGGCTATGTCATGAACTCCTCCAGACTGTGGGCCTACCAACCCGGCACCGTCACCGGGATTTTCGATCTGACGC
>PLCK01000256.1:5160-5331 GCA_003134755.1 Actinomycetota bacterium | reverse complement strand
GGTGAAGTCGCTGGCGGCGGCGATCGGCGGGCAATTCCAGCGGATCCAGTTCACTCCTGACCTGGTGCCGGCCGATCTCACAGGCACCCGGGTCTATCGCCAGCACAGCGGCGAGTTCGAGACCTCGCGCGGCCCCGTTTTCACCAACCTGCTGCTGGCTGACGAGATCAA
>PLCK01000256.1:0-5131 GCA_003134755.1 Actinomycetota bacterium | reverse complement strand
GTCGACCGCTTCATGCTGAAGGTCGTCGTGCGTTACCCGTCGATGCCCGAGGAACACGCCATCGTCGAGCGGGCACTGCACCCAGGGCCGGGCCCGCAATCGATCCTGCAGCCTGAGGATCTGGTGCGCATGCAAGGCCAAGTGGCCAAGGTCTACGCCGACCCGGCGGTCATCGAGTACGCCGTCCGCCTGGTCGCGGCCACCCGCGCACCGGGGATGGTCGGCCTGGGCGACCTCGACCGCTACGTCACCTACGGCGCCAGCCCTCGCGCGTCCATCGCATTACTCTTGGGTGGACGGGCGCTCGCGTTCCTGCGTGGTCGCGATTACGTATTACCCCAGGACGTAGGTGAGCTCGCTCTCGACGTCCTGCGTCATCGTCTTGTGCTCTCGTACGAGGCACTGGCCGATGACGTCGTCCCGGACGACGTCATCGCCCGCGTGCTAAATGCAGTCCGGGTGCCCGAGGTTGTCCTGCAAAGCCGCTGAGCTATGACAACCGCCTCCGACCGCCTGCTGCTCCGCCTGGAGTGGCGTGTTCTGCGACGTGTCGACGGGCGGATCCAGGGCGGATACCGCACGCCGTACCGCGGCTCGGGGATGGACCTTGCTGGGTTGCGTGACTACGTCGAGACCGACGACGCCCGCCACATCGACTGGAGTGCCACCGCCCGGTTGAACAGCGTGCAGGTACGGCAGTTCATCGAGGATCGCGACCTGACCGTGTGGCTGGTGCTCGACCGGTCGGCATCGATGACAGTCGGCGCACCCGGCCGCGGCAAGCACGACGTGCTGTCAGAGCTGGCGCTTGTCCTAGCCCGGTTGTTCGGTCGCGGCGGCAACCGGGTTGGCGCGATACTCCACGACGGCGCCACGGCCCGTATCGTGCCGCCCGGCACCGGACGGGTCCACGCGCTGCGCATCAGCCACGAGCTCGACCGCGCAAGCGGCCCGGTCGCGAGCACCACCGACTTCGCGGTCATGCTCGATGCCACCGCCGCCATGGCCCGGCGTCGCTCCCTGATCATCGTGGTTTCCGATTTCATCGGCACTGGCGACTGGGACAAGCAGCTGGTGCGATTGGTGCACCGCCACGACGTCGTCGCGCTGCGGGTGATGGACGCGAGCGACGACGAGCTGCCCGACGCCGGCCTGATCGTCGTAGAAGACGCCGAGACCGGCGAGCAGCTGATCGTCGACTCCAGCGACCCGCTGTTCCGCGCCAGATACCGGGCCGGCGTCGACGAGCGCGACACCGTGTTGGCCCAGACCGTGCGTCGAGCGAACGTCCCGTTGCACCGAATTGACACCGACCAGGACCTGGTCGAGGCGCTCGTCCGCGTCGTGGCGAGCACCCGATGGCGGCAGTCGTGAATCCGACATGAGCATCGCATCGCCGGCGTGGCTCGTCGTCGGCGCACTTGTCGTGGCCGCGCTGGTTGCGGGTGCCGTCGGCACGTCTCGCCGGCGTCGCGCCGCGTTGGCCGCGGCGGGCGTGGTCGCTGACACGAGGAACCGGCGCTTCCCACTCGGGGTGTGGCTCAGCATCGCGGGCATCGCCGTCCTCTCGACAGCCGTGGCCAGGCCCGCGGCGTCCGTTCCGGTGACGCGCGCGGCCGGCACCGTGATCCTCGCCATGGACGTGTCGAACAGCATGTCTGCGAGCGATGTCGCCCCCAACCGGCTTGAGGCGGCGAAGACGGCAGCGACCGCATTCGTCGAGGCCCAGCCGAGCAGCGTCGACATCGGCGTGGTCGCGTTCCAGACCGGTGCGCTCACGACCGACCAACCCAGTGCCGACCACACCCAAGCCGCCGCTGCGATCCATCGTTTGCAGATCGCCGGCGGCACCTCGCTGGCCGCCGCGATCCTCACGTCGCTGTCGGCCATCACGGGCAAGGCGGTCGTGCTCGGCAAGGACGGCACGGTGCCCGACCTCGGATACTGGGGCTCCGCGACGATCGTCTTGTTTTCTGACGGCGGGGACCAGGGCAACGCCGATGCCACCGCGGCGGCGGCTACCGCCGCCCAGGACGCCGGCGTCCACATCGAGACCGTGGGGGTCGGCACCACCGACGGGGCGACGGTCGAAGTCGACGGCTACCGGATTCAGACCGCGCTGGACGAGGACACCCTTACCGCCATCGCCACGACGACCGGCGGGACGTACCACCCCGCGTCGGACGCGGCGGAACTCGACGGGATCGGCTCGACCATCAAGCTACGACTGACGACACACCACGAAGCCTTGCCGCTGGCCGGGGCGTTTACGGCGCTCGCGATCGCGGTGCTCGCCATCGGAGCAATCCTCACCGTCCTGCGCACCGGCCGGATCGTTTGATGACCTTCGACTGGCCTTGGGCCCTCTCGGCACTGGCGGCGATCCCGCTCGTGCTCGGCATCGCCTGGTGGTCACGACGACGACGGCGCCGGGCGGCCGTGCGGGTGACGTCGGCCGTCCTGGTGCGCGCTGCTCTGCCCGGACGAACGCTCTGGCGCCGCCGCATCCCGGCGGCCCTGCTCCTGCTGGGCATTGCCGTGCTCGGCGTCGGCGCGGCCCGTCCGCAAACGACCATGGCTGTGTCGTCCAGTTCGACGACGATCATCCTCGCCTTGGACGTGTCTGGGTCGATGTGTTCGACCGACGTCTCGCCGAACCGGATCACCGCGGCCGAGAAGGCCGCGACCAACTTCATCAAGGCTCAGCCCCGGGGGACGCGCATGGGTTTGGTCGCGTTCGCGGCGGCTGCCGCGGAGGTTGTTCCGCCGACTACCGACACCGGCAAGCTGCTCGCTGCGATGAAGATCTTGACCACGTCGCGCGGTACTGCCATCGGCCAGGCGATCCTCACCTCGATCGACGCGATCGCCGCCATCGACCCGTCGGTGCCTCCGACCGGCGCTCAGGTCTCCCCCAACAGCGGGTCGGGGTACGCGGCAGCCACGATCGTTGTTCTGACGGACGGCGCCAACACCACGGGTGTGTCCCCGCAGACCGCGGCGCAGCAGGCGGCCGCTCGCCACATTCGGACCTACACGATCGGGTTCGGCACAACGACGCCTACGCCGATGGTCTGCGACAGCTCGCAGATCGGCGGCGGCTTCGGCGGCGGCTTCGGCGGCGGCTTCGGCGGGCGTGGCGGCTTCGGATACGGAGGCGGTCGCGACGGGGTCAATCCGTTGATCATCGACGAGAACGCCCTACGACAGGTGGCGACCACCACCGGCGGTCGCTACTACCGGGCGGTCGACGCCGGTCAGTTGGACGGCGCGCTGAAAGATCTGCCCAACACGATCACCGTCGCCCACAGACACATCGACATCGCCAACACGTTCGCGGCGGTCGGGGGCCTGCTGGTCGCCCTCGCGATCCGTTTGTCGCTGTGGTGGAACCGGATCCGTCGGGTGCCGGGCGCGGGGTCAGGCAGCATTCCCGCTGTCGGCTAACGTTCCTCGATCGATAGAGCGCCAAACCGCGTTTACTGGTCATCGCCTCCCGCTGGGTCCGCGCTTGCCTATTAGACATGCCTGCATTGCCGCAGGTGCGGTTATGCTTGCCTGGTGGCGACGTATCGGATTGCGGACGTGGCGAAACTGCTCGGGGTCAGCGACGACACCGCGCGTCGGTGGGCGGAGTCAGGCAAGTTCGCTACGACAACCGACGAGGGTGGTCGTCGGGCCGTCGAAGGCGCGGAGCTGGCCCGTTTCGCAGCCACCCTGCACGATCCGCTCCAGCCGGGCCCCGTCGTCCAGGCGTCGGCCCGCAACCGGTTGGTGGGGATCGTCACCCGGGTATTGCGGGACGCCGTGATGGCGCAGGTCGACGTCCAGGCCGGTCCGCACCGGTTCGTCTCGCTGCTGAGCCGCGAGGCGGTCGACGAGCTGGGGCTGGAACCCGGCGTCCTGGCCGTCGCAGTGGTGAAGGCCACCAACGTGTCCGTCGAGATCCCGGCGCCTCGATGAAACACCACCACCTGGCACGGACAACCCGGACCGGCTGGCCCACCGAAGGAGAATCCCCCGTGAGGATCACCGCGGAGACCGTCACCGCTGCGAACCGGTCCACGGTGGGTCCGCCGCGGCTGCTGGGCATCGTCCTGGCTGCCGGCCTGCTCGCGGCCTGCGGCGCCGCGAGCACGCCGACGACTGCGTCGTCGGGCGGCCCGGGTGGCTCCTCGGCCGGCGCCTCCCTCAGTGGCACGATCACGGTGTTCGCTGCGTCCTCGCTCAAGGAGGCGTTCACCACCCTCGGCGCCAACTTCGAGGCGGCCCATCCCGGAGTCAAGGTCACCTTCAGCTTCGCCGCGAGCTCGGCGCTGTCGACCCAGATCACCCAGGGAGCCCCGGCCGACGTGTTCGCCTCGGCCAGCGGAACCACCATGGCGCAGGTGGTGGCCGCCGGGAAGGCGGCCGGCTCCAAGAACTTCGTCAAGAACGTTATGGAGATCGCGGTGCCGCCGGCGAACCCGGGCGGTGTCGCCGCACTGGCCGACCTCGCCAAACCCGCCGTCAAGGTCGCGCTGTGCCAGCCTCAAGTGCCGTGCGGCTCGACCGCCGCGAAAATCTTTGCCAACGCCAAGATCACCGTTCGGCCGGTGACGCTGGAGCCGGACGTGAAGTCGGTCCTCGGCAAGGTCACCCTTGGTGAGGTGGACGCGGGCGTGGTGTATGTGACGGACGTGCGCGCGGCCGGTACCACGGTGAAGGGAATACCTATCCCAGCCTCGGTCAACGCCTCCACCACGTATCCGATCGCACCGCTCACGGGCAGCGCCAACGCTACGGTGGCGCAGGCCTTCGTCGACTACGTGCTGTCCGCGCCGGGCATCGCCGTGCTGACCGGTGACGGTTTCGAGCAGCCCTGACCGGCGGCGATAGCGTCCCCCGCGTGCAGACCCTCGGCGCGACANNGCGACCACCCGGCTGAGCCAGGCTGAGCGCGCCCGCAGGGCCACCGGCGAAGGCGACGAACGCGGCGTTCCAGCCCTCCTGCTGGCACCAGCGCTGGTCGCGCTGGCGTTCTTGCTCGTGCCGCTGCTGGGCCTCGTGGTGCGCGCGCCGTGGGCCCGGCTCGGAAGCATCGTTCGCAGCAGCGACGTCACGACGGCGCTGTGGCTGTCGCTGTGGACCG
>PLCK01000206.1:688-7017 GCA_003134755.1 Actinomycetota bacterium | reverse complement strand
ACGACGAGAAGATCACCGTCTATTGCTCACCTGAAGAGTTGCTTCAGATCGAGCATGCCCGCCTGACCCTGCGCGGCTCGCACAGCCTTGCCGTCGACCGTGGCCGGATCGTTCGCGAAGCGATTGCGGTGGTGCTGGCCGATCTAGAAGCCAAGGGTGAGACGAGCATCCTGGTCCGCCGCCTGCGCGGACGCTGATCTTCAGTGCTCTATGCCCTGCGGTACCCNNGTCCTTCGTCGTCCTTCTTGTCACGTTCGTCGTCGGCCTCGTCTTTCGCGGACTGGCCCAGCGTCTCGTGTCGGGAGAGCGACAGCCGGCGTGGGTGCGCGCCAACAAGCGGCGTCGGAGCGCGCAGTGGCTGAAGCCGTATCTCGACCCCTACGGCGTCATTGCGGCTCTTCTCGGCGGCCTCGGTTGGGGAGCGCCGGTCGACATCAGCGATCCGCGCGTGCGGTCCAAAGGTCGCCGCGCCTTGCAGCTCCTCGTCGGACCCGTCGTGCTGGGCGGGCTCGGCGTCGGCCTGCTCGCCGCCTTCCGGGCGTGGACCGGGATTCGGTTCATTGGCCCGGTGAAAGTACTGAACTACGTGGTGACGGGCTCAATGTTCGCCACGAACTCCCATGTGCACTACAGACTGCCGTTCGGCCAGGTCGCTCTTTTCCTGGCGGGCGTGGAGTTGCTGGCGATGGGCGTGCTGGCGATCCTGCCGATGCCTCCACTGGACGGCGGCAAGCTGGTGTTCCTCTTGGCGCCGCGGTCCTCCGGGTGGCAGAAGGTCCGTTTCCGCCTCGATGAGGAGAACTGGGGCATGCTCGTCCTGTTGCTTTTCGGTCTCCCGGTGCTGTTCCGACGGCTGATACTCGTCGCCATCGTGGGCACGATGGTCGATCCGTTAGTGCGGTTGATCGCGTGACGGGCCTGCTGCTTGCGGCGCGGGCATGAAGGTGCCGACGGCGGCTGAGGCGCACGACGACCTTGAGATCCAGCCGGTGACCGAGGGCCGTGGCGGGTTCGAGGTGCATCTCGGCGTGTTCGAGGGCCCGTTCGACCTTCTGCTCGGGCTCATCGCCAAACACGAACTCGACATCACCGCCGTTTCACTGTCGACAGTGACGGACGAGTTCATCGCCTTCATCAGGCAGATGGGCCCGGTCTGGGACCTGGACACCGCCAGCGAGTTCCTTGTGGTGGCAGCCACGCTGGTCGATCTCAAGGCGGCGCGGTTGTTGCCCGCGGCCGAAATCGAGGACGAGGACGACCTGGCGCTGCTCGAGGCCCGTGACCTGCTGTTCGCCCGGCTGCTCCAGTACCGCGCGTACAAAGAGGTTGCGGCGATCCTGGTCAGGATGTTCGCGGCGGAGAGCCGGCGATACCCGCGGGCGGTCGGCCCGGAGCCTCGATTCGCTGGCCTGCTGCCTGAGGTGCTGCTCGGTCTGGGTCCGAATCAATTCGCCGAGTTGGCTGCTCGCGCATTGGCGCCCAAGCCCCCGGCTGTGGTCTCGGTGGCCCACCTGCACCAGCCGACGGTGAGCGTCCGCGAGCAGACCGTGATCGTCAGTGAGCGGCTGCGGCGGTCGGGCACCGCGACTTTCCGATCCCTCACGGCCGACTGTCAGGCGACTGTCGAGATCGTCGCCAGGTTTCTGGCGTTGCTCGACCTCTTTCGCGACGGATTCGTGGCGTTTGAGCAGCTGACGCCCTTAGGTGACCTGCTGGTCCGGTGGACCCATCAGGATGCCGATCCGAGCAACGGTGCATCGACCGACGCCGACCCTGATGACGAGTCGGACGCTGCCGCAGCTGGCCCCGAGGGTGGGCCTGGCAGCTGAGCATCGGCTGTACTTAGGGTCGCAATGGTGGAAGGTCGGGCTACCAAAAATGGGGCGAAGGAGCGGAATGACGACAGAGCACGATCGCATTGGCGAATCCGGGCTCACCGAGCGCGTCGAGGACGCCGCAGATGCCGAGGCCGCCGAGATTGTCGGTGGCGCAGACAGCTCCGACGACGCCCTGGAGGCGCCGGCTGCGCAGGCACCGGCCGACTTGCGGGGCGCGGTCGAGGCCATCCTGCTCGTCATCGACGAGCCGGTCCGGGCGAAGTTGCTCGCCCAGGTCCTGGACACCCCGGAGCCACAAGTTGACGGCTGCCTGCGCGGGCTGCAGGCCGAGTACGACGATCAGCAGCGGGGGTTCGAATTGCGCGAAGTCGCTGGGGGATGGCGGCTCTACTCGAGGCCGGAGTTCGCCGCATTCGTCGAGCGCTTCGTGCTCGACGGGCAACAGGCACGGCTGACCCAGGCCGCACTCGAAACGCTCGCAGTTGTTGCGTATCGCCAGCCGGTCAGCCGGACCCGCGTGAGCGCCGTTAGGGGAGTGAACGTAGACGGCGTCATGAGGACACTCCTCAGTCGGGGTCTTGTAGAGGAGGCTGGCTTCGATGGTGAATCGGGCGCGGTGCTCTACCGGACCTCGAGTTACTTCTTGGAGCGGCTGGGACTGAACAATTTGACAGAGTTGCCGAACCTGGCCAACTTCCTACCTGAGTTTACGACGATTGATAGCCTTGAGGATGAACTCTCACGTGAAGGTTGAGATGAGTTCGACACCGTCTGACCAGATAGGGACTCGCTTGCAGAAGGTCCTGGCATCAGCCGGACTTGGCAGCCGACGAGCCTGCGAAGAACTGATCGCCGCCGGCCGGGTCGAGGTCGATGGCCGATCTGTCGTCGAGCAGGGCATGCGAGTCGATCCTGAGCAAGCTGTCATCAAGGTCGACGGAATCCGGGTGTCCACCCGGCTATCGACCGTCTACCTGGCGCTCAACAAGCCCCGCGGCATGGTCAGCACGATGTCCGACCCACAAGGGCGGCCGTGCCTCGGCGATCTCGTCGGCGACCGTGAGCAGCGGCTGTTCCACGTCGGCCGGCTCGATGCCGACAGCGAGGGTCTGATTCTTCTCACAAACGACGGCGAACTCGCGCACCGTCTGACCCATCCTTCGTTCGGGGTTCCCAAGACCTACCTTGCGGAGGTCGTCGGTACCGTTCCACGCGAACTCGGCAGGATGTTGCGGACCGGCGTGGAGCTCGAGGACGGCCTCGTCCAGGTCGACTCGTTTCGGGTTGTGGGCCGCTCGGGCGCAAGAGTGATGGTGGAGGTCGTGTTGCACGAAGGGCGTAATCACGTCGTTCGCCGACTGCTCGCCGCGGTCGACCATCCCGTTCAGCGGCTGATAAGGACGGCGGTCGGGCCGGTCCGACTAGGTGACCTGCGCCCGGGGCGCATCAGGCCGCTGAACAGGCCCGAGGTGGGCGATCTCTTCAAGGCGGTCGATCTCTAGTTGGATAGAGAGAGAAGTCACGCCGACATATCGATAAATGGGTAAGTCTCTTAGCATTTAAAGTTATCGACGGGTGCAGCAATCTCGAGTACCGCCACGATTCATCGGACCAGACAGCTTCTAGGACATACACGCAGGTCAACGCCCGATGTTTGGGAATATATCGACTAATCTACCGAAGGTGACGCTCGCCGAGGGCGCTTAGGCAAATAGCCGAAGCGGTGGATCGGTTTGTCGACAGGTGGCTACTGGGACTCAGCGACACACCGCTGTAGCGCTATGACGCGGTATCGCTAGCTCGCTAAGGTGACCCGGGCAGATCCTGGAAACCGAGGAGCGATTGTGGCGGTGCGCGCGGTACGGGGCGCCATCCAAGTGGGGGCCGATGAACCGGTCGAGGTCTATCGCGGTGTCCGCGAAATGCTGACGGAAGTTCTCGATCGCAACGGCCTGCGCCCCGACGACGTGATCAGCATCTTCTTCACAGCCACGCCGGACCTTACGTCGTGCTTTCCGGCCGCCGGCGCGCGCGAACTCGGCTTCGCTGACGTGCCCCTGCTGTGCGCTACCGAGATCGGGGTGCCGGGTTCGTTACCCCGCACTGTCCGCCTGTTGGCCCACGTCGAGACCTCGCTCCCGCGAGCCGAGATTCGGCACGCGTTCCTTGGTGCAGCGGCCGCGCTTCGTGACGATCTGCGGCAATGAGCGAGGCCCCCGTGCGCGCCCAGGGCGGCTCTGAGCGCCTCCTCGAGAGGGTCCTGGTCATTGGCGCGGGGTTGATCGGGACCTCGATCGGACTGGCGCTCCGGCAGCGGGCGATCGAGGTCTACCTGCAGGACACCGCTCCTGGCCGGCTGGCGCTGGCCAGGGAGCTCGGCGCGGGCGTACCACCGCGGGACGGAGACGTGTTCGACGTGGTCGTGTTGGCGATTCCGCCCAGCGCAATCGCGGTGGAACTTCAGCGCGCACAACGTCTAGGCCTCGGCCGCACATATACAGATGTTGCGTCGGCAAAGGCTGAACCTGAGCGCGAGGCTGAGCTGCTTGGGGTGGATATGCGCCGCTACGTCGGCGGGCACCCTGTCGCCGGACGCGAGCGGTCGGGTCCGGCGGCGGCGCACGCCGACCTCTTCGTCGGGCGTCCGTGGGTCATCACCAGCACGCCGAATGCGGCCGATGACGCGGTCGCGGACGTCCGTTCGCTCGCCGAGGCTTGCGGAGCGGTGCCCGTCGAGATGTCTGCCGACGTACATGACGCCGCCTTGGCGACGGTCTCGCACCTTCCTCACCTCGTCGCCGCCCTACTCGCAGCCCAGCTCACCGGGAGCACAGACGCGACAGTCGGCCTCGGCGGTACCGGCCTCCAAGACACCACGCGCGTCGCCGCCGGCGATCCCGACCTGTGGACCCAGATCCTGGCGGCCAATGCCGGTCACCTCGCCGCGGTGCTCGGGCAGTTCGCCGACGACGTCCAGCGCACACTTGTCGACCTCCGACGCCTAGCGGATGGCGATCGATCGGCCGCGGCCGCTCTGACAGGGACATTGCGCCAAGGCGTGGCCGGTCGGGCTCGGGTCCCAGTGAAGAGGGGACAACCCGCGGCCGGCTTCGTGACAGTTCCGATCGTGGTCCGGGACGCGCCCGGCGAGCTGGCCGCGGTATTGCGAGCGCTCGGCGACGCCGGCATCAACGTCGAAGACGTCAGAGTCGAGCACGAACCAGGCCGCGCGCGGGGGGTCGTCGAGCTCGACGTTCGTGAGGAGGCCGCCTCCGCGTTGATCGCCTGCATGAACGCCGCCGGCTGGGAGGTTTACACCTAAGTCGCCCAGACGATAAGTCGACATGTGCCCTCCCCGGCGTTCCCCATGATGGATCCAGCCGACCGGTACGATGGCATCCGCGTCTCGCGTTTGGGATTCGCACGCGATGACTGGGAGAAGCACACTATGCCCGCCGATGAGGCGACTGACGCACGGTCTGGCCGCGCAATCGATGTCGACTCGTCGACGTTGGTCGTCGCGATCGACGGCCCTTCGGGTTCGGGCAAGTCGACGGTCGCCCGCGGAACCGCGCGCTCGCTGCGGTTGCGTTACCTCGACACCGGCGCCACTTATCGCGCGCTGACCTGGCTCGTGCTCGAGCGGGGTATCGCTCCCGACGACGCCGGGAAGGTAACCGCATTGGCCGACGGCTTCAGCCTGACGGTTTCGACAGATCCCGACGACGCCACCGTCCTCGTCGACGGACGCGACGTCACGGTGCCGATCCGGGGGAGCGCTGTCACGTCGGCCGTCAGCGCAGTGAGCGCGATTCCCGAGGTTCGCCGGAGGCTGGTGGCTTTCCAGCGGGGAATCATCGGCGACGGCGGCATCGTCGTCGAGGGTCGTGATATCGGCACCACCGTGTGTCCTGACGCGCAGGTAAAGATCTTCCTTACCGCGTCCGCGACGGCGCGCGCCACGCGTCGTTCCGCGGATCTTGCCACGACCCCGGACCTGGGTGCGGTCACTGACCTCACCGACGTCCAGGCCGAGCTGGCCAGACGCGACCGGCTTGATTCGAGTCGGGTCAGTTCACCTCTGAGTCAAGCCGCAGATGCATTGACGGTCGATTCGACGACCATGGATGTCGGCGGCGTCATTCGCTTCGTTCTTGACATGGTCGCCCAGCGCACCGACGTCCGGGCCGATGCCACCGACGTTTCTCGCAGTCTTACCGGCACGACGACGTCCGATCGGGGAGATCACTGATGACCGATCGCGATGACTTAGGCCAGCCAGCCGAAGCGGCAGGCGAGCCGCACGACGTCGACGAGCCCGACGATGGCGAGACGTGGGAGACCGAAGCCGACTGGGTCGGTCTTCCTGACGACGACGCCGACGACAACGATGCGCTGATCTCCGAAGCCGACTCCGACGGCGACGTTGCCTCGTCGATGATGCCGGTCGTGGCCATCGTCGGCAGGCCGAACGTTGGCAAGTCGACGCTG
>PLCK01000206.1:0-623 GCA_003134755.1 Actinomycetota bacterium | reverse complement strand
CCGTGGGCGCGACCGACACGGATGAAGCGGTCGCGCGCGTGCTGCGGAAGGCGCGCAAGCCGGTGGTGCTCGTCGCGAACAAGGTCGACACCGCCAAGGGTGAGTCGGACGCCTCGAGCCTCTGGTCGCTCGGGCTCGGCGAGCCGTTTGCCGTCAGCGCACTGCACGGGCGCGGTAGCGGCGAGCTCCTCGACGCGATTTTCGAGGCTCTGCCTGGCCTGCCGCCGCCCGAAGGTGACCGCGGCGGCGGTCCGCGTCGGGTGGCGTTGCTCGGGCGCCCGAACGTCGGGAAATCGAGTCTCCTGAACAAGCTCACGGGCGAGAACCGCTCAGTCGTCGACGCGGTGGCCGGCACGACCCGCGATCCGGTCGACTCGCTGGTCACGCTGGCCGGCGTGACCTGGCGCTTCATCGACACCGCCGGTATCCGGCGCAGGGTCCGCGAGGCCAGCGGTGCGGAGTACTACTCGAGCCTGCGGACGGCTACCGCGTTACGTGAGGCCGAGGTTGCCGTCGTCCTGCTCGATGCGAGTGAACCACTGGCCGAGCAGGATCTCCGCATCATCGAAATGGTCGTCGAGGCTGGCCGCGCGTTGGTACTTGCGTTCAACAAGTGGGACATC
>PLCK01000086.1 GCA_003134755.1 Actinomycetota bacterium | reverse complement strand
ACGACGACGCCCTTGGGCGTGCCTGTCGATCCCGAGGTGTACATCACGTAAACAGGGGCGTCACGATCGAAAGGCACTGCCTCGGAATTCATCGGCGTCTGAACGCCGGCGTCGATCACGTCGATCTCATCGAGCAGCATGACCTGTACGCCCGCTGGCACACTGTCGGCCATCAGTGCAGCGACCGACTTGGTAGCGAGCAGCACGCGGGCCCCGCTGTCGCTCAGCATGAACGCAAGCCGTTCGGCTGGGTAGTCAGGGTCGAGTGGCACATAGGCGAGCCCTGCATCGAGCGCGCCGAGGACTGCCGTAACGAAGGCGGCAGACCGGGGAGCCGCGACACCCACGATGCTGCGCGGCTGAAGCCCGGTCGCGCGCAGCGCGCGGCCNNCCGCTTGCGCCGCGATCAGCGCATGGACCGGTTCGCTGGGAAGTGGCGCGTCGGTCGCATTCCACACTTCGATCTGCTGCTCAACCTCGTTTTCATCCAGCATGGCGAGCTGGGAGATCGGCAGATCCGGGTGA
The DNA here is from genome assembly GCA_003134755.1 of Actinomycetota bacterium. GTDB lineage: Bacteria > Actinomycetota > Actinomycetes > Acidothermales > Acidothermaceae > PALSA-607. The sequence continues at coordinate 2,868 of PLCK01000086.1, read as the reverse complement.
TCGACGATGCTTTGCAGCAGGCATGCGAAGTGGTCGCGCATGCGATCGATTGTGCTGTGATCGAAGAGGTCGGTGCTGTACTCGAACGAAGCATGCAGCCGGCCGTCATGCTCACCCATGCCAACCCCGAGGTCGAACTTTGAAATCTCGGGCTTGTGCTCGATGCGCTCGAGCGTCAAGCCGCTCAGCGACATGCGGTCCTTCGTGGCGTTCTGCAATACGAACATGACCTGGAAGATCGGTGAATGGCTGAGATCACGGGCTGGCGCGAGCTCTTGCACGACCTGTTTGAACGAGATGTCCTGATGCTCGTACGCGCCCAGTGCTGCGTCACGCACACGGCCGAGAAGCCCGAGGAAAGTCGGGTCGTCGTCGCAGCGCGCGCGCACCACGACCGTGTTGGTGAAGTATCCGATCAGCTTCTCAAGTTCGATGCGGTTGCGCCCGGCGATGGGAGTACCCACACAGACGTCGCCTTGTCCTGAGTATCGGTACAGGAGTATGTCGAGCGCTGACAGCAGCACCATGAACAGAGTCGAACCGCGATCGCGAGCTAGGGCATTGATTCGACCGGTAAGTTCGGGCGTGAGCCACAAAGACTGCCGGTCACCGCGGAAGGTCTGTACAGGCGGTCGCGGATGGTCGGTCGGCAACGCCAGCAGCGTCGGCGCACCCTTGAGCTGCTGGCGCCAGTAGACAAGCTGCCGTTCTTGCTCCCCACCATCGAGCCACGACCGCTGCCATTCGGCGAAGTCGGTGTAACCGATCTCGACGTCATCGAGCTCAGGCTCCGCACCGCGCAAGTACGCCTCGTAGCAACTCGTGAGCTCGTTGAAGAACACACCCTTGGACCACCCGTCCCACACGATGTGGTGCGCGACGGTGACCAAGACGTGTTCATCGTCAGCAAGCTTGATCAGCGTAGCTCGAATGAGCAACGGCACCGCGAGGTCGAAGGTCCAGCGCACCTGAGTGCGGATCTCGGCGTCGAGGGCCTCATCGCGTTCCGTCACGTCGAGCCGAGAGAGGTCGACAACACTCACCGGCATTTCGTCGACCTCATGTACGACCTGCATGGGGACGCCGTCGGTCGCGGTGAAGGTTGTGCGCAGTGCTTCGTGCCGCTGCACGATGGTGGTCAGCGCGCGTTGCAAGGCGGCAACATCGAGGGTCCCGCGTAACCGCGTTGCGCCCGAGGAGTTGTAGACCCGCGACTGCTCCGGGTCAAGCTCGTTCACCAGCCACAAGAGCTCCTGCACCGGCGACAGCCGGCACGGCCCACGGTCGAGGCGCCGCGCGATGGGCGGTGGACCGCTGTCGACCTTGGTGGCACGCGCCGCAAGCAACCGTCGCTCGAGAAGAGCGCGTTTCTCCGGAGATAGCGCTCCCAGTCGACCATCAGCGGTAACGGAGGCGGCGGAGTCGGGCACGGCGGAGACGGGTGCCACATCGCTCGCCGCAGCGCCTGGCACGTTCACCACCCCGGCCTCCCGCGCTCAGCACGTCTTTCCCCCGCCAAGCTCTCAGGCATCAAGCTCCCTCGACCTCGATCATGAAGTCTGCCAGGTCTGTGTCTCCGAGGAGGGCAAACGTAATAGCCTCGGCGATTGCCTCGATATTGGGCGCTTCGTAGACCGAACGCAGCGCGAGGTCGACGCCGAACGCGGTTCGAATGCGAGAGATCACCTGGGTGATCCGGAGCGAGTGGCCACCGAGCGCGAAGAAGTCGTCGTGCACGCCGACCCGGTCGAGCCGCAGCACCTCACACCACATCTCGGCGACGGCCTCCTCGATCGGCGTACGCGGGGCAACGTAACTCTCGCCAGAGGCTGCCTGGATCGTCGGCGCGGGCAGCCGGCCGCGGTCGGTCTTGCCATTGGGCGTTCGCGGCATCGACTCCATTGCGACCACGACCGCGGGCACCATGTAGCCGGGCAGCACCAGGCCGACGTGCCTGCGCAGCGCGGCGCTATCAAGTTCGCCGGCGTCAGGGCTAAGCACGACGTAGGCGACCAGCGTCGCGTCGCCCGGGACGTCCTCGCGGACGACGACGACGGCTTCGCCCACCGCCTCGTGTTGGCCGAGCACCTGTTCGATCTCGCCCAGCTCGATGCGAAAGCCCCGCAACTTGACCTGATGATCGATGCGACCGAGAAACTCCAGCGAGCCGCCACGCCTGGTCCGACCAAGATCGCCGGTGCGATAGATCCGACGATTGCCGACGTCGACGAACCGCTCGGCTGTCAGATCCGGCCGGCCGTGGTAGCCCGCAGCGAGTCCGACACCGCCGATCACGATCTCACCGGCGACCCCAGGCGGCACCGGACGACCGGCAGAGTCGGCGACGTACACGGTGTAGTTGGGCAACGCCGCACCGAGCGGCAGCGGGTCGGAGGGGTCCGTGAGCTGTGCACTTGTGCACCAGACCGTCGCTTCAGTAGGGCCATAGAAGTTCCACACCTGCGCGACCTTCGCCAGCAGCGGCTTCGCGAGGGCCGCGGTGTAGCCCTCACCACCGCACACGACCCGCATCGTGGGCCGGCCTGTCCACGAGGCGTCGAGCAGCATCCGCCACGTCGACGGAGTCGCCTGCATAACGTCGGCGTCGACGCGATCGAGGAGCGCCACAAGCGCTGCCGGATCGGCGGCCACGGCTGGGTCAGCGAGCACCAGATGGGCACCGGTGGTCAGCGCCAGGAACAGATCCGGCACCGACAGGTCGAACGCCGGGGTCGTGACACCCACCAGCACCTCGCCCGGCCGCAGACCAGGGCGCTGTGCCATTTCGGCCATCAGGTTCACCACGCCACGATGCCTGATCAGCACGCCCTTGGGCTTGCCTGTCGAGCCCGACGTGTAGATCACATA
>PLCK01000299.1 GCA_003134755.1 Actinomycetota bacterium | reverse complement strand
CTTTCGTGGCCAGCTCCGCGCAGGCGCTGCGCGAGGTGTTCCGGGTGCTGCGTCCCGGCGGCCGGTTCGTCTTCTCGGTGACCCACCCGATCCGATGGGCGTTCCCCGACGACCCGGGCGTCGGCGGCCTGACGGTCCGGTCGTCGTACTTCGACAGAACGCCATACGTCGAGACGGACGCCGATGGGCGGGCGTCCTACGTCGAGCACCACAGGACCATGGGTGACTGGGTGGGCGCGATCAGCACCGCGGGCTTCGTGCTGACCGACCTCGTCGAGCCGGAGTGGCCCGACGCGTTCGCCCAGCCGTGGGGCGGCTGGTCGCCGTTGCGTGGTGCCCTGATTCCCGGAACTGCCATCTTTCGCGCGAACAAGCCCGGCGGCTAGTCGAACACCGCCGGGCTTGCGAGTCGGGTCAGCTCGAGGACGCCGCGGTGGCACCGCCGCCCAGATCGATGCCGCAGGTGGTCTTCACGTAGTCGTTGAGGTGCTGCTCCGCCGTCTTGACGGCTGGCGACTCGAGATCGGTCAGGGCCGTCGGGTCGAGCTTCGTGTAGTCGTAGTTCGCCTTGGCCAGAGCCGCGTACAGCTTGTCGATGGCCCCGAACACCGTGATCAGGTCGGACTTGATCGCGTTCGGCGCGGACTTGAGGACCGCGGCCTCGACCGCTTGCGTCTCCTTGATCGAGGCCGCCACGTTGCTGGTTCCGCCCGATGTTGCCGCCCGGGCCGCAGTTGAGTTGATCGTCGACGCGACCTGCTGGCAGAACTTACCGCCACCCGTCGCCTTCACCGGCGAGGACGTGGCCGTCTCCGACGGGGCTGTCGATGGTGCGGCGGCAGCCGAGGAACCGGCCGCGGAAGACGACGTGCTTACGGAGCCGGCGTTCGCGGACTTCGTCTTCTTGGTCGCGCAGCCGCTTACAAACCCGGCCACAACAAGCGCAGCGATACCCATGACGGCAACGCGGTGAAACGGTGTTGTTCGCACGAACGTCTCCTGTGTCGAATTCCAATGGAACGTGGATGCCGATCGCGGCCGGCCGATCAATCGTGAAGAGTTCTCGGTATACGTCCAGATACATCCGGCGTCTAGCTGTTGGCTCCTACTGTCCCCGACTTGCTGGATCGACGTCGGCGAAACGGAGGAAGTTTGCCATCGTGTACTGACCACCCGTCGCGCCCAGACTCGGCTGCCAGGAGGGTTGCCGGCTCAGGTAGCTGGCAGGGTCGGCGCGCAACAGTCCGAGCATCACCTCCGCGACGATGCGACCGCCGACCGGCCCCAGGAACTGACCTCCGTTGACCAGCTCGGCTTCGCGCAGCACATACAGCCACAAAGGCGTCGAAGAGTCGAGACCGATGCCGAAGGCCGCGAAATCGGAGAAATCATTGCGATGCAGGCGATCGACCCGTAAGTGGTCGGCGATCGCCTGACCAGATGGCAACGACCAGGTGAGGTGCCGCAACAGGGTGCGCTGCGGCAAGGCGGTGGGTCCTGGCGCACCGGGCAGATGCGCGATCGCGCTGAACGGCAGGCCGAACAGCGGAGTCGACAAGACGGTGTCGATGAGCTTGTTCGGCTTCACCGCGGCGGTGTCGGGACCGCCGAAGTCGAAGAAGGTCTGCCAGCCGATGAATCGGCGCGCGGACCGGTATCCGCCGCGCAGGTCGGGCGGTTCGTTATCGAGCGGCCGGCCGTCGGCAACCGCATAAGTCGGATCGAAGATGAGACCGAAGAAGGGCCCGCCCGCGTCACCGGCGAGGTTCGCCCGATAGGACGGCCGCACCATGCTGTGTCCGAAGCGGTAGGCGGCACCGGAGAACTCGACCGGGATGAATACCTCGCCCTTCGCCCGAAACGCGTGCCCGCCACTGCGCATGACCTCGTCGACCATCGGCTGCCCGACGAAGTTCGGCAGGACCTGATTCACGACCAGCCACTGGTAGTGCCAAGTAGTGAGGCGGCGCGCCTCGAGGAACACATCGATCGGTTCGACACCAGCGGCAGTCAACATGTCAACGGCCTGGTTGTGGAACTTCAGGAAGGCCGCGTGCAAGCCACTGATGATGAGATTGCTGTCGTTGCGTGGGTCGGCGATCACCGCAGTGTGGTCGAGTCGGCGCGGCACGTCCTCGAAGACCCCGCCCGACTCGACGCGTAACTTGATCGGATTCCCTGGTCCATAGAGCTCCGGCTGGTCGATCGGGCCACCACCGTAGACCGAGTCCAGATCGAACCGCGGGGTCCGATTGTTCGGAGAGGTGACGGGATTCGTGGCGACACCGAGCTTGGACGTCGCGTCGAACGTCAGATCGTGGTCGATGAACTGGCCGACAAACGTCATGCCTGCGGTGTCGTGCGGGTTGTTGCGGTTGACGAGGCTCTGGTTCGGGTCGGTGATGAGCTTGACCGGGCCGCCGTTCGGGCCGAACAGGTCGTCCTTCGCATCGAGCATCCCGCCCGGCGCGCCAATCGCGAGCAATGCAGCCCGCAGCGCGGGACTGTCGNNGTCGTGCGCGAACGGCGGCAGCCCCGGGAACAGCCGGCCGAATGTGCCGGCCGACGGAAGGGCGTTGCCGGCCGGATGTCCCATCGGACAGCCCGCCGCCGCCAAGGACACGTCGGCCGCGCTGCCAGTGTCGGTGCCGGCATCGGCCGAGGCGGTGTGCAGGAAACCCGGCAAGCCACCCAGCGCACCGGCCGCGGCTCCCCCGGCGCCGAGCAATCCGGCGCGGGCAAGGAAGGCGCGCCTTGTCGTTCCGGTCCGGCCGATGGGCTCGTCCATGACGTCTCCCCCTTCGTCGCGTGTGCCGCTTGACGACAAGAGGAGCCGGATGGTCGCGAGGAAATACGAAACCGCCAACGAGGAGCCAGACCTCAGTGGCCGGCGGCGTCCCAGTTCGGTCCGACACCGACCGAGACGTCGAGAGGCGCCTTGAGCGGGTAGGCGCCGGCCATCTCACGCCGCACCAGCTCCTCGACGTCGGACCGCTCGCCAGGTGCGATCTCGAATACGAGCTCGTCGTGGACCTGCAGGAGCATCCGCGACTTGGCTCCGGACGCTTTCAGCGCGCGGTCGACGTTGAGCATCGCGACCTTGATGATGTCGGNNCGCTCGGCCATCTCGCGGCGCTGACGGTTGTCGCTCGTGAGGTCGGGGAGGTAGCGGCGGCGGCCGAGGATCGTCTCGGTGTAGCCCTCGCGGCGAGCCCGTTCGACTACCCGGCTCAGGTAGTCGCGCACGCCACCGAACCGCTCGAAGTACTCCGCCATCAGGCCACGTGCCTCGTCGGCCGTGATGCCGAGTTGCTGGGACAGCCCGTAGGCGGACAAACCGTAGGCCAGGCCGTAGTTCATCGCCTTGACCCGATTGCGCAGGACGCCGTCGACCTCGGCGAGCGGGACGCCGAACACGCTGGCTGCGGTGGTCGCGTGGAAATCGAAGCCGGAACTGAACGCCTCGACAAGCGCGTCGTCACCGGACAGG
>PLCK01000284.1:1454-13137 GCA_003134755.1 Actinomycetota bacterium | reverse complement strand
GCCAGGCGGTAGCTGCCGCCGTCCTGGGTGATGCGAAGGACGATGGCCAGGGTCAACATGCCGGCCGGGAGCCGGCCGACGAGCATCGAACTGAACAGCCGGGGTACGCCGGGCGCCCGCAGGAAGCGACGGTAGCCGGAGAGGTCCATCGCCCCAGCCTGCCGTGTGAGCGGTCGGACCGCGAGCCGGTTATGCCATCGGTTGGGCTGGGCCCGGGCCGGCCGCTTTGACCCGTCCATGACAGGCCGGGTAGTCTACGAGGTCGTTGTGCGTGTGCGCGGATCCAGTTTCCGTCGAGCACGACTCCTTTCAGCCGTTTCGACCCGAGGGCCCTCCTGTGCGCACGTTCTCTCCCAAGGCTGCCGACGTTGAGCGTCAGTGGCACGTGATCGACGCCAATGACGTCGTCCTCGGCCGGTTGGCCGCCCAGGTCGCGACCCTGCTCCGGGGCAAGCACNNCACTCCGGTTACCCGGGCGGTCTGACGGCGAAGCCCTACGGCGAGCTGCTTGCCGAGCGGCCCGATCGGGCGGTCGAGAAGGCGGTGCGCGGGATGCTGCCGCACACGACCCTCGGTCGCGCCATGCTGAAGAAGCTCAAGGTCTATTCCGGCCCGAATCACCCGCACGCGGCGCAGCAGCCGGTGCCCTTCGAGATCACCCAGGTCGCTCAGTGAGGAATTCCGTGGCAGGCACCTTGACCACTGACGTGGTAGACACCTTGACCACTGACGACGACAGTGTCGACACCGAGTTCACCGACGGCGCGGCGGCCGACGGCGTCGAGGCGTCGGAGATCGCTGACACGCCCCTCAGCTACACCAGCGAGACCGTCACGGTCCGTCGCCGGTCGGCGAGCGGATCGGGCAACGCGACCGGTCGTCGCAAGGAAGCGGTAGCCCGCGTTCGGCTGGTGCCAGGCACCGGTCAGGTCAAGGTCAACGGCCGCACCCTCGAAAGCTACTTCCCGAACAAGGTGCACCAGCAGCTGGTGAAGAGCCCGCTGGCTGTGCTCGATGGCGTCGAGCAGTTCGACGTGGTCGCCCGCATCACCGGCGGCGGCATCAGCGGCCAAGCCGGCGCGCTGCGGCTCGGCATCGCCCGCGCACTGATCCTGATCGACCCCGAGAACCGGCCCGTCCTCAAGAAGGCCGGCTACCTGACGCGCGACGCGAGGGTCATCGAGCGCAAGAAGTACGGCTTGAAGAAGGCCCGTAAGGCTCCGCAGTACTCCAAGCGGTAGTGGGCGCGCCCCGCGCCGAGCCGACCGAACGACCGCAGCGGCGACTCTTCGGGACCGACGGCGTTCGCGGTGTCGCGAACAAGGAGTTGACGGCCGAACTCGCCCTCGAGCTTGCCGTCGCGGCGGCGCACGTGCTCGGCGAGGCGGGCGCGTTCGAAGGCCGCCGCCCGCTTGCCGTCGTAGGCCGCGATCCGAGGGCGTCGGGTGAGTTCCTCGAAGCCGCGGTGGTCGCCGGGCTCGCGAGTGCCGGGGTCGACGTCCTGCGGCTCGGCGTTCTCCCGACGCCGGGCGTGGCGTACCTGACCGCAGAGCTCCAAGCCGACCTGGGCGTGGTGCTTTCAGCGAGCCACAATCCGATGCCCGACAACGGCGTCAAGTTCTTCGCGCGCGGCGGGCACAAGCTGGCCGACGAACTCGAGGACGCCATCGAAGCCAGGCTCCTCGACGATTGGGACCGGCCCACCGGTGCCGACGTCGGCCGCGTCACGGACTACCCCGAGGCGACCGAACACTATGTCGCGCACCTGGTCTCGACGCTGCCGCACCGGCTCGACGGGCTGAAGGTCGTCGTCGACTGCGCGAACGGCGCCGCGTACGCGGCGGCACCCGAGGCCTTGCGCCGCGGCGGCGCGACTGTCATCGCCATCGGATGCAATCCAGACGGCCTGAACATCAACGACGGTTGTGGCTCGACTCACCTCGAGTTGCTTCGTGCCGCGGTCGTCGAGCACGGTGCCGACATCGGCATCGCACACGATGGCGACGCCGACAGGTGCCTCGCGGTCGGTCCTGACGGTTCCGTGATCGACGGCGACCAGATCATGGCGATCCTGGCGGTCGCCATGAACGAGGCGGGCCGGCTCGTCCACGGCACAGTCGTCGTCACCGTCATGTCGAATCTCGGGTTCAAACTCGGCATGGAGGCGAAGGGAGTCACCGTCGTCGAGACCGCCGTCGGCGATCGGTACGTGTTCGAGGCTATGCAGGCCGGCGGCTACACCCTCGGCGGGGAGCAGAGCGGGCACGTGCTTCTGCTGGACCTCGCGACGACCGGCGACGGGATCTTGACGGCCCTCCAGTTACTGGCGCGTGTCGCGCAGACAAAGACGCCGGTCATCGACTTGGCTGGGGTCATGCGCCGTCTGCCGCAGGTGCTGATCAACGTCAGTGACGTCGACAGGTCGCGCGCGCACTCTGACGAAGATCTGCTCAACGCGATCGCGCACGCGCAGACGAGTCTCGGTACGACCGGGCGAGTGCTGCTGCGGCCGAGCGGCACCGAGCCCATGGTGCGGGTGATGGTCGAGGCGGTCACCCATGAGCAGGCCGATGCGGTCGCCAGCGAACTCGCGGAACTCGTCCGCGAGCGGTTGGGCTAGACCGTGTGCGGCATCGTCGCCTACGTCGGGCCCAAGTCGGCACGCGACGTGGTGCTCGACGGCCTGCGCAGGCTCGAGTATCGCGGGTATGACTCCGCCGGCATCGCGGTCGTTGCGGATGGGTCGCTGGCGCTGCGTCGCAAGGCGGGCGCGCTGGCCAACCTCGAGCGATTGCTCGAGACGGACGCGCTGCCCGACGGCCGAGTCGGCATCGGCCACACTCGCTGGGCGACTCACGGCGGTCCGACCGACGACAACGCGCATCCGCACGTCGACTGCCGGCGTCAGCTGGCCGTCGTGCATAACGGCGTCATCGAGAACCACGCCGCATTGCGGGCCCGGCTCGTAGGCCTTGGTCACGAGTTCCGATCGGAGACCGACACCGAGGTCGCGGCCCACCTGCTCGAGGAGGCGTTCGACGCGAGCGGTGACCTTGTCGAGGCGATGCGCGCCGCCTGCCGTGCTCTCGAGGGTTCGTTCAGCCTGGTGGCTGTGCACGCCGACGCACCCGGTCAAGTCGTCGCGGCACGTCGCAACTCGCCCTTGGTGATCGGGCTCGGCACGGGTGAGACTTTCCTCGCCAGCGACGTGGCCGCATTCATCGCGCACACCCGCGACGCCGTCGAACTCGGGCAGGACCAGCTCGTTGCCATCACCGCCGACGGCTACCACATCAGAACGTTCGACGGCGTGCCCGTCGACGGCNNGACCTGGAGACCGCCGAGAAGGGCGGCCACGACCACTTCATGCTGAAAGAGATCGCCGAACAGCCGGACGCCGTGGCCGCGACCTTGCTGGGACGCCTGACCGAGGACGGCGCGCTCATGCTCGACGAGATGCGCCTCGACCCAGCCGTGCTGGGCGACATCGACAAGATCGTGGTGGTCGCCTGCGGGTCGGCGTACCACGCGGGTCTCATTGCCAAGTACGCCGTCGAACACTGGGCCGGGCTGCCATGCGAGGTCGAGCTGGCGAGCGAGTTCCGGTACCGCGATCCGATCCTCGGTCGGCGCTCGCTCGTCATTGCGATCTCGCAGTCGGGCGAGACGCTCGACACCTTGATGGCCGTGCATCATGCGCACGAGATGGGTGCACGGGTTCTCGCGATCTGCAACACGAACGGGTCGACGATCCCGCGTGAATCCGATGCTGTCCTCTACACCCGGGCCGGACCCGAGATCGGCGTGGCAGCGACCAAGACGTTCGTGACCCAACTCGTCGCGGTCTACCTGGTCGCGCTCTACCTCGGGCAGGTACGCGGCACGAAGTACGGCGACGAGGTGGCGGGCGTCGTCCGCGAACTCGCGGCGATGCACGACCAGGTCGCCCGCGTCCTCGACACGATGGAGCCGGTACGAGAGATCGCCCGCTCGCTGGCCGATGCTCCTACCGTGCTGTTTCTCGGCCGGCACGTCGGTTACCCGGTCGCGCTCGAGGGTGCCCTGAAACTCAAGGAACTCGCGTACATGCACGCCGAGGGCTTCGCGGCGGGTGAGTTGAAGCACGGCCCCATCGCGCTAATCGAAGATGGCGTCCCCGTCGTCGTGGTCATGCCGTCGCCGCGTGGCCGTTCGGTGCTGCACGCGAAGTTGGTCTCGAACATTCAGGAGGTGCGGGCCCGCGGTGCGCGCACGATCGTCATCGCCGAAGTCGGCGACGACGCCGTCGTGCCCTATGCCGACGAACTTATCTGGGTGCCCGCGGTCCCGACGTTGCTACAACCGCTCGTCTCAGTGATTCCGTTGCAGGTTTTTGCTTGCGAACTTGCGGTGGCGCGCGGCAACAACGTCGACCGGCCGCGCAACCTGGCCAAGACCGNNGCCGCGCAACCTCGCGAAGTCCGTCACGGTCGAGTAGCCGGCGCTGATGCGGCAGGCCCACGACGTCGCGACCGTGCGCGCGGCAGAGACGGCGTTGATGGCTCGCCAACCGGTCGGCACCCTGATGGCGCGGGCAGCGACGGGCCTAGCGGCCACTTGCGGCCGGTTGCTCGAAAAGGTCTACGGGTCGCACGTCGTGGTGCTTGTCGGTTCGGGTGACAACGGCGGTGACGCGTTGTTCGCCGGCTCGTTGCTCGCCCAGCGCGGTGCCGTCGTCGCCGCGATCCTGCTGGGTTCGACCGCACACGTCGCCGGGCTCGCCGCGCTGCTCAGGGCGGGCGGGGCGGTGTCCGACGCAACCGCACTGGAGGGCGCCGATCTGGTGCTCGACGGCATCGTCGGGATTGGCGGGATCGGTGCCCTGCGGCCCACCGCCGCGGCGATTGTCGCGGCGATTCCACCCGATGCGATCGTGGTCGCGGTCGACATCCCCAGCGGTGTCGACGCCGATAGCGGCGTCGTCGAAGGCGCTGCAGTGCGCGCGGACGTGACTGTGACCTTCGGCACCTGGAAGCCGGGTCTGCTCATCGATCCGGGCGCGCAGCNNCGAGTCGGACAAGTACCGCCGCGGTGTCGTCGGCATCGTCGCCGGCAGTGACGCCTACACCGGCGCTGCACTCCTCGCCACTGGCGGTGCGCTGCGCGCCGGCGCGGGCATGGTGCGATTCGTATCGGTCGCGCATCCGGCTGAGCTCGTACGGTCGCGCTGGCCCGAGGCTGTCGTGACGGTGTTGACCGGCAGCGCGGACGACGATGTGCTAGGTGTCGGTCGCGTTCAGGCCTGGGTGGTCGGCCCCGGCATCGGCACCGATGCTTTCGCCGAGCACGTGCTCGCGCAGGTGTTGAGTTCACAGCTGCCCGTCATCGTCGACGCCGACGCCCTGACGATCGTCGGACGCCGACCTGCTCTCGTTACGGACCGGCACGCGCCGACCGTGCTGACACCGCACGCCGGTGAACTCACGCGACTGCTCGGGCTCGAGCCCGACGAGCGGGCCGACGTCGAGGCGCGCCGGCTGCATCACGCGCGGGCCGCCGCGCAGAAACTTCAGGCAACCGTGCTGTTGAAGGGATCGACCACAGTGGTCTGCGCACCCGAGGGGCTGGTTCGGGTGAACTCGACGGGGACGCCGTGGTTGGCGACCGCCGGAAGTGGTGACGTGCTGTCGGGCATTATCGGCGCGTTGCTCGCCGGTGGCCTGTCGGCTCTCGACGCCGCCTCGTGCGCCGCGTATCTGCATGGTGCGGCCGGTCGGTTGGCTTCCGACGGCGCCCCGGTGGTAGCCGACGACCTGGTGTCGCACCTGCCGGCCGCCTTGCGGTCGCTGTCCTAGAGATCGCTGTCCTAGAGTTCCACCGCTTCGGTCGACGCGAGTCGCCGGTAGGTCGAGCCGTACATCGCCGAGACGTTGGTGACGTGGGTGTCGACGAGGCGTGACCCGAACTCGTTCAGCAATGCGTCATGTATCTGGAACGCTCGCGGTGCACGCACGGCGATGGCGAAGTCGAGCACCTCGGCGACCTTCGACCACGGCGCGTGCACCGGGATCAGCAACGTTTCGACGGGTACCGGCGGCACGGTGAACGAGTCGCCAGGGTGGTAGACCGAGTCGTTGACGAGGTAGGTGACATTGGCGACAAGCGTGCCTAGCAGTGGGTGGATCAGCGCATGCAGTCCGCCAAAGGTCCGGACAACGAATCCGGCCGCGTCGAACGACTCACCGGCACCGACGGCGGTGACCCGATCGCCAAGCTCCGCCAACGAGTCGGCGACGGGCTTGGGCGCCCACACCCGCAGGGCGCTGTTCGATCGGGCTGCCTCGACGAAGGCGGGCAGGTCGAGGTGATCGGCGTGCTCATGCGTGACGAGCACCGCGTGCGCGCCGGCCAAGGCGACGGCGGTCTCGGAGAAGATGCCCGGATCGATGACGAGTGAGGCGCGNNGCGCTGCCCTCGTCAAGCCGGACGCAGGAGTGCGAGTACTTGGTCAGTCGCATGTCACTCATCCCATCACGGCGATGGCAGGATGGCCGCCGTGCCTATCCGTGCGGCGGCCAGGGTCGACCTCGGTGCCATCTCCGCCAACGTCGGTCGCCTCGTCGAGATCGCCGGGCCGGCGCAGGTGATGGCGGTCGTCAAGGCCGAGGGCTACGGCCACGGCCTCGTCCAGAGCGCCCTCGCAGCGCAAAACGGCGGTGCGACCTGGCTCGGCGTGGCCTTCCTCGAAGAGGCGTTGAGCCTGCGCGCGGCGGGGGTCGGCGGTCGCATTCTGTCGTGGCTCGCGGTGCCGGGCGAGCCGTTGGCCGAGGCGGTCCGTGCGGACGTCGACCTGTCGGCGTCCGCCCCGTGGATGGTCGCCGAGATCGCGGCTGCCGCGCGCACGGTTGATCGGGTCGCTCGGGTGCATCTGAAGGCCGACACCGGTCTGTCGCGGGGTGGTGCCGTCGAGCCCGAGTGGCCCGAACTCGTCGCCGCGGCGCTGAAGGCACAGGCCGACGGTCAGGTGAACGTCGTCGGCCTCTGGTCGCACTTCGTTCATGGCGACGACCCGTCGCATCCGACCAGTGCTCGCCAGATTGCGGCGTTCACCGCAGCGGTCGCACTCGCCGAGCAGGCCGGCGTGCGTGCGGAGGTCAGGCATCTGGCCAACTCCGGCGGACTCCTCGAACTGCCGCAGTCACGCTTCGACCTGGTCAGGGTGGGGATCGCGATCTACGGCTTGTCACCGTTTGCCGATGCGGCGGCCGCCGCATCGCTCGGCTTGCGACCCGCCATGACCCTCACCGCGAGGCTGGCGTTGACCAAGAGGGTGCCTGCAGGCACCGGCGTCTCCTATGGACATCGCTACCAGACGCAGGTCGCGTCGAAGCTCGGGCTGGTGCCCATCGGCTACGCCGACGGGATCGGACGAGCCGCCGCGAATGCGGCCGAGGTGATGGTCGTGGGGCGCAGCGGGAACTCACGCGTGACGATCTCCGGCACGGTGAGCATGGACCAGTTCGTCGTCGATCTCGGCGCCGACGAAGACGACAACTTCGCTGCGGGCGACGAGGTCGTGCTGTTCGGTACCGGCGAGCGGGGTGAGCCGACCGCCGACGATTGGGCCCGCGCACTCAACACGATCTCGTACGAGATCGTGAGCCGCGTCGGCGTCCGCGTGCCGCGGGTGTACGAGGGTGGCTGATGCACAGGTGGCTGGTGCGCAGTGGGACGCGCTGGCTTTGCAGATGCGGGGCTGTGTCGCCTGCCCCGAGCTTGCGGCCAGCCGTCGCACCGTCGTCGTCGGAACAAGACCGACCGCCGGCTCCCCGGTTCTGCTGGTCGGCGAGGCACCGGGTGCTACCGAGGACCAGTTGGGTGTTCCTTTCGTCGGCAAGGCGGGTCAGCTTCTCGACGAGCTTCTCGAGGAGGCCGGCCTGCCCCGAGCTCAGGTGGCCGTCGCGAACGTCCTCAAGTGCCGGCCTCCCGGAAACCGCAGGCCGGCAAGGGTCGAGGTCGGTAACTGCCGCGGTTGGCTGAGTGCGCAGATCCGGCTGATCGATCCGTCGGTGATCTGCGCGTTGGGCGGCTCGGCCGCTGCATGGTTCTTCGGACCCTCGGCCCGCATCCGTGAACTGCGTGGACAGCCGCACCCGGTCGACGGGAGACGCGTCGTCGCGACGTATCACCCCTCAGCCGCGATCCGGTTCGGCCCGGCCGGCCTGCCCCGCGCCGCGTTGCGCGAAGACTTGGCGTTGGTCGCCGCGTTGTGGCGGGCGTCATGAGTGTGGAGTTCGAGATCGCGACCCCTGAGGCGATGCGCGAGCTCGGTGAGCGGCTTTCGGGCATTCTGCGGGCCGGCGATCTGGTCGTGCTCAACGGCGCACTCGGGGCCGGGAAGACGACGCTCGCCCAGGGAATCGGGCGCGGGCTCGGCGTCCGCGGCGCGGTGACTTCGCCGACGTTCGTCATCGCGCGCGTGCATCCGTCGCTGACCGAGGGTCCGGGGCTCCTGCATGCCGATGCGTACCGGCTCGAGGGCCGGCTCGAGGTCGACGATCTCGATCTCGATGCCTTGCTCGACGAGAGCGTCACGCTGGTCGAGTGGGGGCACGGGCTCGTCGAGGGGTTGTCGCCGGACCGGCTGGAAATCGACATCATCCGGGCCGTCGGCCTCGACGGCGATGTACGGCACGTCCGCATCAGCCCACACGGCACCAGATGGGACGCCGCGCAGCTGGCCGATCTGCTCACTCCGCGCTGAACGTCGAGCCGATTAGGCTCTGGGTCGTGCTGCTCCTCGCATTCGACACGGCGACCGCCGCAATCACAGTCGCCCTGCACGACGGATCTCACGTTCTCGAAGAACGCACGGTCATCGACGGCCGCCGGCACGGGGAGCTGCTCGGCCCCGGTATTGCGCACGTGCTCGCGACCGCCGGCGCGTCGGCGTCCGACCTGACCGGCATCGCGGTTGGCGTGGGTCCCGGGCCGTTCACGGGCCTGCGGGTCGGGCTCATGACTGCGCGCGCAATGGCCGACGCACTGTCGATACCGGTGACCGGTATCTGCACGCTCGACATTGTCGCTGCCGCGGTCGTGAGCGCCGATCCGTTCCTGGTGGCCACCGATGCACGCCGTCGCGAGGTGTACTGGGCGACGTACGACGCGAGTGGTGTACGTACCGAAGGGCCGCATGTCGATCGGCCGGTCGACGTCGACTGGACCGGGCCGGCCTATGGCGCCGGGGCCCTCATGTACCGCGAGACGTTTGTCAGCGCGCGGCGTCCCGACCTGCCGGAGGCGGGTGTGCTCGCCCGCATGGTAGCCGCGGGCACGGCCGGCGGGGTCGCCGAATTGCCGGTAGAGCCGCTGTACCTTCGTCGGCCCGACGCGGTCGAACCCGCGGCGCGCAAGGCGGTGACGCCGGTATGAGCACGACGGAAACCGGCGCGGTGACGCTGCGGCCGATGCGGTGGTGGGACGTCGACGGTGTGATGGATCTCGAGCGCGATCTGTTCGGCGACGAGAGCTGGACCATCGCGATGTTCTGGTCCGAACTCGCCGAGCCCGAGAGCCGCTTCTATGTGGTCGCGCAAGAGGGGAAGGAGATCATCGGTTACGCGGGCCTTTGCGCGTATCCGGAGGAGTCGTTCGTGCAGACGATCGCAGTCAAACGTGACCGGCAGGCCGAGGGCATCGGGGCCTGCATGCTGACGGCGCTCATCGACGAGGCGCGCCGGCGTGACGAACCGATGGTCGGCCTCGAGGTCCGCGCCGACAACGAGACCGCGCAACGGTTGTATGCGAGGTTCGGATTCGAGCAGATCGGCGTCCGCAAGGCCTACTACCAACCGAGCGGCACCGACGCGGTGCTGATGGTGCTCAACCTCAAGGGCGTCGACCCCTTGCAGTGGGCGCCGCATGAGTGACGGCGCACTCGTGCTCGGAATCGAGACGTCGTGCGACGAGACAGGCGTAGGCATTGTTCGTGGAACCACTCTGCTCGCCAACGCCGTGGCGTCGAGTGTCGAGGAGCACGCCCGCTTCGGCGGTGTGGTTCCCGAGGTCGCGAGTCGTGCGCATCTTGACGCGATGGTGCCTGCGATCAGGCGCGCCCTCGACGACGCCAGCGTCACGTGGCGCGATGTCGACGCCATCGCGGTCACCGCCGGCCCAGGCCTGGCCGGCGCCTTGCTGGTCGGCGTCGCGGCGGCGAAGGCGTACTCGATCGCGCTCGGCAAGCCGCTGTACGGAGTGAACCATCTCTCAGCCCACGTTGCCGTCGACGTCCTCGAACATGGGCCGCTGCCCGAGCCGTGCGTCGCGTTGCTGGTTTCGGGTGGGCACTCGTCGTTGCTGCTGGTGTCCGACCTGACCCGTGACGTGCGACCGCTCGGCGCGACAGTCGACGACGCCGCCGGTGAAGCGTTCGACAAGGTCGCCCGTGTGCTTGGGCTGCCGTTCCCGGGTGGCCCGCACATCGACCGGGTCGCCGGCGACGGCGACGCTGCCCTCGTCTCATTCCCGCGCGGCAAGGCCGACGACGGAACTCTCGATTTCTCCTTCTCCGGGCTGAAGACGGCGGTGGCTCGCTGGGTAGAGGCGCGCGAGCGGGCCGGCCTGCCCATTCCAGTCGCCGACGTGGCCGCGTCGTTCCAAGAAGCTGTGGTCGACGTCTTGACCACGAAGGCGATCGTCGCGTGCCGGAGTCACGGTGTCGACTACCTGTTGATCGGCGGCGGCGTCGCCGCCAATTCGAGGCTCCGCGCGCTCGCGGAGCAGCGATGTGCCGCGGCCGGAATCAGGCTGCGCGTGCCGCGACCTGGCTTGTGCACCGACAACGGTGCGATGGTGGCAGCACTCGGAGCGCTGCTGGTCGAAGCAGGCCGGCCTGCTTCGTCGCTCGACCTGCCCGCCGACTCGTCCCTACCCATCACGGAGGTGCTTGTGTGATCGCGCGCATGTGGGAGACCAAGATCACTGCCGGGCAGCTCGACGAGTTCTGCGCATGGGTCAAGAACGATGCCTGGCCGCAGTTCGTCGCGGCTGACGGATTCGACGGTGGCGAGGCCTATCGCTCCGACGAGCAGGACCGCGCTGTCATCGTCACGCGATGGGTTGATTCCGACGCGTTGGCGGCTGGCAACGCCTGGTTCGACCTCGGCGCCGAGAGATTCTGCGCGCGCGGGCCTGACGCCTGGCAATTCGCTCCGGTCGACCTCGGCTGAACCTCGACACGATCAGGGCATGACGAACGTGCGGGGCCGCCGATGTGCGATGACCGCATGGTGGCGCCCGCCGATCAACGCGAGGACGACGACAGCTTCCGCGTCGCCCGACAGCTTGAGGTCGCGCCGCAATTGTTCGACGTCGATCGCCGAACCGCGCTTCATGATCGTGACCGAACCGACCTTGCGTTCACGCAAGGCGGTTCGCAGCCGCTTCAATGAGAACGGCATCGCGTCGTCGACCTCGAAAACCTGCGCGAACGGAGTCGCGACGAACGTGTCGCTCGTGATGTAGGCCGTGCTCGCGTCGAGCAGGACGCCGTCGAGCGACCGCGCGAGGTCGCCGATCAGGTGCGCCCGAACAACGGCGTCGTCCGGCTCGTAGAGATAGCGGCGGAGTTGACCCGTCGGCGGCGGTTCGTCCGCGTCGGTGTTCGACGTCAGGGTGGCACCGGCAGGTAGCAGCGTGGCCC
>PLCK01000284.1:868-1436 GCA_003134755.1 Actinomycetota bacterium | reverse complement strand
GCCGGGCTTGTACGCCGCGACGTCGAACGTTCGGCGCCCGTCACTGCGCCGGGCCGGGTCGATGAACGCCGCGTCGAGGTCGCTCAGGTCGACGGCCTCGACATCGATGCATTCGACGGACGCCGTGGTGCTCCGCGTGTTGGCAGCCGCGACGGCGGCCGCAACCGGATCGACGTCGTAGCCGGTGACCTCACAACCCGCGGCCGCCAGGGCGCGCAGGTCACCACCGATCCCGCAGCACAGGTCGGCGACCCGCGGTCGCCGTCCGAGACGGCTCGCGAGGTCGGCGAAACGTTTCGCGCGGTGCTCAGCGATCGGCGTCCCGGTCGACTGCTCGAGTCCCTCGCGGGTGAGCCAGAGCTCGTCGGCAGCAGCGCCGAACTTGGCCCTAGCCCGGCGCCGCAACGTCGCCTGGGTTACCGCNNACGGAGGCCACCGCGAGTGGTTGGCTGCCGGCGTCAAGGTCCGCGACTGCCCGCGCGACGGCCGCCGGGCCAGGGTCGCGAAGGAGCTCGCGGAAGGTCTCGACGTCCATGGGTGAAGCTTGGCACTCGGGTTGACGGAGTGC
>PLCK01000284.1:0-844 GCA_003134755.1 Actinomycetota bacterium | reverse complement strand
GCTAAGCCCGGCATAGTCTTCGGCATGGAAGTGCTGGCACTCTCATCACGAGTGTGCCAACCAACGGTGGCTCGTAACGCACCGACCTGACCCCCGCGACGGCAGGTCTTCCGGATCCGAGTCATCCCGACATCCGTTCCGACCCGACATCAAGGAGGGGGAGTCACACAGTGACGACCGCCACCACCAGCAAGGTTGCCATCCGGCCGCTCGAGGACCGCATCGTCGTCCAGGCCGTCGAGGCTGAGACGACCACCGCTTCCGGCCTGGTCATCCCGGACACCGCCAAGGAGAAGCCCCAGGAGGGCATCGTCCTTGCCATCGGTCCGGGCCGCTTCGAAGACGGCCAGCGGGTTCCGCTCGACGTCAAGGAAGGCGACCGCGTCCTGTACAGCAAGTACGGCGGCACCGAGGTCAAGTACAACGGCGAGGAGTACCTGGTGCTCTCCGCCCGCGACGTCCTGGCTGTCATCCAGAAGTAACCACCGTCTTCGCGCAGCCGCCCCGGAGCCCAGCAACGGCGCCGGGGCGGCGGCCGTGAGCCCGGTCCGGTGAGAATCGCTGAGAGGACCCGTAACGCAATGCCGAAGATCCTGCAGTACGACGCGAGTGCCCGCCGCTCGCTCGAGCGTGGCGTCGACGCGCTCGCCAACGCTGTCAAGGTGACGCTCGGCCCGAAGGGCCGCAACGTCGTCATCGCGAAGAGCTACGGCGTCCCGACGATTACGAACGACGGCGTGACCATCGCCCGTGAGATCGAGCTCGAAGACCGCCACGAGAACCTGGGCGCACAGCTCGCGAAGGAAGTCGCGACCAAGACCAACGACGTGGCCGGCGACGGCAC
>PLCK01000035.1 GCA_003134755.1 Actinomycetota bacterium | reverse complement strand
ATCGCGGACATCGCGAAAATGCTGTTCCTGTCGGAAGGAACGGTCCGCAACTACCTGTCGGCCGCCATTTCGAAGACTGGCACGCGTAACCGCGTCGAGGCACTTCGGGTTGCCGAGGACAAGGGCTGGCTCTAGCGGTCTTTACGGCTCGGGGGCGCGTCCCTAAACGAGGACGCCGGTCCAGGCGGTCGGTGCGTGGCCGGCGAACTGGCGGAGGAATTCGTTGTTGTACCAGTGCCCGAACCGGACCATGGCGGGATCCCGGGGCAGGGTCAACAGCCTTTCCGTACGGCAGAACTCGTCCGCATCATCCATCAAATCGGTCAGTGTCACGAGGTCGGCGGCGATGCTGGTCGAGACCTCGTAGCTGAGGTCGACGGTCGCGTCGCCCCTCGCAACTGCGGCATCGCGCTCTGCGTCGGCGCGCGACGCGGTGGCGCCCAGCCGTCGGCCGAGGATGTCGACAAGCTCGCGCAGCCGGGGCGAGAGCGCGGGGCGGGGGTTGTTGCCCGCGGCATGCGTGGCCTGCCGCGCGGCGTCCTCGGTTTCTCCGATTGCCATCAAGGTGAACTCTCGGACCAGGTCGTCATGGTGTTCGCGGGCCCGCAGGAAGAGGCCGACGGGCAGCTGCAGGAGCCGGACCGTGCACATCCGGCCGGCGTCGGCCGGCTTGGGTGTGTACCTGCCAAGGACCGGGCCGCCGGCCGCGCTTCTGTCCAGCCACTCGCTCATCGCTCTAACGATCCCTCGTAAGTATGTGTTCGCGCAAACATGTTCTATAGCAAATATGTTCTGCAGCGGGAAAGAGGCCGGCCGCGATGCGGCCGGCCTCTGTCCAACCCCGAGGAATTACTTGAAGGCGTCCTTGACCTTTTCACCGGCTTGCTTGAGCGATCCGGCCATCTTGTCGGCCTGGCCTTCGGCCTGCATGTCGCGGTCGCCGCTCGCTCGTCCGGCGGCCTCCTTGACGTCACCCTTAGCGGCCTGAGCCGCGTTCTTCACCTTGTCGGTTGCACCCATGATTAGCCTCCTTCTTGGCTCCCAGTGTCCTACCCCGATTCGCGGACCGCATGCGCATACAGACCCGGGTACGAGGCCGGGACGACGCGGATACGCTCCCGCCTCGCGACACGATCTTGGGAGGGTGCGCCACGTCCCCCCATGGCCTGCGGGCGGGGGACACGATCGGCGAAACGACCACTCGATCCAGGTCGGGTGGGCGTCCTCCAAGGCGTCGCCTTGAACCCGCGAGCGCCGTGACGACGGGATGGGTCACTTATGAGCCTCGTGTCAGGTCTTTCGGTCTCGCCCCGCCTTGACCCGGCTGATCAGCCGGTGTCGCCGCCGCCTGAGCGGGGGAACCAGAGGACTGACGATCCGGGCTCGGTAGCTGCGTCGGTGCCTGCGTCGCGCGAAACGCCGACACCGGCGCCTGGGCGGGCGCATCCTGGAGTGACAAGGGAGGCCCTCATCGCCAAGATCGTGGTTCTGGACACGTCCGCCTTGATGTCCGACCCTGACGGCATCTTCGACGCCTTTCCGGGCGCGGACATGGTCATTCCGCTCACGGTGGTGCAGGAACTCGACGGTCTGAAGAAGCGTCTCGACCCGGCAGGAGCGGCCGCCCGCGACGTCCTGCGTCGTATCGAGCAGTTGCGCCTCGACGCCGGTGGCGATCTCCGTAAGCCGCTGGACCGGCGGCTCGGTGGCACCGTCCGGATGCAGGTGAACGGGATTCAGACCGCGCTGCTCCACGAGCAGGGCCTGCACGCAGACACTCCTGACAACAAGATCGTCGGAACCGCGCTCGGCCTGGCCATGACGGCGTCCGAGGACGACGGACCCGTCCTCGTCGTGTCGAACGACACGGCGCTGCGACTGACCGCCGCGGCCGTCGGTCTTGCGGCCGTCGAGCACAACACTCTCGACCTCATTCCGGCCCACGCCCGCCCAGAAGGATGGGTCACCCTCGACGCCGACGCAGCGGTCGTCGACGCGCTCTTCGACAGTCACCAGGTCGCCGTCGGCGAGGTGCCCGGCGCGAGCGACCTGGCCGAAAACACTTTTGGTGTCTTGCGTTCCGGGACGAGTTCGGCGTTGGCCCGGGTGCGCTCCGGCCAGCTGAACCTGCTCGAGACCCTCGCGCCGGTGTGGGGGCTGAAGGCCGCGAACAAGGAGCAACGCTTCGCGCTCGACCTGCTGCTGGACGACGACGTCAAGGTCATCGTGCTCGACGGCCCCGCCGGCACCGGCAAGACACTGTGCGCGGTGGCGGCGGCGTTGCACATGGTCGTCGAACAGCACCGCTTCGAGCGACTTTCGGTCTACCGGCCCGTCATCCCGGTGGGGCATGCCGATCTCGGCTACCTGCCCGGGACCCTGGACGAAAAGATCGACCCATGGATGGCAGCCATCACTGACGCCGTCGCAGCGTTGTCTGGTGACGGGGCCGCCGACCGTCGTCGCCGCCAGGACGGCGGTCGCGGCAAGGTCGCGCAGGACTCCCTCGACTACATCAAGGCGCAGGGGCTGCTCACGATGGAGTCGGTCACGCACCTTCGCGGGCGCACGCTGCACTCGACGTTCGTGCTGGTCGACGAGGCCATGAACCTGTCACCGCAGGTTGGCAAGACGCTGCTTACCCGTATTGGTGCCGATTCGAAGATCGTGCTCACCGGCGACACCTCGCAGATCGATGCGCCGTTCCTGTCGGAGCAAACCAACGCATTGACCGCGGTGGTGTCGGCCTTCAGCGGGCAGGCCTGCTTCGGTCACGTTCGACTGACGCGAGGCGAGCGGTCACCGGTCGCCGAACTCGCCGCCCGACTCATGTAGTCGCCAGCTGATGTAGCTGCGTGCTCCCCGGCGCCGGGTCTGCCCGCCTGGGCGGACTCCCTGTCTGCGCCCTTTGCTCTGCACGCGTAGTGCAGCAGACCTGCTCTGCACCNNCTCTGCACCGCATGTGCAGCAGAGCAAAGGCGGGCGAAAAGACGTGGCCAGCCGGGCGGCCGCGAGCCTTCCCGAGTGCGGTCTGGCCCGAAAGGTCCAAATGGGCTCAGGTTGCTGGTCCGAATGGCCGAATCATTGATGGTCATGTGGCTCCTGAGGCCTCTCGTTAAATCACAACGGTGTTGTTCAGCGTGACCGTTGCGGTGGGGCCGTAGGAGTTCTCTGTGACTGCTGTTGCAGTTGTGATTCCCAAGCTATGGTCGGCGCCAATCACGTGTGGCGCCCGATGTAGTCGTCCTGTTCGTTGCCCTGTCCGTGGAGGCCTGAGTGCGCGACGTTGTGGCGTCGGCCAACGGCTTGCGGCTGTCGAGGAGATTCGGTCGTCGGGCCGGCCTCGCAGGCGTGACCGCGGCTCTCGTGATGACGACGTTGGGCACGACGGCGGTGCCGGCGTCCGCTTCCAAGAAGCCCGTCATCCCGAGTCAGTCCCAAGTCGACCAGGCAAACGCCAACGCGCATGCGAAGGCCGTGCAGATCGGTCAGACCGAGGCTCAGTTGGCAGCCGCGAACGCCAGCTTGCAGACGTTGAACGACCAGGTTGAATCGTTGGTCGAGGCGTACAACGGCGCGATGGCGCACGTGCAGGCCGCGCAGCAGACAGTCGAGCAGGCGCAGGCGGCGTTGGTGACGGCCCGCCAGTCGACGTCCGACGCTCACGTGCAGATGGCCATCTTTGCCGCCGACACCTACCGCGGCGCGGGCGGCCTAGACAAGATCAGCGCGCTGATGACAGCCGACTCACCCGCGTCGTTCATGAGCCGCGCATCGACATTGTCGGCGCTGGCCCGCCACAACCAATCGGTCATCGAGACGGTCACGAGGACCGAGCACGAGCAGAATGCCGCGCAGCAGGCAGCGACCCAGGCACTGTCCGATCAGAAGGCCGCCGGTGTGGCAGCCGCAAAGGCCAAGGATGCGGCTGTTGTGGCACTCAACTCCCAGGTCGCCAAGGTTGCGAACATCACCAGCAGCCAGCAAGATCTGCAGGCTCAGCTCGCCGTCCTGCGCGGTACCGCGAAGGATCTGGCGACGGCTCGAACGCAAGGCCTCCAGCGCCTGGCGGCCGAGGCGGCGGCAGCCGCGAAGGCGGCAAAGGCCGCCAAAGAGGCGGCACTGGCCGCCGCGGCCGCTGCAGCCAAGAAGAAGGCCGACCAGCTGCGCGCGATCGCAGCGAGCGGCGGCGGTTCAGGCAGTTCGGGCAACGGCGGCGGCGGCAGCAGCGACGGCGGTGGCGGCATTGTCCCAGCGGGCGGCCACTCGATCTCTTCCGCAGGACAGCGGCAGCAGGCCGTCGCGTTCGCGCAGGCGCAGGTCGGTATCTGGTACCGCTGGGCCGGCGCCGGTGAGGTCGGGCCGACCGTTACGGACTCCGGCGTCCAGAACGTGGCCGGCTATGACTGCTCCGGCCTCACGATGCGGGCGTTCGGCTCGGCCGGCATCTCTCTCGCGCACTTCACCGGCGCCCAGTGGGACGACGGCGTGCACCTTTCGCGCGACCAGTTGCAGCCGGGGGATCTGGTCTTCTTTGCGACCAACACGAATGACCCGAGCACGATCCACCATGTCGGGATCTACATCGGCAACGGCCAGATGATCGATGCTCCGTCGACGGGCGAGCAGGTCGGCGTCCACAACGCGTTCCGTTCTGACTACATCGGTGCGGTCGAGCTGTAGCGGCTCAGTGCTGCTCGGTCTTCCATCGGTCGCGTGACGCGGCGATCTCGAGTTCGGCTTCGGCGCGGTCGACCCACGTCGCACCCTCGACCGACTTGCCTGGTTCCAGGTCTTTGTAGACCTCGAAGAAGTGCTGGATTTCGAGGCGGTCGAACGGCGGGACGTCGTTGATGTCGCGCAGATGACCGTGACGTGGATCGGTGGCTGGCACGCACAGCACCTTGTCGTCGCCACCCTTCTCGTCGGTCATCCGGAACATGCCGATCGCGCGGCATCTGATGAGGCAACCGGGAAATGTCGGCTCGTCGAGCAGCACGAGTGCATCGAGCGGGTCGCCGTCGTTGCCGAGGGTGTCGTCGATGAAGCCGTAGTCGGACGGATAGCGCGTCGCGGTGAACAACATCCGGTCGAGTCTGATGCGACCGGTGGCATGGTCGACCTCGTATTTGTTGCGATGCCCTTTCGGGATCTCGATCGTGACGTCGAATTCCATCGGGCTAGTGTCGCGTACAGCGGCAGGCTGGTTGCGCGGAGGTAGAGGGGAGTCGCTCGATGGCGCGGACGACGCCCAACGAGCGCGCGCGACACATGCGTCCCGAAGCGATGACGCGCCGGTGGCTGCGACCGCTTCTTGCGATCATCGTTGTCGCGGGCGGCGGCGTCGGTGCAGTCGATTTCTACCGGCTCGCTGGACCGTCGACGTCCGCCCAGCCTGGAACGGCGTCCAGCCCCGCGACCGGGTCGGCTCGGAGCACGGCGCTGCAGCCGACGCCGAGCCCGACCGCGTCGGGAGGTCAGGCGCGCGCGTTGTGGCAGCAGTCGATCGCACCCGCAACCGCCGTGCTGACTGCGCAGCCGTCGTTGCGGACGGCCGCGCCCGAACCCACGTCGGCCGGCCTGAGCCGGGTGCTGGCTCCGCTACTCGCCGACCACGCGCTGGACGGCGACGAGGTCGCGGTAGTGGTCCACGATGCGGTGACCGGTCACGTGCTGTTCGACCACGCAGGTGCGGACGCCGTGTTGCCGGCGTCGACGGCAAAACTCGCCGTCGCGGTGGCGGCGCTCGAGGTCCTGGGCCCAGACCACCAGTTCAGC
>PLCK01000231.1 GCA_003134755.1 Actinomycetota bacterium | reverse complement strand
CAGTACGTGTCCTCGGCGACCATGCGCTGCAAACCACGGACCTGACCCTCGATTCGCCGCAGTCGTTTCAGAACGGCGTCCTTGTTATCGGCGTAGCCAGCCACCATGCCTCCTGATCGCGGGGTCGACACGAGCGCATTGTATACCCCCCGTTGGTATTCCCGCCGCCGGTAGCGAGAACGCCGCGGACTTCACGGGTCACGCCGGGGTGCCGGCGCTTCCTTGACGAAACCTTCACGTCTGTACCTGGTTCGGCTCTACTTTCGCGAGCCACAGTCGCTACTACCGGCCGGATGGCCGGGTTGGGCAGACGGCCGGAGGTGGGAGATGTTCGGCGGCTACTGCGCGGGATTGGGTGTGGCTGGCTGGGCGCTGATGATCGGGCTGTGGGGTGGGCTTCTCGCGGTCGTCGTCTGGGCGGTGGCTCGCTTGTTCCCCTCAAGTGCTCGCGGCGACGACCAAGACCCGCTGGATCGCCACCGTGCCGCCGGTCACATCGACTCGGATACCTACCGGCAAATGCGTGAGGAACGCATCGGCAGGAGTTCTCAATGATGCGGCGGCAGGTTCAGTTGGCGGGAAGCCTCGCGGCTGGCGGGCGTAGCCGCCGGTTGCTCGTCGTGGACCGACACGGCGGGTTCGTTTGCGAGGCCGCGCCCGCTTCGGGACTACGCGTCGAAGGCCCACGCGACTCAGTCATCGCGTCTCGGACGCTACCGGGAGTGGTGAACTGATGCGCCCCGTCTTGTTCGCTGTATTCGGTATTCCGGTCCAAAGTTATGGCGTCAGCAAAGTCCTGGCCGCCGTGGTCGGCGCGTGGTTGCTCGAGGTGACTGTTGATTTGACGCTCGTGCCATGCCGTCACGATGGAGTCGACGTCGGGAAAGTATTTGTACAACGTCGCGCCCGATCCCGGCTTGCTTGGCGATCACCAGCAGACTTACAAGCCCGCGCCGCAGTACCCAATAGCCAGACGCCGACGCCATGTTGTCACCAGCCGGCGATCCAGGGACCGGCGCGGTGCGTGTTACCCACTGTTGCGACGCCCCCGACGACGGCGCGATCCGCGGCGCTGCGGGTCTACCACGCGCTTAGTCGTGAACGGGTTGGCCGCTGACGTGGTGGTCGGCGTGGAACAGCGCTTCGGTGAGGAGGTTGCGTACGTGCGCACCTCGCAACCGGTAGAGCACCCGGCGACCGTCGCGGGTCCCTTCGACCAGGCCGGCGAAACGGAGTTTGGACAGGTGCTGGCTGGCCACAGTCGGTCGGCAACCGGCCGCCGCGGCGAGCGTGGCGACGTCGGACTCCCCCTCGCGCAGTGCCCACAAGATCCGCACCCGTGTCGGGTCGGCCAACAACGCAAACGACATGACGGCCGCACTGACCTGGGGAGCGCTGGGCTCGTTCGGATGTAGCGCTACAGGCTTCGCTGGCACACCCTTGGTTTTCGCGGTCGCCATGAGCCCAGCCTACCCAATCGCCTTCACGTATTCACGTATGCGCATATAACGCTAGCCTGGAGTCATGAACCTCGACCGATCGGCGCGCTAGCCATGGGCCACCTTCGCGAGCGCAGCGATCCGGAGCGATCGGCACAAGACCGCGACCACGCTGAGCACGATCATCCGAACCGGTGGTGGGCACGGATCGCCCACGAACTCTCAGAGGCGGTCGGCGGCCATTCCCATGACGCGGCCGAGCAGATCGACGACGCGCTGGAAGCCGACAGCGCCGGGCGACGCGCGTTGCTGATCAGCCTCGTCGGCCTCGGGGTCACTGCCGCGATCCAGGCCGTGGTTGTCGTGCTGTCCGGGTCGGTGGCGTTGTTGGGTGACACCCTGCACAACGTCGCCGACGCGCTGACCGCCGTCCCGCTGCTGGTTGCGTTCACCCTCGCCCGACGGCCGGCAACCAAGCGCTACACCTACGGCTACGGCCGCGCCGAAGACCTCGGCGGCCTGTTCGTCATCGCGATGATCACCCTATCCAGCGCACTGGCCTGTTACGAGGCGATCACCCGCCTGATCCACCCGCACGCCGTCACCCACCTGTGGGTCGTTGCCGGCGCGGCACTCGTCGGCTTCGCCGGTAACGAGATCGTTGCCCGCTACCGCATCCGGGTTGGTCGCCAGATCGGATCCGCAGCACTGGTCGCCGACGGGCTACACGCACGCACCGATGGGTTCACCAGCCTCGCCGTGCTACTCGGCGCCGGTGGGGTCGCACTCGGCTGGCGCTGGGCCGACCCGATCGTCGGTCTCCTGATCACCGTCGCGATCCTCGGCGTCCTGCGCTCCGCCGTCCGCCAAGTCGGCGCCCGGCTGATGGATGCAGTCGACCCCGCTCTCGTCGACCAAGCCATCGCCGCGATCGACAGCGTCGACGGCGTGGATGCGGTCCGCGACCTTCGCATCCGCTGGATCGGACACACCCTGCGCGCCGAAGCCGACATCACCGTCGACCCCGCGCTGAGCGTCGGTGAAGCCCACGACCTGGCCCACCACGCCGAGCAACACCTACTCACCTACGTCAGGCGGCTCACCGCCGCCAACATCCACACCAGCCCCACCGGCGCCCATCCCTGACCGCGAAGCGAACGGCGGGAACAGTTCTGGGCGCCCGGCGAAGCAGCACGCTCTCGGGCACCCCCGGGATCGTTTCTCCGCGGCCGGAGGGCGCGTTCATCGTTTGAATCCAATAGCCCACGCGACGGCGTGACTTATGTCGGCGTGGTTCTGAATCTGGACGTCTTTAAATCCCGCGTCCGTGAGCCATTGGGTCACCTCGGTGGTGGTGGGCAGGTGGTAGATGTCCGGGTCGAACCTTGCCGGTGTCGGGTGCTCACCTGCGCGAAAGGCCAGCACGAGGCGGCCGTCGGCGCGCAGCGCTCGGGCGATGTCGGTGACGGTGGCTGCGGGGTCTGGCCAGAAGTACAGCGTGTGGACCGCTAGCGCAGCGTCCAGGCTGCCGTCGGACGCCGGGATCGTGGTGCCATCGCCCCGGTGTAGGTGCACCCGACCCGCCGCCAGCAGCTCGGCGTGGCTCCGCGCGAAAGACGAGATCATCGCCTCAGACACCTCGACGCCGACCACCTCAGCGCCGGCGGCGGCGATCCGTGCCAGCGTGCGACCTGGGCCGAAACCAATCTCGGCGACACGTTCGCCGGCCTCCGGCGCGAGCAACGCGACCGCCACATCGTTGACGGCGGCTGTCTCGCGGATCCAAATGCGCGACAAGCCGTAGCCGACGACCCCGTGCGGCCGTGCCGCCTGGCCAGACAGATACCGGCCGACCGGGCGGAGGGCGCCGGCAACGATGCGGGCACGCAACGAGGACCTGACGGTCCCAGGGGCAGGGCAGGAACGACGAAACACGGGGCGGCCTCCAGTCAGCGCGGGGTCCGAGCGGTTGCTCGAACGACCATTTCGGCGAGCATCGCGGCCACCGTCGCGTCATCGATGCTGCTCGCGGCGTCGCCGCCGGCGCTCACCCGCGCCGGGTCGAAGTGGCAATGCACCGCCCACAACGCGCACAGCTCGATGACTGTGCGAGCGACCAGCGGCGCGGGTCCCGGCAACGTCACGGTCCCCGCCTGGTAGCGGCGCGTGAGGTACGCCTCAAGGGCGCCCACCTGCGCGTCTCGCCCCGACCCGAACCACACGGCGGCCAGGTCAGGCAGCTCCGGCGCGCAGCGGTCGACCAGCTTTATCGCGACACGATGCTTGGCGAGGCGTTCATACAGATCGAGCACAATCGCCGCGAGTTCCGCGTCCCCGCTGGAACCCGCCGCGATGGGCAGCGGGTCGGCTAATGCTGCGACGAGCTTGAGGCCGCCGACCTCGGCGGCGAGACGATCCGCGACCAGACCGGCAACCTCGCCCACCCCGGGGGCGGGTACCGGTAGCTCGGCCGCGCTCGGAAACGGCTGATGGCCGTCTGCATACCGAACGGCGGCTGCGAACAGCGCCGCCTTCCCTTCCGCGTACAGGTACAGCGTCCCTTTCGCCACGTTCAGCCGATCCGCCACATCCTGAACCTGCGCTCGTTGGTACCCGTGGGCGATGAAGACGTCTGCGGCGGACGCCACGACAGCCGGGAAGCGGTCGCTGCGGCGGGTCATAGCGGAACCCTAAACTGACTGACCCAGTCAGTCAATACGCAAACCCGCCTCTCGATGTCGGTGCACGGTGTCGGGCGCGGAGGTGTCGCCGGCAGCGCGCGCGATGACGAGTCGACCCGGCCAAATGCCCACACAGCCGGTATGACCGACGAAGCGGACCGGCTCGCTGATCACCGCGCTGCCGGGCGCCGCCAGGTCGGGCCCCGCGACGCTCTCGCAGTAGGAGCCGCCTGAACGGACGCCGTCGGAGTACCAAGACGTATGGCTGGCAAGAACGGGGGCAAGGGCAGAGGATGGGCGCGTGGACGAAAGCATCGGCGGCGTCGATGCCTTATTGGCAAAGAGCCGCGCAGGCGCTCGGCGCCTCACCGCCCAGGAAACAGTCGAGGCGTGCGCTCGCGGCGCCTTGCTGATCGACACTCGAACGGAGACCCAGCGCCGACGCCAAGGCGAACTCCCGGGCGCGTTAGTCATCGACCGAACCGTGCTGGAGTGGCGCCTGGACCCCAAAAGCGCCGGCCATATCCCGGAGGCAGTCAACTACGACGTCGAGATCGTCGTCGTCTGCGGGCAGGGTTACAGCTCGAGCCTGGCAGCAGCCAGTCTCCGCTCGATAGGTCTGTGGCAGTCCACCGACATGATTGGCGGCGCCGAAGCCTGGATCGCCGCCAACCTGCCACTTGCCACCGAACCGGCAGACGTCCGCGAATAGCGGTCCTCGTCCGGACCAACTGGAACAACGGAGACACCGGGTCGGAGGCCAGGGCGTGCTCAGCGACGGAACACTGCCCAGGTGAACGGCTGGATAGCGCCACCGGGGGTGCGGTGCTGCTCCCGTGCCTCGAACGTCAGGCGCCACGGGTCGCCGAGCTCGCCGGCAAGTTCGATGCTGCTGTAGCGGGCGACCGGCAGCCCGGAGCACCGCTGCGGGCCGTCGGGGGCGAACGTGCCGAAAACCGCGACTGAGCCGGTCGCGGTGGCGGCGTTGAGGACCTGCAGGTACTGCTGCCGCTGGTCGTCGGCGGTCAGGAAGTGAAACACCGCCCGGTCGTGCCAGACGCGGTAGCTACGCGGAGGTTGCCACCGAAGGAGGTCGGCGACCACCCAGGTCACGTCGACAGCGGCGTGCCCGAGACGGTTCCGGGCCGCGTCCAGACCAGTAGCGGAGATGTCCAGCACGGTCACGTCGTGGTGACCGCGATCCAGCAGGTCATCGACGAATGTCGACGCCCCGCCGCCGACGTCGATGACACTGTCCTGCTGCGTCGTGCCGGCCGCGTCGAGCATGCTCAGCGATTGCCCTGCATGTTCCTGGAACCAGCTACGGGTGGTGTCGCCCGCGTCGTAGGCCTGGTCCCACTGGCCGGCGGTGTCGACGTCTGTCACCCAGACATCATCCCGCGGCCCGGCCGCGAATGTGATGCATCGACCGCGATGTAAGGGGCGAGCAAATAGGGACTACACCGCCCCAGCCCTCTGCGCTTTGACTTCGGCGGTCTCGGGCCAATGTTGCGGCCCGACCTTCTGACGATCTGCGTGGCTAGCTAAGTTTCGCTCGCCGTCTGCTGGTCGGGGCCGTTGCTCGCGGGTCGTCGAGACTGAGTTGGCGGCGGTGGTGGTCGAAGTGCTGGGTGGGGTAGCAGTACAGGTCAGCAAGGGTCATGTAGTCCTTGAAGAAGGGGTCCCACGAGGTCGGGTAGTGCATTGCGCGGCGCAGCGCCGTCGGCGACTCACGGGTCAGGTGCCCCTGGAGGTTGGCGATGACCCGATCGAGGGTGCGGCCCATTCGGGCCGGCCCGAACACCCGCCCTCCGACGCGCGAGCCGAGGTAGTTGATCACATGGAACGGCCTGCGCATAGCGTCGAGGAGCCGCGCGAAAGCCCTGCTGAACCGGTCAGGGAGTCGCCCGAACAGCTTGGTGAGGAGCAGCAGGGTACGCACGATGAGATAGCCGAAAAGCATGTGGAACAGCAGTTGCTGGTTGGTCCATTTCGTTCCGTTCGACGGCCGCCGCAGGTCCGCATCCGTGGCGGAATCCAGCAGCCTGCGAAACGTCGCGCGATCCTGCCCCATCTGCTCGCGGACCGCTTCCGTGTCCGGGTCTGGCCCCATCAGCTACCTCCAACCTGTCGGCTGCCGCGCCCACAGTCCTTGCCTGTCCCGCCGCCCCACCTTTGCCGGCATTCCGGCTGAGGTCGGCACCGGCCAGGATGTACGGGCTGCGGCGTGGTCAGATGATCTTGCAAAGTCCGCAGAGAGTCCGCAAGAAGTCCGCAAATAGCCAACGCGAGCCAACGCCAGCAAACGGCATATGTGCAGGTCAGACTAGGTGCAGAGAACAAACCCGCAGGTCACAGACGTGCCGTTTTTCACGTTCGGCGTGAAGCCGAAAGACGGTTCCTAGGCCTCTGACCTGCGGTTATGTGTTTTCGTGACACACAGGAGTCCGCAAGAAGATAGATGATCTTGAGGAATCCCGACTCGATCATGGTTTTACGAGGTCCGGGCACGGGCTCGAGCCGACGGTCCGATCGCGGCTCGGCTCACGATCAATGGACGGCGCTAGGAGTCCTAGATATGGGCAGGTTTGCGCGTCGCTCCTCGTCTGCCACAATTGCTCGGTCGTCGAAGGAACGCGCCACCGCAGCCGCAAATCCCCATCACCCCAGCGCTGCGCTCGACATCGGCCGCGTGTTTCGGGGTTTCGCAACTCATCGTCGCTACTGCATCGCCAGCGTTTCTTCGATGTCGGTGCGCTACCTGTCGTTGCGGCTACGTCGCTGTGTGGCTAACCGGGCGGGTGATGGTGTCGGCGTTCTGATTCCACATGGGTATGGCTTTGTCATCTGCGGTGACGATGGCGACCACCTTCTTTAATCCGTCGGCTCCGGCGGGTAGGAGACAGAGGGCCACGGCTTGGCTCGGCGAATACGTGGCGAACGGGTCGGGCTGGTCGGGCGAGGACGCTCTGTCTGGTGCCGCGCTACTGGAGGAAGACCTCGTACATCGTGGAATATGCCGCGTACTGCGGCAGCCGCTGTTGAAAGCTGGCCTTGTAGTCGCCGCCGATGATTCCAAGGCTGATCCTGCGTTTCCCCATCGTCCAACCCCATGACTGGGTCAAGTACGCGATTCCCTGGGCGACAGCGTCGTCGCGGGTCCAACCTTGGTCGGTCAGCTGCTGTTGGTAGAAGGTGAGCACTTGTGCAGCGGAATCGTTGGTGAGTTGAATTCGCTCGAAGATCGCCGCGTTGACGCCGAACTTGTTGTTGCTGTCCGAGCCGCCGACCCCAGGGCCAACCGAACCCGGGTAGACGATGCTGGTGGCCGGAATTTTCTTGAGTTCGTTCAGCGTGGGGTGCGGCTGCCGGGAGCAGCCGACGGCCAGGAGAGCCGCGCAGCCGACAACTGCAGCTGTGAAGGCTTTCCGCCGTCGGCGCATCGTATTCGGGCTTTAGCTGCTTGCGGGTTTCGTGGTGAACCAGCGCCAGGTTCCCTGGTCGTTGATAAGTACGAGGGTACCTGGCGTGGTCTGGTTGACACCGTTGAAGAACACGCTGAAGCTGACCGGGACACTGGCGTAGCTGACGCCGGCCTCGTTGGTGGTGTAGGTGATGGCCCCGGTCGTGTGCACGTCGGTAATGTGCGTGCCGGCGCCGAACGCGATCCCGACTTGTTGGCCGAACTGGGTCGACGTCATGCCGTTACGCAGTGAGTCATCGGCGAGGTTGTACAAGGTCGGCCAATCGTTGGCCTTCAGTGCCGCCGCTACCGCGTCGGCGACGTTGGTCGCATCTTGCGGGGCGCTCGCTGCGGCGAAATGGTAGTGGCCGCGCGACCTTACAGGCGGCGGAAACGGCAATCACCGACATCGAGCAACGCGTCTGCGAAGCGCTTGGCACTCACAGGTGCGACCAACTGCGTGACCTGCTCGACGCCGTCATCGATGAACTGGCCCCATTGCCAGTCACGGAGTAGACCAAGCGGTACCGTCCGACGGCGTCGAGTCGGACTAGGCCGCTCCTCCTGTTGAATCGCGGCCGACATCGACGTCGCAACTTGGACCACGAGCAGATCTGGCCAGGCGGCACCTACGGTCGCCCTCCGACCCCTTGGTGCGACCGCACAACCCCCTTCAACGGGGTTGACGAACCCGGTCGAGCGGGTCCTTAGCGGGGCCGTACAGCCGGGAAAATGGGGCCAAGTACGGACCCGCAGCGGTCAAGATCAAGAATAGATATGCGCAGGTCAACGGCCATTTTCACGCTCAATCGCGAACGCATCCCGCTAGCCTTCCAAGCTGGCCATGCCGGTCTGATCCCGGTCACCCGCTCCACCGGATTTTCCCTGGTACAGCAGGCTGCTAAAGGCGAGGTGTCAGCTCCCCGCTGCGCCGAGCTGGCGGAGGAAGCTCCGGTAGTCAGTCCTAACGAATTCTTCCACGAGTCGACCGTCATCGTCGAAGCGGAAAATGTTCATCAGATCCATGACGATGCGAGCTCCCGTGGGCTGCACGGTACCGGCTGGTGACTGGGTAAACGGATGGACGAAGGTTCCTTCGATCCAGGTCTGACACGCCATGTAGTCGCCCTCGGCCACGATGATCCCTCGCCGGATGCTGCGATCGTCAAAGGCGGCTCGGACGGATCGAAAATACTCGGTCAACCCGTTGTAGTCGGCATCGAACCCATCCGGACCGTGGAATGCGAAGTTCTCGGTATCGAAGTAGGAGTCCGTCTCCGTCTGATCTTCCCCGGAGACCTCGAGCTCACCAGCTCGGATCAGGCGTGCGACCAGTTCATCTCGCGTAAGACTTCGGGGCATCGCTCGTCCTGTCCGCTTGGTGTGTAACTCGTCCGCTCTGCGCATTGACTTCGGCG
This sequence comes from Actinomycetota bacterium, assembly GCA_003134755.1. Classification (GTDB taxonomy): domain Bacteria; phylum Actinomycetota; class Actinomycetes; order Acidothermales; family Acidothermaceae; genus PALSA-607. The sequence continues at coordinate 11,580 of PLCK01000231.1, read as the reverse complement.
GTCTCGGGCCAGTGGTTGCGACCCGACCTGGTGAGGATCTGCGTTGGTCGCTAAGGCTCGCTCTACTTCTTCTGGCCCGGGGCCGTTGCTCGCGGGTCGTCGAGACTGAGTTGCAGGCGGTGGTAGTCGAAGTGCTGGGTGGGCTAGCAATAGAGGTCAGCCAGGGTCATGCGGTCCTTGAAGAAGGGGTCCCCGAGGTCGGGTAGTGCATTCCGCGGCGCAGCGCCGTCGGCGACTCACGGGTCAGATGCCCCTGGAGATTTGGCTGTTACCCGATCGAATGTGCGGCCCATTCGAGCCGGTCCGAACACCCGCCCTCCGACGCACGACCCTACGTCTTTGACTACATGGAATGGCCTGCGCGTGCCGTCGAGGAGCCGCGCGAAGGCGGCGTCAGCGCGGCCAATGCGAATGCGAGCTTTTCGGCCGCCTCATCGGCGACAGGCTGCAGAGCAGGATTACCCGACACGGCGACAAGCATCACCGGGTCGGTCGCTTCGACTGTCGTGCCGTTGTCTGCCTGACGAACGACAACGTTGCACGGCAGCAGCAGGCCGAGCGATGGGTCGATCGTCAGTGCGCGGTACGCGAGCGGCGGGTTGCACGCGCCGAGGATCAGGTACGGCGCCATGTCGACGTCGAGCTTGGCCTTCATCGTCGCCTGAACGTCGATCTCGGTCAGGACGCCGAAACCCTGCTCCGCCAGTGCGGTGCGTACGGCCGCAACGACCTCATCGAACCCCTTGTGCAGGGTAACCGAGGTTCCGTAGCTCATGACCGCACCGCGTCTTGATCAGCGGTAGCGGCGCGTTCGGCGTGCTGACGGCGAAGTCCATCCATATCGAGCCCGCGCACCCCATCGATCACCATGTCCAGCCCCGCTGCTGGGAGGGCGCCGGGTTGGGAGAACACCAGCAGGCCTTCACGGAAGGCCATCAGCGTCGGAATGGAGGTGATGCCGGCCGCGCCCGCGATGCTCGGTTCGGCTTCAGTGTCAACCTTGCCGAAGACGATGTCCGGGTGCGCCTGCGACGCGGCCTCGAAGACGGGGCCGAAGCGGCGGCAGGGACCGCACCAGGACGCCCAGAAATCGACCAGCACAATGTCATTCTCGAGAACCGCTTGGTCGAAGGTTCCGGCGGTCAGGGCGACGGTAGCCATGAAATAGTCACATCCTCGTTGGTGTCCAACATACCCCCATAGGTATCGTCAACGACGAGACGAAGGGTCGTATTCCGAGAGGCTCAGCCCGCGACGTCCCACCACACGGTGGCCAACCGGCGCGGCGCCGGTAGCAGCGCGGCCGTGGCCCTGGCCGGATCGGCGTCGCGGTCTTGGGTCAAATAGAGCCGGATCCGCATGAACTCCACCTGCTGCTCGGTCGGCACCTGGGCGCCGACCGCGTCGTTCATCGTTGCTCCTGGCGGCGGGTCTGAGCTGCCGATTGGTCCCATGGCTCGGCAGGTGCTTCTCTAGCGCCCGAAGATCTTTGTCAGCAGCGGGAAGCCGCCAGTGCGACGCGCGCTGGGAGGACAGACGCATCGCTGCGGCTTCGGGACGTCCTGCAGAACTTGGTCAACGTGCTGACCACATCCCGCGTAGGTGGCCTTGCCGCAGGTGCGGCACGTCGCGGGTCGGCACATCTGAACCTCCTACTGGGTCGTTTGACTCCGTCAGGCGAGCGATAGAAAGAGCTTCTCCATCTTTTCGCTGTCGAGACTGTCCTCGCCGCCGCTGTCGATCAGGCACTGCTTGAGGCCGGTGGCAATGATCGCGAAGCCGGCCCGATCCAGGGCACGGCTCACCGCGGCCAACTGAGTGACGATCTCCTCGCACTCGCGGCCTTCGTCGATCATGCGTAGGACGCCGCCGATCTGGCCCTGCGCCCGACGCAGCCGCTTGATGACCTTGTCCATGTCCTCGCGGGGTAGCTCCACCACGCCTCCTCCTGTTACCTGCGCCGAGAATACCCCACCGGGTACGAACTTGCTGTCGTTCTCTGATACCCCTCGGGGTATACGCTAGGATGAAGCCCAATAGGCCATTCGTCAATTCCTACACAGGTCGCAAATGACCGGAACTTCGTCAAGTCAAGGAGAACCGTGGATACGAAGACCGCCCGGGCCATTCAGCCCGCCGGGTCCTCCGCGAGCTCAGCGGGACGGCTGGCTCGACTTGGTGCGTGGATGGGCGGTCATCTGCGGGTCGTCCTAGTCGCCTGGCTGATCGTTCTCGGTGTCTTCGGCGCGTTCGCGCCTCGCGTCGAATCGGCTCTCTCAGGTGCCGGTTGGCAGGACAGCACGAGTTCCTCGATCCGGGCCCGTGACGTGATCGCGAAGAACTTCAACGGACTCGGCTCGACCGCTCTGCAGGTCGTCGTCCACGACAGCACTGGCCCGATCTCGACCGACCCAGCCGCCCTGCAGACGATTGCCCGGTCGACCGCGTTGCTGAAGGCGGATCCGCGGGTGGGCGCCATCGTCGCGCCTCAACCCGGTATGACCATCTCCAAGGACGGCCGGACGGCGATCATTCAGGCCGGCGCGAAGGCTGACTCGAATGCCATGGTTCGCGCCGCCGATGAACTCACCAGGCCGCTGACTCACCTGTCCACCAAGAACATCTCGGTCAATATCACCGGCTCGAGCGCGCTGTGGTCGAACTTCAACAAGGTCAACCACGCCGCGATGATCCGGTCCGAAATCTTGTCCTGGCCGGTGACGATGGCCGTGCTGGTGATCGCGTTCGGAAGCCTCGTCGCGGCCGGGCTACCGCTGATGCTCACCCTGGCCGGCTTGCTCACTGCCGCCGGCGCTCTCGTGCTGTCCACCCGACTCGCGCCGGTGAGCATCTGGGCCTTGAACTTCGCCCTGATGTTCGCACTTGCGCTCGGCATCGACTACGCCCTGTTCATCGTGGTCCGCTTTCGCACCGCACTACATCGACGCCGGGACGAGCCAGACTCCGCCAGGGCGTCGATCGAGGCGATCGCCGAGACGATGGGCACCGCCGGAAAGGCCGTCGCGTTCAGCGGCGTGACCGTGCTGATCTCGCTGTCCACGGTGCTGCTCGTACCGAGTCCGGCCTTTCGCAGCATGGCGCTGGGCATCATGGTCTCGGTTATCGCGGTGCTGGCCGCAACCCTGACCCTGCTGCCTGCGGTCCTCGGCAAGCTCGGGCCGCGGATCGACTCCGGCCGGGTCCGCCTGCCGGGTGCCCGTCGCCGCGAATTGGCCCGCGCCGCACGGACCGCGGATGCGCCCGAGCCGACGCACCCGCACCTGCACCTGCCCCATTCGGTGGTCGGCCTTGAGCGGGTGTTGCACCATTGGGGCGCGGCACTGCACCGCCGCCCCTGGATCGCCGGCGGCCTCGTCCTCGTCGTACTCGCTCTGCTCGCCTGGCCAGCCACCGCATTGCGCACCGGCATGCCGAGCATCGCGATCATTCCCGACAGTCAGAGTGCTCGGGCCGGCTACAACCAGGTAGTCGACGCATTCGGGCCGGGGGCACCCGGCACGCTGTCCGTGCTGACCCCCACGAACGCGCAGGTGCAGACAGACGCGGTGCTGGCCAGCGACCGGGGTATCGCAGCTGCCATGCCGGCTGGCAGTACAGGAGCTTGGACGATGACGCTCGCAGTCCCGACGACCGACGCCTCGGCGTCCGCCACGGGTACGACCATCGACCGGCTCCGTAGCGAGCTACCGACAGGCTCTCTCGTCGGTGGGGCCGCCGCGGAGAACCACGACTTGGAGAAGGCGCTTTCGTCACGCACCGCCCTCGTTTTCGGCCTGCTCCTCGGCTTGGGTTTCCTGCTCTTGCTCGTCGCGCTCGGCAGCCCGCTCGTCGCCTTCGTTGGCGTTGTTACGAACTTGGCCTCGATCGCCGCAGCATTCGGCGTCGCTAAGTGGATCTTCCAGGACGGTCACCTGTCCGGACTGCTGCATTTCCAGCCGCAGGGCTTCGTCGACGCCTGGGCGCCGCTGTTCTTCGGCGCGATGCTCTCTGGCGTCGCGATGGACTACACCCTGTTCCTGCTCTCGGCCGCGCGCGAGCATTACGACCTCACTGGAGACCCCCAACACGCAATGCGAATGGCGCTGCGCACGTCAGGCCGCGTCGTGGTCGCGGCAGCGGGCGTGATGGTCGCCGTGTTCCTGACGTTCGCGCTCTCCGGCCCACTCGCCCCAAAGGAGATGGGCATCATCCTTGCCGTCGCGGTCTTCCTCGACGCGCTTTGCATCCGGCTCATCCTGCTGCCCGTCGTGCTCCGCCTCACGGGTCACAGCGCGTGGCACCGACCGGCCTGGCTCGCCCGCATCCTGCCCGATGTCCGCTTCACCCACTGAGCACTATCGATCGCCGAAGGAGTCTGTACATGACCGAGGATCTGGCGGTGCGCCACCTCAGCGGCGACCGCTTCGCTATCGACATCCGCGGCCACACCATCACGGTCGACCAACCCGTTGACGCCGGTGGGGACGACACCGCGCCGACGCCCACCGAGCTGTTCGTCGCAGGACTGGCCAGTTGCGTAGCGTTTTACGCCCGCCGCTATCTCGCGCGCCATGACCTCTCAGCGCACGGGCTCACTGTTGCCGCGACCTATGAAGTTGGCGGGCGCCCGACCCGCGTCACCAAGATCAGCGTCCGCATCACCCCACCGGCCGACCTGCCCACCGACAGGCGCGATGCATTCCTCGCGGTCGCCACCCACTGCACCGTCCACAACACCCTCGACGAGCCGCCGCCGGTCGAGATTTCGTGCAACCCATAGAGCGTGTCCGAGTCTGAGCCAGGGACACCCCCGGCACCCCTGTTCGTCGTGATGAGCCCCCGGGCGACGCACTGGGCAGGCGGCCCTCCGTCGCCGCCAGGACCGGCCCTCGGAGCAAGCAACTCCACTCCACTCGGGAGCCTTACTGGTGGATTGGCTCTGGCGCGATCGGCAGGCTGATCGTGAAACGGGCCCCGAGGTCCGGTCCGCTGGACTGGGCGCTGATCTCGCCGTGGTGGGCCTCCACGATGGCGCGGGCGATGGTCAGGCCGATCCCGGAACCATGCCTTCCACCGGTGGGGCGATTGGTCGTTCGCGCGGGGTCGGTACGGTAGAAACGCTCGAACAGGAGCGTGGCTTGCGCGGATTCGAACCCCTCACCGGTGTCGGTCACGGTCAGCAAGGCGCGACCATGGTCGGACGATGTCGAACCGATTGCGTCGACAGCGACAATCACATTGCGGCCGCGCGGCGTGTGGCGCAACGCGTTGTCCAGCACGTTCATCAACGCCGCGACCAAACGGTCCGCGTCCGCCGTCACGATCGGGCCGGCGGGAAGACTGTTCAGGGTGAGCACAACACCCTCACTGTCAAAGCGCGGGCGCAGCACGTCGACGGCGCGCTTGGCAATGTCGCTCAATCGGACAGGTCTGGGGTCGAGTGCGAGTTGGCGTTCCTCGGCGCGGGACACCGATTCCAGGTCGGCGACCAGACGGTGCAGCCGGCTGGCCTGTTCGGCGAGGGTGTCCAGGGTGGTCTGGTCAACCGGCAGGACGCCGTCAGTGATCGCCTCCACTGTCGCCTCCAACGAGGCCAACGGCGTGCGTAGTTCGTGGGTGAGGTCGGCGAGCAGCCGCCTACGGATCTCCTCGGAACTACCCAGCAGTTGGGCTAGCTGGTTGACCGCCACGGTGAGCGCCGCGAACTCCGGGCCAAGGCCGGGATCGGGCACGACGGTGTCGTAGTGGCCGTGCGCAAGGCGCGTCGTGGCCTCCGCGACCTCGGCCACCGGGGAAGCCAGCCGACGCGACACCAGCCACGTCACGAGCGTCGCCGCGCCGATGGCAGCGAGCACACCGAGGGACAATGACAACCAGAGGGCTTGGCTGAACGCCTCATCGACATGGTGCTGCACGGCCGGGGTCACCAACGACAGGCCTGACCTGTGGAGGTGACCGTAGAAGACTTGCGGGGCGACGAGCAGCGAGACTGCCAGCAGCGTTGCGGCCCCTGCCACGACGACCAGGGCCATCGCGAAGAACAGCCGCGGCGCGAGGCCGAGGCTCTGAAAGGCCGGGCGTGCCAGCAGGCGGGCGAGACGGCCCGATCCCGGATAGCGGTCTGCTCGGCGTGCGCGGGAAACATCGGTGCCGGGCGTCATCCGGGTCCCATGCGGTATCCGATGCCGCGCACCGTGAGGATGTAGCGCGGATGCTGCGGGTCGTCGTCGAACTTGCGTCGTAGGTGGCCGATGTGAATGTCGACGAGATGCTCATCCCCGAACCAGTCGGCGCCCCACACCCGCTCGATGAGCTGCGATCTGGTGAAGGCTTGCCGTGGACGTTCGCTGAGCGCGTCAAGAACGTCGAACTCGGTGCGCGTCAGCGCCACCGGAGTCGCATCGATGCGGACTTCCCGCGCCTGCGGGTCCACCGCCAGCGCTCCGAATCGGCGGACCGACGGCTCGCCGCCGACATCCGTGGTGAGCGCGCTCGGTGGGCTGCCGCCAGGCCCCCGGGGGCGGCGCAACATGGTCCGAATCCGGGCGACCAGTTCTCGGGAACTAAACGGCTTGGTCAGGTAATCGTCAGCGCCGACCGACAGCCCGATCAGCTTGTCGACCTCGTCAGCCCGGGCCGTCAACATGACCACGTAGGCGTCGCTGAAGGTGCGCAGCACCCGGCACACCTCGACGCCGTCGATACCGGGCAGCATCAGGTCCAGGACGACGACATCGGGATTGTCCTGACGCGCGATCCGCAGGGCCTGCTCCCCATCCGCGGCGGACTGCACGTCGAAGCCCTCCCGCACCAGGTAGCCGACCACCGCGCGGACCAGGCTGGGCTCGTCATCGACGACAAGCGCCCGCACCGGTCGGGCGCTGCTCACGGGCGCCGCAGACCACCCGGCCGGCTCGGAGTCCGGCGCATTCGGTGCAGTGGGGCTCAGCTGTCCTCCTTGGCCAGGAATCGGCCGTGCCAGGTGTGCGACCACACCGTCCACGTGGCGGCGTTGACCGACAACATCCCCACGATCCGCCCGTCAGCGGTGGTCTCCAGGGTGTAGTACCCCGGATAAGTGTCCGCCGAGTCGGCGACCTACCCGGGAAGGTTATCCCGCAGCCAGCGGTCGGCGATCTGCCGCGCCTGCTCGGCGGTGATCGCGGGCGCGGGCCCACCGGCGAAGCGCATGCCGTAGCGGGTATTCCACATCATCGCGGGTCCGGGCTCGGTGGTGACAGCACCGTTGACGGCATCGACGAGCACCTCGGTCGCCGAGGCCCCCGAGCTGTCCTTGAGCTCGACATAGAAACCGTTGTCGAACCAGATGACCTCTCCGGGGTGCAGCCCGTCGGGCGCCGCAGCCATCGCGGCCCGCTGCCGAGCCGAGGCGATCGAGGTCAGTGCGGCACCATCCCCGGCCAACCACACCGACCCCATCCCCAACCCGGCGACCGCGCCGCCGCCCATCATCGACATCCCGGCACCGAACTGAGTGCCGCCCATCACCGACGTTCCGCGACCGGACTGGGTCCCGCTCATCATCGATCCCAGTGTCGTCTCCCGGCCGGAGGTCGACGACGTGCCGGAAGCCACGCCCGTCGCGGCGACGACCGCAGTGACACTGCCCACCAGAGCTACCACCGCCGCGCCTAGGGCCGCCACGAGCCAGCCGCGACGCGGAGCGCGCATCATCGCTTTCCCCGTGCCGCCGCGAGCGCCGTGCGCTGGGCCTGGTAGGTCTGCACGTCGATGTCGCCGTGGGCAAACCGCCGGTCCAAGATCTCCTCTGGGCTGTCCTGCTGCGACGAACCACTGCGCCCGTTGGAAGGCAGAAGGCGAACCACCAGGAAGAGAATCAGCGCGAGCAGCGCGATCCAGAAGATCCCCATGAACACCCAGGCGCCCCCACCCATCCCACCGTTCCAATCCATCATGGCTACCTCCCTGCTGACCGGGCACGTGGCGGCAGCTGCTTGGCTGTCGTCCTTGCTTCCAAGCTCCCCCCTCAAGCCATAGGTCTCCTGAGGCCAATGACAAAGACTTGACGAAGATCCGGACGCCGCCAGAGCCGCGAGGATCGTGTCCGGCCGGCTGATCGCTCCGCACAGCCGCGACGCCCGCGAAGGCCGACGCAGAGCTGGAGGTGCTCGGCCCGCGTCAGGTACGACTGCGGTGGATCGGCCACGCGTTACGTGCTGAAGCTGAGGTGACGATCAACAGACCATCGTCGATGCGCACACCAGCGCCCATGACGCCGAACGTGAGGCCGCCGGCGAGCCGGACCCAGGTCACCGTCCAGGAGGGCCGTGCCGGCGTGGTGCCGGGGGAGAGCGCCTCGTCCACGGCTCACGCCCTGCGATCCACGCCCGGCCGTCCGTTCAGCCAACGACGCGGACGGCTCCGACGTAGTCTCGTCCGCCGCCGAATACGGGTGCGATGCGGACGACGTCGCCGGTGTGTGGTGCGTTGACCATCATGCCGCCGCCGATGTAGATGCCGACGTGGTGTTTGTCGGCGTAGAAGAAAACCAGGTCGCCTGGTTGCAGTTCGGTGGTCGAAACGTGCCGGTAGCTGTTCCAGAACGTACCGGTGTAGTGCGCGGTGCTCACCCCGGCTTGACCGTAGGACCATTGCACGAGACCGGAGCAGTCGAAGGTGTTCGGACCGCCCGCGCCGTACACGTACCGCGAGCCGAGCTTGCTCATCGCGGCAGCCACCGCTCGGTCGGCGATGCTCGTGCCGCCGCTGCTCTGCGGCGCTGCGGGCACCGGTACTTGGATCGCGCGAACGGCCGGCCGGGCCAGCGCACGACTGGCAGGTCGCGCGGCGTGTGCGGCCCGCCAGGCGGCTTGTGCAGCGGATGCCCTGGCTTGGTCGGCGGCTGCCTTCGCCCGTTGGGTGGCGAGCAGTGTCGCCCGCTGGTCAGCACTTAGTCGATCGAGCACTTGCTGGCTTTGCGCGATCAGGGCGTCGATGTGTTGCTTCTGCTTGGCGATGGCCACGGTGAGCGCGGTCGCCGCCGTACTCGCCTGTGTCGCTGCTTTCATTGCCTGGCTGTAGCGGAGGTCGGCGACGTGCGCTGCGCGCAGTACATCGGATTGCTGGTTGCCGAGGTGTCGCAGCGTCTCGATCTTCTGCGCCGCCTGGGCCGGGTCGCCGGTGGACAGCACGGTCGCGAGCATCGTCTGGCCGGCACCGCCTGAGCGGTAGGTCTGGGCCGCGAACGCGCCCACGCGTTCGCGCTCGGCGGCCAGCGCTGCTTGAGCCACCCCGGCCGTCGCCGTCGCGGCCTGCGCAGTCAGCTTCGCCTTGGCGAGTCGGTCTTGGGCGGCGTTGAACTGCTCGCTGGCGCTCTCGGCCTGGTTGTCCAAGGAGTCGATTTGCGCTTGGGCTTCAGCGACTGTCTTGGGCTGGTCGGCCAGCGCAGCCGCCGCCGGCAGCATCGCAGCCACAACGAGAGCGGCTGCAACAGCAGACGCGACCTGGGTCAGCCGGCGTAAGGCGCGGCGGGCAGCAACGGGTACGGCGAACGTGCGGGTCGAGCGCGCCAAGGCGTGCAGCCCTTCCTCTTCCGGCCGCCGACCGAGTTAGCTGACGGGTTCGGGCTAGAGGAAGCCCTACCGCTCCAGCAGCGCTGGTGCGGATTCACCCCAAGGGACCTGGGTCCCCGGTTCCCTTGCGGGATTAGGCGGCGACCTCGCCGTCGCTTCCAAGATCGGAGCAGGTCACGGTGAGGTCACGAGGCAGCATAGGAGACCCCCCGGGGGTACACAACACCGGCAGGCCGATGTGGCTAGATTTACCGGAAACAAAGGCTGCGCCCTGCCTTGGTGTAGTCCTATCGGCCTATTCAGGCCGCAGCCCTGCAACGAATCGGGCTCTCCCACTATCGCCAGACAAAAGGCCGCGCGATGTCCTCACCCGTCGTCGAATTGCCCGTATCGCCCGCTGGGAGAGCAGGCCGACTGGTGCCGGGTGAGACCCGACGAGGCATTTCTCGACGGTGCCAAATTCGCTGGCTCGTTCGCGACAGATTGAAACGGTCGGACTCGACCGAGCATCTGACAACGGCAAATCTCGGCGCCGACGATCCTTCGATCGTGATTCGGGATCAACGTGGACTGTTGACCACAGAGTTCTCGTTGCTGCTCAGGTCTCGAGGCTAGAAGGAGTGGAGGTGATCTGATGCAGCTCGGCGCCCGGTGTTTTGCCGCTCAGGTAGCTTTGAGGGTCGGTCACGAAGGCGTCGCGACATCCGACGCCGCAAAACACGTACCGCAGGTCGTCATGACGGGCCACTGCGGTAGCGCCCGCGACTGTTACGTCCATGCCGCACACCGGGTCTCGCGCGACGATCAGATGCGCGATCGGGTCACCGACGAAGAGGTCGCGGCAGCCGCCGGAGCAGAACAGGTAGTCCCTTCCCGCGTATTCGTAGCGCAGTGCGGACTCGGTCCCGGGTACGCGCATGCCGCAGACCGGATCGACGACAGCTTCGCCGTGAGCGGCGCCGGCGGGCTCGGCGCCCATCGATTCCAGGCCGACGCCGCTGACGAACTTCGCCGGGTCGGCACTGAAGCGGTGCCGGCAGCGGTCTGAGCAGAAGTAGAACGTCTTGCCGCCGTGGCTCGTGCGCGCGGGTGCGTGTGCCTTCTCCACTTGCATGCCGCACACGACGTCCTTGGCATACGGAGCTACGTCCTCGTCGATGCTGTGGCGACTCGTGCGGTACGTCGCGTAGATGGCGGTGAACACGAGCGCAGCGATGATGTTGAGGACCGTCGTGTAGTTGACGCCGAGGTGCGTTGTCGACGTCAGCCGCAGCTGGTTGGCGGGCACGATGTTCGCGAGCTTGAACAGGTATTCGGTGGCCAGGCCGGCGATGCTCATCACGGTCCAGAACGCGGCGAGCAGCCGCAGCGTCAGATGCGCGCCGAAGTACTTGCGGTAGATCAGCAGCAGCGGAATCGTGATCAGGTCGGCGAAGACGAACGACACGACTCCGCCGAAGCTGATTCCGCCCTTCCACAATGCGGCTGCGAGCGGCACGTTTCCGATAGAGCAGACGAAACTGATGATCGCTACGAACGGCCCAAGCACCACGTTCTCCAGGCTTGACCAGAAACCGTGCCCGGTGATGAAAACTGCGCGCCAGAACCAGGTCGGCACCAGCGCAGCGGCGAACCCCGCGACAACGAACCCGGCTGCCATTTCTTTGCGGATCATCGTCAGGTCGCTGATGGTGAACCCGCTTGCCTCCGACCAACCGGCCCGGCTACGGATTCGCTCCCGCCAGGGTCGCATCACGAGTTCGCTGTCTTGCTGGCCGTGATGTTCGTGAGCGCCACCATGGTCGGTGCTGTCGCTGAGCTCATCGCGGGCCTGCCGGAGCCACGCTTCGGGGATCACTCGGGGCAGCACGAGCCCCAGCAGCACGATCATGATCGCGCCACCGACGAATTCGGCCAGGGCGAATTGCCATCCGAGCAGTAACCACAACACGATGCCGAGTTCGACGACGAGGTTGGTCGAAGCGACCATGAACACCATCGCGGCCGTAAAATCCGCGCCACGCAC
>PLCK01000249.1 GCA_003134755.1 Actinomycetota bacterium | reverse complement strand
GGCTGCCGCCGCGCGCCGACGGCGTGCTGCCGATGAACGTGGTCGTCCGGGTCGATGACGAACCCGTGAGCCTGCTGGTCGACGCGATCGGCGACGTGGCCCACGTCTCGGTCGAGCAGTTCGAGGAACCACCGGAGACCATGACCGGACCTGGCCGCAGCCTCATCACGGGCGCCTACAAGCTCGACAACCGGCTGCTCCTGGCGCTCGACGTGGCCCGAGCGGTTGACATCGCCGTCGCCGTCTAACCGTCTGAACAACTCCACAAGTCCGCGCGGGTTCGCCCGGTCGGCCCTCACGCGGGTCCTGCCCGCTCTGGGAGGATCGAGCTCCCTGAGGGCGCGGGCGGGCGCTGCTTGGACGGCTGCCGCCCGGTGCCTTCGAGCAACGGCCCGGAGGATCGCGGTGTACTCGCTCGTCAATGCGCCGACGGTCGGATTCGACCTGGCCAGGCTCCCGACGGGGGCGGCGGTGGCGACTGTCCTGCTGGAAGCCCTCGCTGCCCAGACCGAGAACGGACAGCCCGCGCGCGATCTGGCCGCTTTCGACGCGGCATTCGCCGCTGACCCGCGCCGCGCGTCCGCGTGGCTCGAGGTGTCGGCACTCACACCGCCGCCGCAGCTCGACACGGCGCTTTCCGATCTGCGCCGGGTAGTCGACGAGGCCACGTCCGGAGTCGAAGCCGGCACCAGGAACGGCCCGCTCGATCTCGGGATGGTCATGACCGGTCTGAGTACCGCGTCCTTCGGCAAGCTCGAGGACCTCGTGCGGCTCGTCCGGCTCGACATTCTCGACGACACGCCCGCGCACGTGGTCGCGCTGGCGAGCGACGCGGTCGCCGCGGCCTATGGTGGACGCCGATTGGCGGACGACGTCCGGAGCTTGCTCGGCGCGCCCTGGATCGCGGCCGCCCGCAGCCTGCCGGCGATCCCCGCCGATCTCGGGCCGTTTTCCGCGGAGCTACGAACGATTCTCGACCGGATCGCCGTCCTCACGCCGGACGAGGCCGAAGTTCTCATTGCGGCCGGCCGTCACGTCGAGTCGGACTGGAGTCGGCGGATGCACGCCGCGGCCTGGGCGGGGTATCTGTCGGGGCGGCTGCGGCCCGCGGCGTCCGCCCAGTTCCAGGCGGTCAGGGCACTGCGTGCCTGCGGCTTCGACGCGCAACTGACCGCGCGTGGCGTCTGGAACGCGATCAGCGGCTGCCTGCAGGCCGTCGCCTTGCACGACCTGCTCGACGAGGTCACGTACGGCGTGCTCGTCGCGCCGTGGGAGACCGCCGTCGGCATCCTCGGCTGACGGGCTCCAGCCGAGCCCGTCAGACCCGTCCCAGCCCACCAGGCCCGTCCCAGCCCACCAGCCCCGTCCACAAACACCCGCGCTGCCCTCAGCCCGGGCCAATTGGTGCCGATGGTCTAGTGCCGGCCGCAATCGCGTGCCCTTAGGCCTGACCGCGGGAGGCTGCGTGACCACCATCGGCGTACTCGTAGTCGATGATTCTGTGGTCATTCGCCGGATGGTCTCGTCGGTCCTTGACGACGACCCCGAGATCACGGTCGTCGGTACGGCGTCGAATGGCCGGATTGCGCTGGACAAGCTCGCGCAGCTGCGCCCCGACATCGTGATCCTCGACGTCGAGATGCCCGTCATGGACGGGCTCGCGACGCTGCGTGCCCTGCGACTCACACATCCAAAGCTTCCCGTCGTGATGTTCAGCGCGCTGACCGAGCGCGGCGCGACGGCGACCCTCGATGCCCTCGCAGCCGGCGCGACCGACTACGTCACGAAGCCGTCGCACGCAGGCAGTGTCGCCGCCTCGATCGAGCGGGTGCGGCTCGAGCTCATCCCCAAGGTCAAAGGCCTGGTCGGTGCCAGTCGGGCCCGGACGGCTTCGAGCACGACGCCTGTTGTCTCCGTCCCGGCGCTGCGGCCGGTCCGGCAGGATCGCGTCGACGTCATCGCGGTCGGCTGTTCTACGGGCGGGCCTGACGCCCTGACGGCGATTGTCGCCGGCCTGCCGAAGGACTTCGCCAAACCCGTGGTCGTCGTCCAGCACATGCCAGCGCTGTTCACCAGGCTGTTCGCCGAGCGGCTCAACCGCAGCTGCCCGCTCACCGTGAGCGAGGCGGTTGACGGCCAGGTCGTGCAAGCCGGTCACATCATCGTGGCCCCGGGCGACCGGCATCTCACCGTGCGTCGCCAGGGCACCGAGGTCGTGGTCGTTCTCGGTCAGGAGCCCCCCGAGAACTATTGCCGGCCATCTGTCGATGTCATGTTCCGCTCTGTTGCCGACATCTACGGTGGCGGCGTGCTCGCCTGCGTGCTCACGGGCATGGGCCACGACGGCGCGAGCGGCGCGGCCCGGATTCGGGCGGTTGGCGGTCGGGTCGTCGTCCAGGACGAAGCGAGCTCGGTGGTGTGGGGGATGCCTGGATCGGTCGTCGCGGCTGGCCTGGCTACCGACATCGTCCCGCTCGATCGCATTGCCGAGATGTTGCGGAACGCGGTCATCCCCGATGCGCGGCCGTCCTCCGGGCGGGTCTTGCCGGCGTCGGCGCCGCGTGCTGTCGACCCGGCCAGGGGCGTATTGGCCTCGAACCGACGCGTGGGCGGTGGCGCGTGACGATCACCGCCGGCGCGTTCACGTTCGTCAGCGACCTCTTGCAACAGCACGCCGCAATCGTTCTCTCGCCAGGCAAGGAATACCTCGTCGAGAGCAGATTGATGCCGTTGGCACGCCAGATCGGCCTCGACGACGTCGGAGCACTCGTGGCCCGGTTGCAGAGCCGGCCCGACGACGCGCTGCGCCGTCAGATCGTCGAGGCGATGACCACGAACGAGACGTCGTTCTTCCGCGACCGCGACCCGTTCAACGCGTTTTCGCAGGCGATCCTGCCGGATCTGTGCAAGGAACGCAGCGCCACGCATCGCCTCAACGTCTGGTCGGCGGCCTGTTCGAGCGGGCAGGAGCCGTACAGCATCGCGATGTCGATCGTCGACCATCCGCTGATGACGCCGGACTGGCAGGTCGAGGTACTGGCGACCGACCTCAACGAGGAGATGCTCGAACGCGCCCGGCAGGCCAGGTATTCGCAGCTCGAAGTGAACCGGGGATTGCCTGTCGCCATGCTGGTCCGCCACTTCGAGCGGGCCGAGACGGACTGGCGGGTGGTGCCGGCGGTCCGCGGCATCGTCAGGTTCAAGCAGCTCAATCTGGCCGAGGCCTTCGATATACCGCAGATGGACGTGATCTTCCTTCGCAACGTGCTCATCTACTTCAGGCCTTCCACCAAGGTCGAGGTGTTGAAGCGGGTCAGGCGGATTCTGCGCCCAGATGGCTACCTGTTCCTCGGTGGCGCCGAGACGACGCTGGGCCTCGACGACGCGTTCGAGCGCGTCATGGTGGGCTCGACGACCGCCTACCGGCACAAGGGCGCTCGGCCCATGCAGATGCCCAGCCGGCTCTCCGCGGCCGTCGCCGGTGCCGGTCTTTCAGCCCTGCCGAGGCCTGGGTCGACTCTCGGGCCGACTCCGGGGTCGGCCGTGCGCGGCGTCGCTTCGGCCAGCCATCCGCCGCCTCCGGTGGGCTGGCCGTTTCAGGCGTCGACCAACAACTCAATTAGTTCGCAGGGACGCCGATGAAGATGCGTAGGACCCATTGCGCGGGCACCACGAAGGACGAACAGGCGATCAACCAGAAGACCGGCTCGACTCGCGAGCCGCTGATGACGAGGGAAGGTGCGGTCCGTTGCTGGCCATGGTGATCGACGACTCGAGCGCGATGCGCCTGATCCTTGGACGGATCATGCGGTCGCTCGGCTTCGACGTCGTCGAGGCGCCCAACGGCGCCGAGGCGATCGCCCGCCTCCAGAGCGGCGCGATGCCCGAGATTGCCCTCGTCGACTGGAACATGCCTGTCATGGACGGGCTGGCGTTCGTCAACGCCGTCCGCCGTGAAGAGAAGTGGCGCCAGATCACTCTCATGATGGTGACGACCGAGAGCGAGCAGTCGCAGATCGTGCGCGCACTCGCGGCCGGAGCCCATGAGTACGTCATCAAGCCCTTCACCCCCGACGCGATCGCCGACAAGCTCGCGCTCCTCGGCGTTCTCGCCTACTAACGCGTACAGAGGCGGACCCACAGTGACCTACATCCCGAGCGCCGATGACCTCGAGGTCATCACGCGCGAAGTCTGGACGTCGTTCCTCGACGGCGACCCGGCAGGGCTCGTCGCGGGCGGCGACCCGCCCACTGGTGAGCAGATCACCGGGTGCGTCCATCTGTCCGGTGCGTACACCGGTTCGATCATGTTGCAGTGCTCCCCGCCCGCCGCGCGTGACGCCGCCGCCGCGCTGTTCTCGATCGCGCCCGGCGACGTGACGCAAGTCGAAGTGGTCGACGCGATCGGTGAGATCGCGAATATGGTCGGTGGCAACGTAAAGAGCATGCTGCCCGGCCCGTCGCTGCTGTCGCTGCCCATGGTGGTCCAGGGCGTGTTGTCGGTTCCCGGTGCTCAGGTCGTGCGTACCGTGCAGCTCATCTGGCGTGCGGAGCCACTCACTGTGAGCCTTTGGCAGCAGGCCTCTTAGGTTCGCCATGCGAATTCTGATCGTCGACGACAGCAAAGCCATGCGCATGATCGTCGCCCGCACGCTCCGGGAGGCCGGCTACGACGAACACGAATTCGTCGAGGCCAGCAACGGTCGGCAGGCGCTCGAGGTGGTGGCCGATGAGCCACCGGATGTCGTCCTTTGCGACTGGAACATGCCAGAGATGAGCGGTCTGGAGTTGTTGACCTGCCTGCGCGGGGCCGGTTGGTCGATTCCTTTCGGGTTCGTCACGTCCGAAGCGTCACCGCACATGCGCGCGGCCGCGATCGATGCCGGAGCAATGTTTCTGATCGCCAAGCCCTTCACCGCCCAAGACTTCCAGGACGCGCTAGACCCGATGCTCGCCTAGCGCGTTCGCTGACGCGGGCCGTTGCTAGAGGCGGCGCAAGACCTCGTCGGCCGGCATCGGGTCCATCGTGAAGTCGGTCAGTCCATCGATCGTTCCGCAGTCGACGCAGCGGGCCGCCAACGCGACCCAGTTGACCTGGTCGACCGGTTCGACGTGCAGCCCGGCCCCGACTTCGGCAATCGACTGCGAGCAGCTCGGGCAGGCCCACATGCGCGGGAAGTTCCAGTGCTCCTCGGAGTCCAGGACGTGCTGGCTCTGGCCGCAGCTCACGCAACGGTGCCGCGCGACGGCCTCGTCAGGGTCGGCCTCGACGTAGAACCAGGTGGCCGCTTCGTCGCCATGGCTGGGGTTCGTACACGCGGTGATCTGCGTCCGGGTCACGTCGGGACAGCCTTGAAGCTGAACCAACCACGACTCGAGGTCATCGGCGGTTTCGCCAGTGCGACGGCCGGCAACAGTCCTCAGTACCACGGGTCCTCCTCGCGTGTTCCCGACTGGATCGTCGGTCAGCGAGCCGCCCGGCTTGAACAATGGAGGCCGGGCACGAGGGTGAAACTCAGCTGTTCTCGCTTGCTGCCCGGGGGCCGTCGCCCACGGCGCCCGCGGACGCGCCGCCCGTGCCGCCCGCCGCGTTCGCGTTGCTGTTCGGCCCGCGGCCGCGGCCGCCGCGTGCCCGGCGCCGGCGTGGCGCGTTGTCGCCGGTTGCGACGCNNCCGCGCGCACCCGCGGCCACACCACCACCCGAGCCGCTTCCCGTGCGGCCGCCAGCTGATCGCGCGCCACCGGCCCGCGCGCCGCTGGTCCGGCCACCACCAGACCTCGCCGCACCCCCGCCGGCTCCAGATCCGGTTCGGCGTGGCCGCCCCGTCTCGCCGAGATCCTCGAGCACTTCGGCGTCGAGACCGGCCCTGGTTCGGTCGGCGCGTGGCAGGACGCCGGTCACGCCGAGCGGGATGCCGAGCTGCTCGTGCAGTTCGGCGGACGTCGAGTAGATCTCCGGCGGATCGGGGAACGGGAGTTCGAGGATCGTGTTGATCGACTTCCAGCGATTGAGGTCATCCCAGTCGACGAGGGTTACCGCAACACCCGACGCGCCCGCCCGACCGGTGCGGCCGATGCGGTGNNACGTCGATACCGCGGGCGGCCACGTCGGTTGCAACGAGGACGTCGACCTTGCCGGCGCGAAACGCCCGCAACGCCTGCTCACGTTGACCTTGCCCGAGGTCACCGTGCACGGCGGCCGCCGCGAAACCGCGCTCGATCAGATCGGCAGCCAGCCGATCGCAGTGCCGTTTGGTGTGGCAGAAGATCATGGCTAGTCCGCGGCCGTCAGCCTGCAGGATGCGGGCCAGCACCTCGGGCTTGTCCATCGAGTGTGCGCGGAACACGAACTGGGCGGTCTCGGGAACGGTGCGGCCCTCGTCGGGCTCCTCGGCGCGGATCCGGGTCGGCTGCTTCAGATACTTGCGCGAAAGCGAGATGACCTCGCCTGGCATGGTGGCCGAGAACAGCATCGTCTGGCGACTGCTCGGCGTGAGCGCGAGGATCCGTTCTACGTCGGGCAGGAACCCGAGGTCGAGCATCTCATCGGCTTCGTCGAGGACCAGCACCTGAATGGCCGACAGATCGAGGTGGCCCTGCCGGGCGAGGTCGAGCAGTCGCCCCGGCGTCCCGGACACCACATCGATGCCGGCCTTGAGCGCTGCGACCTGGGGTTCGTACGACCGGCCTCCGTAGACGGCGAGGACCCGGGCCTTCAGGCCTTTGCCCGCGACCACCAGGTCGGCCGCGACCTGGATCGCCAGTTCGCGGGTCGGGACGACGACCAGAGCTCGCGGCTTGTGGTCGTCCACGAAATCGATGAGCTGCAGCAGCGGGGCGCCGAAGGCGAGGGTCTTCCCCGTGCCGGTACGAGCCTGACCGATGAGATCGGTACCGGTGAGCGCGAGCGGAATCGCGAGCGCCTGCACCGGAAACGGGATCGTGATGCCGACGGCTTCGAGGGCGCCGGCGGTCTCGGGCGCGATCCCGAGTTCGGCAAACGTGGTCAGGGTGGTCAGGACAGAACCTCTCAAAGGGGGCCAACCTGCGGTCCGGACGGTCAGGCGGGCGCTGACAGACGTACTCGAGATTTCCTCGAACATCTGCAGCGGGGCTCGCGGGGTCCGGGCGGTAGCCCTTGGTCACTGGAGTCTATCGCGCGGGCGGTCGCCCAGACGCGGGCGATGGTCCGGACACCGCGCGGTGCGGGCGGCATGAGCACTACGCTTCCGCCGTGAGCGAGGAACACGCGATCGGCGGACCCGGGGCCATTGCGCCCACGGAGCACGGTTCTGCCGCCGACCTGCTTGCCGATCCGACCTACCGCGACGCAGTGACCGACCTGCTCGGTGTCCTCGCCTATGCGGAGCTGGTGGCGTTCGAGCGGCTCGCTTATGACGCCCGGATGGCGCCGACTCTCGAGGACAAGGCTGCGCTGGCGGGCCTCGCCACCACCGAGTTCGCTCACTACCAACTGCTCGAACGGCACCTTGTCGGCATGGGGGTCAGTGTCGAGAAGGCGATGGCACCGTTCGTCGTCCCGCTCGAGGCGTTTCATGCGCAGACGGCGCCGAGCGACTGGGCGGAGAGCCTGGTGAAGGCCTACGTCGGCGACGGAATCGCGGCGGACTTCTACCGCGAGGTCGCGCAGCTCCTCGACCCGGCCGCGCGGGCCGTCGTCCTCGAAGTGCTTGCCGATACTGGCCACGCGGAGTTCGCGGTCGAGCGGGTTCGGCAGGCGATCGACGCCGACCCGACGATCGCCGGCCGGCTCGCGCTGTGGGGACGCCGCATCGTCGGCGAAGCGCTTGCGCAGGCCCAGGCCGTCTGCAGCGAGCGAGACGCCCTGGTGACCCTGCTGGTCGGGGGAGTGCCAGGCACCGGCGCCGATCTCGTCGAGCTCATGCGGACGTTCAATCGCATTACCGATGCGCACATGACCCGGATGGCAGCGCTCGGCCTCTCGGCCTAACCGTCGAGCTGCTCGGCCATTGCCGGTTGCACGACAGCTGAAAGCGGACGCCGATTGGATCGTGGCGCCACCCGGGTCGGATGACCGACGCGAAAGACTGCTACCGGGTTCCGGGCGCCGCAGATGAGTGCGACGTCAGGCGCAGTTTCAGGGCGGTCCACCGCGATCGAGATCGGATGGTAGGCGAAGCCGGTGGCGCAGATCGCCGTCCAGCAGCGCAGGAGGCGACGGCCGGCATCGAACAGTGCGGCTGGTGACAGGTCGTCGGCCGTGAGTACCGCGACCGAGTTCGCGCGCCGCAACAAGCGGACGTCGCGCGAGGCAAACACGCTGGCCAGCGGTGCCGGCAGCCGGCCGGCTTTGAGCGCCATCATCAGCGCGCGCGTTTCGACCTTCGTAAGCGGGAGGCCGGCTGGCGTCATGCCTGCCGGGCTTGCCGCGTCGAGGGAGAACCAGGCGCGCAGGTCGCGAACGAATCGGGGGTCGCGCCATGCGCACACGCTGGCCCGTGCCACCAGCCGCGACATCGCGGCCGGTGGCACCATGACGCAGCCGAGTGCGTGCAGCTCTTCGACCAGTTCGGCTGTGAGTGGCGTGGTGTCGTACTCGCAGCGGTTTGTGTGCCGGTCGGTTGCTGCAGCCAGGGCGTCGACCTGCTCATTGGCGTCAGCCATTCGTAGCGTGATGCGACCGACAAAGAAATCTGAACCGTGCCGGCTGAACACCGGTTCGAATTCGACGCGGTGCCGGTGCCGCATGGCGGCGAGCGACATGGTCTCGACGAACGCACCGAGGCAGAGGTAGGCGTCGCGGTCATCGGGGTCGAAAGGCAGATAGTCGGCATGGTCGTAGTGCAGTTCGTAGCACTGCTCGGCGACGACGAGTCGCCATGGCTGCGCGTTGTGCGCTGACGGTGCCCGAAGTGCCGCGGTAAGAATTGCGTCGTGGTCGGGATTTCGCACGGTCGGCTCCTCAGACGATGTAGCGACGTTTGATGCGGGTGGCGTTCGCGACGAAGGGTCCGGTGCCCTCGGTGTGCAGGAACACCCGGATATCGGCGGCTGCTCGGTCTTCGTTGACCGCGCTACGGTAATCGGCGCTGTTGGCCAGCAGGCGCTCGCGGACGGCGCACACCAACCTGTCGCGCAGCTCGTCATCGCCGCTGAACCTGCTGTCGAGCACCTCGACATGCACGCAGGGCCGGACGGCGTCGGCGCTGCCCTCGCCCGCATCGACGTCGATGAGCGAGAGCGCGTAGGCGCCGAGTAGGTCGGCGTCCGGGCTCTCGCCAAGTGCTTGTTCGACGTCCTCGGGGTAGATGTTCGCGCCCATGAAGGAAATCGTCGAATCGGCCCGGCCGTGGACGTAGAGAAACGGCAGCTCGAAGGGCCGGAACGGATGCCGCGCATACGCGGCCGACAGCGGGTCGAGGCCGAGCCGCTTGCAGGTGGCGACGACGTCGTCGTAGGTCAAGGTGCCGCCGGCGTCGTGCACGTTGTAGCGGATGCGCGGCGACACGAGTGCTGGCCGGCTGACGGTCACGACGAGTTCGCCGCTCACGGTTTCGACGTAGTAGTCGCTCGGGTCGTACTGGAACACCATCGGCAACCTGGTCGTCGTACCGAACAGTTCGATCGCAAGTTCTGGGTGCAGTGCGGCCATCCGGCGTACCTCGATCGACAGCGGAGTCTCGGCGGCCACCCCGATGTCGAGGTCACTCGCGCCGTAGGCCGAATAGACGCAGCTGAACGTGCGCTCGAGCCGGTCGCGCAATGCCTCGCTCATGCCTTCGCCGCCGACGACGCCGTACATCGTGTAAGGGGCGAGGTCGAAATTCTGTTCGCGGGCGGCATCGAGCAACCTGCGCAGGAAGGGTGGGTATCCGGCGATCACGTAGATCCGGCCAGGTCCGAGCAACTGCATGGCGCTGAGCATCTTCTCGGTGTCCGGGCCGGTCGACTTCACGACGCCGAGCCGCTTCAGCGAGGCGGAGACGTTGGTGCCGGTGGCCCACGCGCCCATCGAGAACCCGTTGAGCGTGACGAGTGGACGCCGATGCGGACCGCCGTCGTCGAGGAGGTGCTGCGCGAGTATCGCCATCGTGCGGTGGATCTCGAGCAACTCCGCCTCCCCGCGAACCCACGTGTAGGGCTTGCCGGAGGATCCTGACGACTCATCGAGTTCAGCTGCTCCGAACGGGACCAGGCCACCTCTGCACCGCTCGTCGATCGGATACCGGTCGATGTAGTTGCGCTTGTCTGTGATCGGCAATGCGGCGATCCAGCGGTGCAGGTCGGTGTCGCGTGGCAGCCCGCCGCGCTCGGCCACGAACGCCGCATAGGCGGGTACCTGGCGCACGGCGCGAAGTGCCGCCAACGCCGCCGATGGTGCGCTGAAGCGGCTCGTCACACGGGCGCCGTGGCGGGCCGCGGACCGGTAGCGGCGAAGGCTGGTGCGCGACGCACGCTTGCCCGTCCGGGCCACCGACAGCACCGGCCGGACGGCGAGCATCTTGGGGGAACTCAGTGAGATCGACATGCAATGATCTTCGGCGCCAAGCGAGCGCCGCCACACCGTAGTACTACTCAGTTCGGTTGGAGTACTACTCAGTTCGGTTGGAGTACTACTCAGTTGTTGTAGTACTACTCAGTTCGGATGGAGTACTACTCAGTTCAGTTGGAGTACTACTCAGTTGTTGTAGTACTGCTCGGCTTTATTGCTACTGCGTTCGGGCGGTCTCTCGAGGTGCCGGCGGACTACATCGCGCCGAAGCCGACGCGCCGCTCGAGCGACTCACCGATCTCGACGTAGGCCAGCTTCTCGACCGGCACCATCACCCGACGGCCCTTCTCGTCGGTAAGCACGAGCAGGCCGCCGGTCTTCAGGGCTGTTGTCACGAGTTCTGCAACAGCATCTGGCGTCTGGCTGCTTTCGAGGACGATCTCGCGCGCCGCGTACTGCACACCGATCTTGACCTCCACGGTCATCCTCCGCCTGAGTCGTCAGTACTGCCGGTCCACGCCAACACATCGAACCTAGCGGTAGTCGTCGTCGTCGAGGGCGACCACCCGCTCGTCGGAGGGATCGGTGGCCTCGGCGTCCCAGCTCTCCAAAGCCTCCGCCAGCTCGCTCGGCGCCAGGTCAGAGGCGGCTTCGGGATCGACATCGGTGCGTTGCTCGGCCGCGTCGTCGACCGGGGTCTCGATGTCAGTGGGTTCGAGATTGGGGATCGTCATCGTTACCTCCAACTAGGGCAGGGCAGGACGTTCATCAGCGGCCAGCGACACCAGGTCGGCCAGCAGATCGCCGTCCTGGTCGGTGCGTTCGATCACGTCAGGAGGAAGGAACGTCAAGTCTTCGGGCGACCGGCAGCTGGCCACCTCATCCCAGGTGATCGGGGTCGACACGGTCGGCTGCGGGCGGGCGCGCAGCGAGTAAGGCGCCACGGTCGTCTTGGCGGCCGCGTTCTGGCTCCAGTCGACGAGGACCTTTCCGTGCCGAAGTGCCTTCGTCATGTCCGAGACGACGAGATCGGGACGACGTTTCTCCAGCCGCTGCGCCAGCGACTTGGCGTAGGCGCTGGTGTTGGCCGCCGGAGTCGGCCGCAGCGGTGCATAGATCTGCATGCCCTTCGATCCGCTCGTCTTCGGATAACCGCGCAGGCCGTCGGACTCCAGGACCTCTTGAAGGAGCAACGCGACCTCGCAGCACTCGACGATGGTCGCGGGCGGGCCAGGGTCGAGGTCGAGCACGAGCAGGTCCGCATCCTGGACGCCGCCCCGAGGCCCCACCTTCCACTGCGGCACGTGCAGTTCGAGCGAGGCGAGATTCGCCGTCCAGATCAGGGCGGCGAGTTCGTCGACGATGACGAAGTCGATGGTTTCGCGGTTCATCGTGCTGCCCGGGACGGGCAGGTTCACGGTCCGAACCCACTCTGGCGTGCCTCGCGGCGCGTTCTTCTCGAAGAAGAATGGGCCTGCGACCCCGTTCGGATAGCGCTTGCGGGTCAGCGGCCGGCCCGCGAGGTGTGGGAGCAGGACCGGGGCGATACGGGCGTAGTAATCCAGCACCTCCCCTTTGGTGAACCCGGTCTCGGGGTAGAGGATCTTCCCTAGGTTCGATATCACGAGCCGACGTTCGCCCACCTGCACGCTCGTCTTGCCGGACGCCGGGTCAGGGGGCGGCCCGCTCGTGGTTGAGGTCTTGGAAGGCACGGTCTATTGCTCCCCGGACGAAGGAAGGCTCATGCGCAGCATTTGGAAAGGGTCGATCTCGTTCGGCTTGGTGAGTATCTCGGTCAAGCTGTACTCCGCTACTGAGGAGAAGGACGTCGCCTTCCACCAAGTGCATCGCGAGGACGGCGGCCGGATCAAGTACAAGAGAGTCTGCTCGATCTGCGGAAACGAGATCGCCTACAACGACATCGCCAAGGGATACGAACTACCCGACGGCGACATGGTCGTGCTGACAGATGACGATCTTGCCGAACTGCCGCTGACGAGCAGCCGTGAGATCGACGTCTTGCAGTTCGTGCCGCTCGACCAGGTCGACCCGATCTATTTCAACAAGAGCTACTACCTCGAACCCGACCCCAAGGCCACGAAGGCCTACGTGTTGCTGCGGGACACGCTCGAGGAATCGGGCCGGGTGGCCGTCGTGAAGGTGGCGCTGCGCCGGCGCGAGGCGCTGGCGACGCTTCGGGTCCGCGAAGGCGTTCTGACCCTCGAGACGATGCTGTGGCCTGACGAGATCCGTAAGGCCGATTTCGGGTTCCTCGACGAGACCGTCGAGGTGCGGCCGCAGGAGATGGCGATGGCCGCCTCCCTCGTCGNNGTCGAGTCGTTGTCGGGTGACTTCGACCCGTCTGAGTTCACCGACCAGTACCGGGCCGCGCTCGAATCCGTCGTCGACGCGAAGATCGAGGGCCGCGACCTGGTACCCGCGCCCGACACAGCGGAAAGCGCGACGTCGGGCAAGGTCGTCGACCTGGTGGCCGCGCTGCAGGCGAGTATCGACGCGGCGAAGGCCAATCGTGGGGGCCAAAAGGCCGCGGCTGGCAAGGCCCCCGCTGCGACCAAGAAGGCGACCGCGGCGACGAAAGCGGCGGCGACGAAAGCAACAGCAACCAAGAAGGCCGCGGGCAAGACGGCCGCGGGCCAGACGGCCGCTCCCGCGCCGGCGAAGCCGGCGGCCGCGGCTCAGGCCCGAAAGGCCGCCGCCGCGGCCCCGGAGAAGAAGGCCGCCAGGGCTCGCCGTTCGGCGTAAACACTCAAGCGGCGGCGTGGATACGCCGACTTCAGCGGAAGAGGATTGGTGCGCCCGCGCCGTCCTACGCATTTGCATTCTTGGAGCCATCGTGAGCGTCAGCGATCACCGCGACATCGTCGCGGCGCTGCGCGAGGTTCCGGGGGTGGCCGATGCGGACGTCGAGCCGGACGGCGAGGGCATCGGTCTCGGCCTGCTCAGGCTCGGCCTGGCCCCAGGAGTCGACGAGGTCGAGGTCGCGAGCGCCGTTGGCCGGCTGTTGCGCGAGAGGTTCGGACTCGGCGTCGACGCCGAACGCGTCCAGCTCGTCGAGGACATGCAGACCGAGGCCGACGACCCCGACATCGAGGCTGACGACGACCAGGACGATCGGTTCCGGCCGGCCATCAGGCGCATGCACATCATCTCCTCGGGCCTCCAGGTAGCAGCTGAGGTGACGCTGTCCGTCGGAGAGAAGTCGGCGATGGGTCGGGCCGAAGGAACAGCCACCCAGACCGGCGTCCAGCGGGCGGTGGCCACCGCGACGCTGCGCGCCGTCGAAGAACTCTTGAGCGGTCGGGCCCGCTTCGAGCTCGATCTCGTCGAGTCGACCCCGGCCGGCGGCCGCGATCGCGCGGTACTTGTCGCCGTCACCATGCTCAGCAGCAGTGGCAGCGAGAAGCTGCATGGCGCCGCGGGCGTGCGCGAGGACGTCCGCCAGGCGGCGATCCGGGCAACTCTCGATGCCCTGAACCGCCGTGTCGAGCACATGGTGAGCTGACCGATCGGGTGGGCCATCTTTCGGCCGGATGAATAGTCCATTGCGCCTCGGTGAAGGTCTTGTCATGACCGGGCTTGCTCGGCCAGTGCGCCTATAACGTGCGGCCCGATGGGGTCGCACAGCCGTAAAGGCCGGGATGCCCGTGGGTCGAGGCGTTGCGCCGCCCCACGGTTGGCCGCGCTACGACCACTTGCGGTGGCTCTGCTCGTGGGCGCGGTGGCCGTCGCGATGCTGGCCGTCGGTCTCAACCTGGCACTTACGACCGGTCCAGCGGCCGCTCACCAGGCGATCGCCATTCGGCAGCTCTCGGTGCCTCATCGGGTGGCCGCGGTCATTCCGGCACCGCTTGTCGCCGATCCCGCGCCGATCGTCTTGCCGGCGGTCCCACCGATGCCGGCGCACGCGGTCGCCTCGGACGCGCCCGGCCTGTTGGCGCACGTCGCCGTGCTGCAGACCGAGCTCACCGCTGCCCGGGGGGGCGCGCGGGCCTCAGACGATCGGGCTGCCGTTGCGGCAGCCGACGTAACAGCCGGCCAGCTCGCGCTGACGCGGGTGAGCGAGCGCGCGTCGGCGATTGGTGCCCCGCCTCCCGCCACCCCACCGATGCCGACGCCCCCGTTGACTCTGACTGCGGACGGCGCTGCGATTGATGTCGCGTCGACCGTGCTGGACCTCCCGCCCGTGCCTCAGAATGCGCCCACGACTCCGGCTGTCTCGTCGGCCGCGGCGGCACCCGTTACAACGGTCGCGTCACCGGCACCCGTTGGCTCATCGAGCGCGGTCGGGCCGCCGGATGATCTCAACCTGGTGCTCGCGTCTGCCCGCGAAGCGCAGTTCGCGCTCGAAACCGCGCAGCTGGACCTCGTCGTGTCCCTCGCCGAGTCGCAGATGCAGCAACTGCACGCCAACGAACTGCAGTACGAGCTCGTGAACACCGAACTCGCCTTGGCGTTCCTGCCCGGGCCCGACCCACACAGCTCGGTCGGCTGCCCGACCGATGCACCTGATCGCACCCTGCGCGACGGTTCGGCTGTGATCGGGCTGGCCAAGCTCTGCGCGGATTCGGCCGCCGCCGCACCGACGCCGCAGGCCGCGCTCGCGATCAAGTGGGCGCTGGCCAGTCTCGGTCTTCCGTACAGCCAGGAGTTGCGCAACTTCGCCGGCTGGGCCGATTGCTCGAGCTTCGTCACCCGCGCGTACACCGCGGCCGGCGTCCCGCTCGCGCTGCCTGGCGTGAACGCGCCCACCACGGACACGATTCGCACGTCGGCTTGGGCCGTGATCGAGCCCTCGACCGCATTGCTGCCGGGTGACCTCGTCGAGCCAGAACCCGGGCACGTCGTGCTGATGCTGGCGCACGGATTCATGGTGCACACCAGCAGCACCGGAGACGTCGCGCATGTGTCGGTCGCCGATGCCCAGCCGTGGCTGAGCCTGCGGATCGATCCCACCGCCGTCGGCAAGCCGGGCCACCTCGACCCGCAGCTCACCGGCGCGGTACCTGACCTGTCGTGGATGGAGACCGGCGTCGTAGCGGCGCCGATAGTTCCGGGTGTTCGCGTCGTCGTCGTCCCGGCACCGTCGTCGGGCGCGCCGGACGACGTCCCGCCGCCGTCGTCGATTGCACCCTCGCCGACCTGGCCGGGGCCGGTCGA